>NZ_CM001514.1:1170422-1502918 GCF_000263715.2 Pseudomonas synxantha BG33R
GCAGGTCCGTTACCGATGAGCTGTATGCCAATGGGCGTCATCAATGCAAGGTGGTCGTTGAGGTTGTTGTTGAACAACTGGATGCTGGTGGGTATTGGATACCTGCCAGGCTGTCGGATGCGGAGCGTAATAGCTTGACCATTACGCTCTACTCGCCAAATGTCAATGAGCCGCTTCCTGAAGGTTGGAGTTGTGATAAGGAGAAGAACATTTACGATACGGGTCTATGGCGTACACGTATCGATGAGGTAAGGCCGGATCAAAAACCAGAGGTCGTGGCTGGGCACGCTCAGCGACAAGTCGAGATCGTAGAGCGCTATTTACGTGTGGATCCGAGTGTGCCCATCGAAGAGCGCAGATTCATGGCGTCAATCGAATTAGGTGGGGTGACGTACACCACTAACTACAGTGATGATGATGTTGCCTTTGACTCGTATGTAACGATTCGCGCAACACTACCCTATGCGTTGTCAACGAGCCAGCTTGTCGAGTATGTCGATAATGATGCTTATAGTGATAATCTGTGTGATGTCGATGTTTATTATTGGACACCCCCGGCGGGTTTGCGATTTCTTGTAAATAGAGGTCTTGACTCCCCTGCGTCAATTCCTGCTGAAGGATGGAATTTTCGCACCTCCTATTTTACAAGAAACAAGCAAAGTTCATTTGCAAAGGGCGGGGTGGTGATTAATAAAGATACTGTTAATGCTTCAGTTTTGATAGGGGATATTTTTAGCGGACACCCCAATCCATCCGGAGATTCTGTCAGGTTCAATCGGCGATCGACAATAATGCGAGCTGTTCGTTTTTGTGGGGAATATAATATAACGGGTAGCAGGGATAATAATAGTGTTTGGCGCTTGTGGGATAATTACGGATGCGAACATGTTTTTCGAATTGAGCAATTATATGACGGAGATAAGCTTGGTTTGACGGATGTTTAGAGTGTTGTGGGTTTTTGCTTTCTCTCATTCTGGATTCTACGTTAAGTGTCGGAGTCAGATATGGATGTTTACTCTCAAGCCTTTAATTTCCGCTCTTACTTCGGCGGCGCAGTAGACCCACGCACCGGCCAATACGGTTGTCGAATTCAGTTGGCCACCTTGTACCCGCAAGGCCCGCTGGAGATCAGTAGAACGATCGCGCTGTCATTCTCCATGCTGAATAACAAAGTGGGTGTTTATGGAACCAGTTGGAGCATCAGCAACACCGAGTTTGACAGCACCCTTTCGCGGCTCACACTGCTCACCGGCGAACAATTTAAAACCCAAAGCCTGCCCCCAGTTGGAGGAACGCTGCTGATCAAGGACCGCAAGCTTAAGGACCTGGTAGTCAAACGACCGGATGCCACGACGCTTCATGTGATTTACAAGGACGGTACCGTCGAGATATTGAAGCGTACGGGCAGCACCACGCCCTATCGTATTGATGCTATCCAGTTTGAAAACGGTGAGCGTCTGAAGTGGGAGTACGCGCCGGGTGGTTCTCTTGAGCGTATTCTGGATCATGATCAGCAAGTGCTGCTGTTGTTGACCTACTCCAACGGGCGCTTGGTACGTAGTGATACGCGAGTCGACGGAGGACGTTATGCGCGTATCGCCTTCACTCAGTCGAATGGTCGACTGACCGGTTTCACCGCCCCTTATGACAGTCGCGAGTCGCCTCCCAGTGCAAACTATGTATTGGAGTACGGACAAGCTTTTCGCAACGGCATGATTGCGATCCGCCGGGTGCGCCCACCGATGGGGGGTGATGAGTTGATCAACTATGCTGAAAACGGCCATCAGTATGCCAATGGTCAACACATCCCCCGCGTCACCAGTTGGGTCCAGACACCCGCTGCCGGCCAGCCCGGCATGTCACGTACCTATAGTTACAGCCCGGGCAGGAATTTCACCGGCTATCCCTTTTCAGGCGGTTTTCGTGAGGGCGAGGATAATCTGTACCTCATAGGCAGTGACTACAACTATTGGACGGAAGAGACCCGCATCGATGACATAACCAGTAAGACAACGCTGAGCGTTACGCGTACCACTTACAACAAATTCCACCTGCTGACCGAGGAGCAGGTCCTGCGCGAAGGCACCCGGACTACCAGGACCATTGAATATAACGTGTGCCCAGGGCTCTTTCCGGCGCAGCCTCCCAACCTCCAGCTACCCCGCGTTATCACGACCAGTTATGCGCTGGTGGCGGGAGGCGCGGAGCGGGTGGTAAAGGTCGAGATTGAGACTGACGACTACGGTAACGAGCTAAGCCGTACCGAGGACTCCGGGGTGCGCATTGAATACAGTTATTACTCCAAAGACGGAGAACTGGGTAAGTGTCCGGCCGACCCCCATGATTTGTTCCCGCGCTATGTCAAGCAAGAGCGTCTTATCCCCGCCGGGGGCACGCCTGCCGTCCGATTCACCGAGTACACCCATACCCGTGTGCAGCATACGGATAACAGCTATTTTGTCATGCCGGAGTCGGTCACTCAGGCTGGCGCATTCAGCACACAGCAAACCTACTACGACGCGCCTGCCGAGCTGGCTGGCCGGTTGAAAAGCACCACGTCTACCGTTGATGGCCAGGTGTTAGTCAGCAATTACAGTTACACCGTCACAGGCGACACGCTTAGCGAAACCTGTCGGCTGTTGGGGCGTGAGGGCCACTGGCTGGAATCAGTGCGCACGCACTCTCTGGTCGACAGGCGCCTACTGTTGATGAGCCGGGATGGAGGGGCAACGCTGGTCACCGCGTACGATGTTGCAGGACGATTGACGGCGCAAACCGCTTCGCCAGGTGAGCCGCAGCAGGCCAGTCGTAGTTTTGTTTATCACTATGCAGCGCCAACGAAACGCGCTCATTTGGTGATGACTGATGCACAAGGCCGCAGTACCGTCACTTACTTCGACGGGGCGGGGCGGCCGGTCGCCGAGGCGTTGTTGCTGGAAAACGGTGCAAAGGAGCAGCCCCTCGGGACTTGGCGCTATGACGCCCTTGGGCAAACGGTGGAACGGACTCATATTGATTATCTGCCGGATGGCGAGCGTGTATTGACCACGCGCTACGCTTATAACGCGTGGGGCAACGCCTGCCGTGTAAGCCGTGCCGATGGCAGCGTGGCGATCGATGAATATGACCCAAGGCTGCACCTGCGTGTAACGGGGGTCGAAGGCGGCGAGCGCCTGGAAACCTATCTGAATGCTCATCATCAGCCGTTCCTGGTGAACCAGGTGGACGCCCTCGGGCAGATTACCGAAGTGCAGTCATGCCTCTATGACGGCCTGGGGCGCTGCCTGTCACGCGTGGACGTGGACAAGCATCGCATCGATTACACCTACGACCTGTTCGACCGCATATTGACCACCCTCCACACGCCTTCGGATGGCAGCCCTGCGCGGCTGCGCACGGTGGCCTACGCGCGTGGAACCAGCGAGTCGCTGCCCAGTTCAATCAGTATCGATGGCAAACAGGTGGGGTCGCGCACCTACGACAGCCTGGGGCGTTTGACTGCTCAGTCCAGGGGCACGGCACCCGCCACCACTTGGCACTATGAGACAAACTGGACCGAACCTGTCGCCGTGGTCTCGGGCAGTGGGCACCGTCAGCAATGGACCTACGACAAGGAGTTGGGCACCCCGAGCACGGTCAAAATGTCGGGGCACACGGATAGGCAGTACCGGCATGATCCGGTCAGTGGTCAGCCGACCTATTCAGAGAGTGGCACGCTCAAACATGAGTTGTTCCATGATGTGAACGGCTACCCGGAAAAAGAGATACAAACGGTCCTCGGTATGGCACTGGTCACGCAGTATGGTTATTCAATCGGCGGGCGTATGTTGCAACACATCTCGGATGATGGGCAGCGTAGCGAGTTTGAATATGACTCCATGGGCAGGGTTTGCACGATGACTGCTGGGACGGTAGTCATTGAACAGCGCTATGACATGTTTGCGCGACCTGACGTACTGACCACTCGCTACGCCGATACCGAGGTGGTCACGCAGGTGAGCTACGACCCCTTGGGGCGGGAGGCGCAGCGGCGCTTTTTGCACAATGGCGTGCTGCTACACATCATCAGCAGCACTTATCATCCCAACAGCCTGCTGGCCAGTCGCATCGTGCGTGACGCAGCCTCTGAATTGGTGATGGGGGAGACCTTCACCTATGACGCCTTCCTGCGGCTCAAGACTTACAAATGCGAGGGGCGTGAACATCCCCAGGACTCGCTGGGGCGCGACATCGTTGGGCAGCAATTTTGCTTCGACAGCCTGGATAACATCACGCACGTCGTGACGACTTTCGCTGACGGCGCGCAGGACATCAGCGAGCGGTTTTTCACCGACGCAGACCCCACGCGCCTGACCCGTGTGACCCACTCCAACCCGTTGCAGGATGATGCCCTGACCTATGATGCGGCGGGTAATTTGACCGGGGGGCCAGCAGGGCGAACTTACACCTACAACGGCTATGACCAGTTGACCTGCGTGCAGGAAGGTTCCCTGCAGTGCAGCTACCAGTACGATGCCGAGTCTCGACAAGTCGTGGCGACACGTGACAATGAATCACCGGTGGTCATGGTCTATGCGGGGGATCATCTGGATAGGTTGGTGCAGGGCAGTAGAAAACTGCGTTACTTCAACGTCGGGGGCCAAGTGCAGGCGCGTACCGGTGGCGTCGAGGGGCCGCAGCTGCATCTGAATGACGGGGCCGGTACCGTGCGCGGCGTGGTGGAACCTGGGCAAGCGCCTGTGCAGCGTCATTACGCGCCGTATGGCGAGGGCCAGGTTGTGCCGCAGGACGGCAGTGTGCGATCGATGGCGGATCTGCAACTGCCGGCGTTTAACGGCGAGCGTCTGGATGCGGCGGCAGGCCTTTACCATTTGGGTGCGCGTGCCTACGACCCGGGCTTGATGGTGTTCTTTTCGGCTGATCCATTGGCGCCTTTTGATGAGGGTGGGATTAACAGCTACGCCTACTGCGCTGGTAACCCGATCAACCTCATCGACCCGAGTGGGCTTTTTCCAAAGTGGCTGTCTTGGGTGCTGACCGGGATTGCGCTGGCCTTATCGGTGGTGGCGTTCAAGGTTGCAGTGGTCGGGATGGCGGCGGCGCTCGCTAAAGGGGCGGTAAAGGCGGCAAATATTCTGGGCGTCATCGCTACGGGCTCTAGCTCGGTAGGCGGCACGCTGGGGATTACAGGGCTGAGTATCGAGGCCGTCGACAAGCAAATGGGGTGGGATCGTTCGCAGCACATCAAGAACCTTGGATGGGCATCTTTCGGGTTTTCTACGGTAGGCGTCGTTGCCGCGGTCTCGATCTCTGTCAATGCTGGGATTATCGCTTTCAAAAGCGCGGCGTCCTCGGCCTCCGAAAAAACCACGGGCTTACTTTCCAGTCAATTGGGCAGCGGGCTCGTTGCGGCCGGCAAGAACGCGGCAGGGTTATCCTACTCGCTCGCTGTGCCAGCCAGGGTAACCACTGCCAGTCAACTATTCGGTGCTACCCGCGCGGTACTCCGGTGGACTAACTTCGGTCGTGGCTTGGATGCGCGAACCAAGAGCCTGCAAGCTCAGCCGTCGGCCGACGACGAGCAGTCACAGCGCCAGCAGCAACCACAGCCGCGCCCCATAAGCCTGGGGCTGGCAGACATGCCGGGGAGCAGTTTTCAGTTCTATGGGGAATTTCGAAAAGAGGCCATGCGTATTCGTCAGCCTGTCTGGAGTGACCTGGGCGATAGTGACTGATCTGGACAAGGCAGTGGGCGCATAAAAAATGCCAGTCAGGCTCGCTGACTGGCATTGGTTCAACCTTACGGTCGCTTGCGTTCTACAGGACGCAGCAAATGCGTCGGCGGCGTCTCACAGCTGATCTTGCGCCCCAGCAGCGTCTCGATCGACGGCAACTGATACGAGTCATCTTCCCCGGCAAAGCTGATCGACACACCCGCCGCCCCGGCACGGCCGGTACGGCCAATGCGGTGCACATAGTCGTCCGGCACTTCCGGCAGGGTGAAGTTGATCACGTGGCTGATGCCGTCGATGTGAATACCGCGACCGGCCACGTCGGTGGCCACCAGCACGCGGATCTTGCCTTCGCGGAAGCCTTCCAGGGTTTTGATGCGCTTGTGCTGCGGCACATCGCCCGACAGTTGCGCAGCATTGACGCCGTCGCGCACCAGGCGTTCTTCGATGCGGCGCACTTCGTCCTTGCGGTTGGCAAAGACCATCACGCGTTCCCAGCCATTGTCGTTGACCAGGTTGTAGAGCAGCTTGTACTTGTCGGCACCGGCCACGGCGTAGATATGTTGCTCGACGTTTTCACTGGCAACGTTCAGCGCCTCGATCTCGACGATCGACGGGTCGGTGGTCCACTGTTTGGCGAGGTTCATCACGTCTTCGGTGAAGGTCGCGGAGAACAGCAGAGTCTGGCGCTCGGTTTTCGGCGGCGTCTGGCGAATGATCTGGCGTACTTGCGGGATAAAGCCCATGTCGAGCATCCGGTCGGCTTCGTCCAGCACCATCACTTCGACCATATCCAGATGCACGTCGCCGCGCTGGTTGAAGTCCAGCAGGCGGCCTGGAGTGGCGACCAGGATGTCGCAGTGACGGGCTTCGAGGTGCTTGAGCTGCTTGTCGAAGTCCATGCCGCCGACAAATGTCATGACATTGAGGCCGGTGTACTTGGTCAGGTCGGCGGCGTCCTTGGCGATCTGCACCACCAGCTCCCGGGTAGGGGCGATGATCAGGGCGCGCGGTTCACCCATGTAGCGTTCCTTGGGCGGCGGCGTTTGCAGCAGCTGGGTGATGATCGAGATCAGGAACGCGGCGGTCTTGCCGGTACCGGTCTGGGCGCGGCCGATGGCGTCTTTGCCGGCCAGGGTGAAGCCCAGCACCTGCGCCTGGATCGGCGTGCAGTACGGGAAACCCAGGTCCTGGATGGCGTGCATCAGTTCCGGGGCCAGCTTGAAGTCGTGGAAGCGGGTTTTGCCTTCCTGGGGCTCGACGACGAAGTCTTCGAGTCTCCACGGGGTCACCGGCGGCTTGGGCGCGCGCTCGCGACGAGGTTTGGCCGCAGGTGCTGGGGCGGCCTCAGCAGGCGTTACCTGTTCAGGCGGCGTCACCGTGGGTTTTTTCGGTGAGGCGGCAGGCGTAGTCCGGCCAGGCTGTGGACCGTCATTGCGGTTGCCGGGCTTGGGGGCAGGAGCACTGGGAACAGGCGCGAGCGGCTCAGCCTCGCTTTTGCCGAACATCTTCTTGAGTGCTTTGAGCACGGTCATCTCATTAATTGGTTAAGGAATGTACGCCGGCCAGTGTAATGCAAGAATCGGGCGCGGCGTAGTGCGTCTGTCATACGGCTACATAAACGCGGGTTTCAGCGCAGGCGTTCAGCCAGCCAGGTGCCGATATCGCGTATCTCTTCGGGTAACACTTCGTGGCCCATTGGGTATTCCTGCCATGTCACGGTGACACCACGGCTCTTTAAATGCTCGTAGGCGCTACGACCCATGGCGTTCTGGACGACGTCGTCGTACTGGCCATGCAGGCAGAGGGCGGGAATGCGTTGCTGGCTGGCGGACAACTCCAGCTCATCGTCAAAGGTCGGTGCATACGTGGAGAGGGCAATTACGCCACCCAATGGACCCTCCGAGTGTTTGAACGCCGTGTGGAAAACCACTGCGCCACCCTGGGAAAAACCCGCGAGAAAAATTCGCGAAGCGTCTATTCCGGTTCTCTTTTGTGCCTCGATCAAATCCGTGACCATTTTGGCCGAGGTTTCCAGTTCTTCCAGGCTGATCGAACGCGCCGGGCTCATGGCCTTGATGTCGTACCAGCTCGGCATCTCATAACCGCCGTTGATGGTCACCGGACGAGTGGGCGCCTGGGGCAAAACGAAGCGGGTGGTCAGCAAGCTTTCCTGCAGCGCCTCGGCCACCGGCAGGAAGTCGTAGCGATCGGCACCCAGGCCATGCAACCAGATAACGCAGGCGTCTGCGGGCTTGGCGGGCTGAAGAATCAAGGGGTCGGTCATGTCTGCTCCATATATGTGCGCACGCTTGGATTGGGGGCATCGGGACGGTGCGCGACAGGTTGATCTGTTAAGAGAATGTCGCAAGGTTGAATCTTTTACCACTGAACAGGACGGGCAGCGACTCGGCCAGCACTCTGGTACGCGCCTTGCTATGTGTAGGTCGATGTCAGAACTCTCCCAGGGCGGTAACACTATCAGTGACTGCCGCCGGTGGGAAAGCAACTGGAATTACCGCAAAAACCTCATGCTGCTTGACCCCAAAAAAAGCCAACACGGGTCGATATCGCCTCATAAGGGTGCGCTGAGGTTGGAGCTTGGACACAACAAGAGCAACTGGAGGTATGTAATGAAGGTATTGAAGTCCACCCTGGCCATCGTCACCGCGGCGGCTGTACTGGGTGTCAGTGGTTTCGCCCAGGCGGGCGCCACTCTGGATGCCGTGCAGAAAAAAGGCTTTGTGCAATGCGGCGTAAGTGACGGTTTGCCGGGTTTCTCGGTGCCGGATGCCAGCGGCAAGATCCTCGGGATTGACGCTGACTACTGCCGCGCTGTGGCTGCTGCGGTTTTTGGTGACGCCACCAAGGTCAAGTTCAGCCAGTTGAACGCCAAGGAGCGTTTCACCGCGCTGCAATCGGGCGAAGTCGACATCCTGTCGCGCAACACCACCATGACCAGTTCCCGCGATGCGGGCATGGGCCTGAAATTCCCGGGCTTCATCACCTACTACGACGGCATCGGCTTTCTGGTCAACAACAAGCTCGGCGTGAAAAGTGCCAAGGAACTGGACGGCGCGACCATCTGCATCCAGGCGGGTACTACCACTGAGCTGAACGTTTCCGATTACTTCCGCGCCAACAACCTCAAGTACACCCCGATCACCTTCGACACTTCTGATGAAAGCGCCAAGTCGCTGGAGTCCGGGCGTTGCGACGTGCTGACTTCCGACAAGTCGCAACTGTTCGCCCAGCGCAGCAAGCTGGCGGCGCCGAAAGACTACGTGGTGCTGCCGGAAACCATTTCCAAGGAACCACTGGGCCCGGTGGTGCGTAACGGCGACGACGAGTGGCTGGCCATCGTGCGCTGGGTGGGCTACGCCATGCTCAACGCTGAAGAGGCCGGTGTGACCTCCAAGAACGTCGAGGCCGAAGCCAAGTCCACCAAGAACCCGGACGTTGCGCGTCTGCTCGGTGCCGATGGCGAATACGGCAAAGACCTGAAAGTGAAGAAGGATTGGGTCGTACAGATCGTCAAGCAAGTGGGTAACTACGGCGAAATGTTCGAGCGCAACCTGGGCAAGAGCACGCCGCTGGAAATCGACCGTGGCCTGAACGCGCTGTGGAACAACGGCGGTATCCAGTACGCACCTCCTGTGCGCTGATCGCTGATGGTTCTATCACCCGGTGGGCCAACCGCCGGGTGATGTTCTGTTCCATTCCTTGCGGGGCATTCCATGCAAAATCTCATCGGCGCACCCAAGCAGAAGCTCAGCTTCAGCGATCCCAAAGTGCGCGCGTGGCTCTTCCAGATCATCACCATTGTGGCGGTGGTCTCGCTGGGCTGGTACCTGTTTCACAACACCCAGACCAACCTGCAACACCGGGGCATCACCTCCGGTTTCGACTTTCTTGAGCGCAGTGCCGGCTTTGGCATCGCGCAGCATTTGATCGACTACACCGAATCGGACAGCTATGCCCGGGTGTTTGTGATCGGCTTGCTCAATACCTTGCTGGTGACCGTCATTGGTGTGGTGCTGGCAACCCTGCTCGGTTTCATCATCGGCGTGGCGCGCCTGTCGCCCAACTGGATGATCAACAAGCTGGCGACGGTCTATGTGGAAGTCTTTCGCAATATCCCGCCGTTGCTGCAAATCCTGTTCTGGTATTTCGCGGTGTTCCTGACCATGCCGGGGCCGCGCAACAGCCATAACTTCGGTGACATGTTCTTCGTCAGCAGTCGTGGCCTGAACATGCCGGCGGCGCTGGCGGCCGATGGGTTCTGGCCGTTTGTCGCCAGCGTGGTGGTCGCTATCGTGGCTATCGTGCTGATGACCCGCTGGGCCAACAAGCGCTTTGAAGCGACAGGCGTACCGTTCCATAAATTCTGGACGGGCCTGGCGCTATTGATTGTGATCCCGACGTTGTGCGGGTTGACCTTCGGCGCACCGCTGCATTGGGAAATGCCCAGGCTTGCAGGCTTCAACTTCGTCGGCGGCTGGGTACTGATTCCGGAACTGCTGGCATTGACCCTGGCCCTGACCGTGTACACGGCGGCCTTCATTGCGGAGATCGTGCGTTCTGGCATCAAGTCCGTCAGCCATGGCCAGACTGAAGCGGCACGCTCGCTGGGCCTGCGCCCGGGGCCGACGCTACGCAAGGTCATCATCCCGCAAGCCTTGCGCGTGATCATTCCCCCGTTGACCAGCCAATACCTGAACCTGGCGAAAAACTCCTCGTTGGCCGCCGGTATCGGTTACCCGGAAATGGTTTCGCTGTTTGCCGGCACGGTGCTCAATCAGACCGGCCAGGCCATCGAAGTCATTGCCATCACCATGAGCGTGTACCTGGCGATCAGCATCAGCATTTCCCTGCTGATGAACTGGTACAACAAGCGCATTGCGCTGATCGAGCGGTGAGGAGACGCCCATGACTACGCATACGTTCAAACCTGATATGCCACCCCCGGGCAAAGTCTTCGGGCCGGTGGCCTGGATGCGCGCCAATCTGTTCTCAAGCTGGCTCAACACGCTGCTGACTTTGCTGGCGATCTACCTGGTGTACCTGGTGGTGCCGCCGATTTTGCATTGGGCGATTCTGGATGCCAACTGGGTCGGCACCACGCGCGCCGATTGCACCAAAGAGGGCGCCTGCTGGGTGTTCATCCAGCAGCGCTTCGGGCAGTTCATGTATGGCTATTACCCCGTCGACCTGCGCTGGCGCGTGGACATGACGGTATGGCTGGCCATCGTTGGCGTGGCGCCGTTGTTCATCTCGCGTTTTCCACGCAAGGCGATCTACGGCCTGGGCTTTTTGCTGCTGTACCCGATCATCGCCTACTGCTTGCTGCATGGCGGCGTGTTCGGGCTGAGCAACGTGGCGACCAGCCAATGGGGCGGCTTGATGCTGACCCTGGTGATCGCCACGGTGGGCATCGCCGGCGCCTTGCCGTTGGGCATTGTGCTGGCGTTGGGCAGGCGTTCGAACATGCCGGCGATTCGGGTGGTTTGCGTGACCTTCATCGAGTTCTGGCGCGGCGTGCCGTTGATCACGGTGCTGTTCATGTCATCGGTGATGTTGCCGTTGTTTCTGCCCGAGGGCATGAACTTCGACAAGTTGTTGCGTGCCCTGATCGGCGTGATTCTGTTTCAGTCGGCCTATGTGGCAGAAGTGGTGCGCGGTGGCTTGCAGGCGATCCCCAAGGGGCAATACGAAGCGGCTGCGGCGATGGGCCTGGGTTACTGGCGCAGCATGGGCCTGGTGATCCTGCCGCAAGCCTTGAAGATGGTGATACCGGGCATCGTCAATACGTTCATCGCACTGTTCAAGGACACCAGCCTTGTGATCATCATCGGCCTGTTCGACCTGCTCAACAGCGTCAAGCAAGCCGCCGCCGACCCCAAATGGCTGGGCATGGCCACTGAAGGCTACGTGTTCGCCGCCCTGGTGTTCTGGATTTTCTGTTTTGGTATGTCGCGCTATTCCATGCATCTGGAACGCAAGCTCGACACCGGCCACAAGCGTTAGGAGTTGTTTTAATGAGCCAAGCAATCAAGCAGCCGGTGAGCCCTGAAGGCATTATTCAGATGCAGGGCGTCAACAAGTGGTATGGCCAGTTCCACGTGTTGAAAGACATCAACCTCAACGTCAAGCAGGGCGAGCGCATTGTGCTGTGCGGGCCGTCGGGCTCGGGCAAGTCCACCACCATTCGCTGCCTCAACCGCCTGGAAGAGCACCAGCAAGGCCGCATCGTGGTCGATGGCGTGGAGTTGACCAACGACCTCAAGCAGATCGAAGCGATCCGCCGTGAAGTGGGCATGGTGTTCCAGCACTTCAATCTGTTCCCACACCTGACCATCCTGCAAAACTGCACGCTGGCGCCGATGTGGGTGCGCAAGATGCCCAAGCGCAAGGCCGAGGAAATTGCCATGCACTACCTTGAGCGCGTACGCATTCCAGAGCAGGCCCACAAGTTTCCGGGGCAACTGTCCGGCGGCCAGCAACAGCGTGTGGCCATCGCCCGTGCCTTGTGCATGAAACCGAAAATCATGCTGTTCGACGAGCCGACCTCGGCACTCGACCCGGAAATGGTGAAAGAGGTTCTGGACACCATGATTGGCCTGGCCGAAGACGGCATGACCATGTTGTGCGTGACTCACGAAATGGGCTTTGCGCGCACCGTGGCCAACCGCGTGATCTTCATGGACAAGGGCGAGATCGTGGAGCAGGCGGCGCCGAATGACTTCTTCGACAACCCGCAGAATGACCGGACCAAGTTGTTCTTGAGCCAGATACTGCATTGATCGATGGTTGAACACATAAACCCGGCCTGGTGCCGGGTTTATTGTTTGTCGGCTAGCAAGCCTTGAGCGCCTCTGGCTCCCGTGTTGAGGATATGAGTAAACCTGCGCAAATACCCTGGCCTAGCCACTCTACTGCTTCTTTTGCTAATCCAGGCACTCTGGTGCGTTGCCTTTGCAGGCAACTGCGAATAGCCTCGTCGGCGCCCAGTTACGTCAGGCCCTGAACATCTCACCGCGTCGCCAGGCTGTATTCGACCTGCATATCGCCTTGCTCGACGCGGTAGAAACCAAGACCGCGAACGTGCCAAATCCCTCTGCCGGCAGTTGATCAATGAACCTTGAAGCCAAACGTACGACTGAACTCGAAGAACTGTTGATCGACGCCGAAGCCGATGACGAGGCCGTCCAGCAGGCCCATCCGCGGGTGGTTCGTCCGTGGCTCCTGCTACTGGGCCTGGTACTGGTGGCGTTGAACCTGCGGCCGGCGCTGTCGAGCATGTCGCCACTGCTGGCTGAAGTCTCCAGCAGCCTTGGGTTATCTGCGGCCAAGGCCGGGTTGCTGACTACTTTGCCGGTCTTGTGCCTGGGCCTGTTCGCGCCCACTGCGCCGATCCTGGCCAGACGTTTTGGCGCCGAGCGCGTGGTGCTGGGCATCCTGCTGACCCTGGCCGCCGGAATTATCCTGCGCAGTTCGTTCGGTGAAGTGGGGCTGTTCGCCGGCAGCCTGATTGCCGGTGCGAGTATTGGCATCATTGGCGTGTTGCTGCCGGGCATCGTCAAGCGCGATTTTGCCAGGCAGGCGGGTGCCATGACCGGCGTCTACACCATGGCGTTGTGTCTAGGGGCTGCGTTGGCTGCGGGAGCCACGGTGCCCCTGAGCCAATATTTCGCAGACAGCTGGGCCATCGGCCTGGGGTTCTGGGTTATTCCGGCGTTGCTGGCGGCCTTGTTCTGGTTGCCACAAGTGGGGCAAAAGCACGGTGCCCATCAGGTGGCTTACCGGGTCAGGGGCTTGCTGCGTGACCCGCTCGCCTGGCAGGTGACTTTGTACATGGGCCTGCAATCGTCCCTGGCCTACATTGTGTTTGGCTGGTTGCCGTCAATCCTGATCGGACGTGGCCTGAGTGCTACCGAAGCCGGGTTGGCGCTCTCAGGCTCCATCATTGTGCAACTGCTCAGTTCCCTGGCCGCACCGTGGTTGGCCACCCGAGGCAAGGACCAGCGCCTGGCGATTGTGGTGGTGATGCTGCTGACCCTCGGCGGCCTGTTCGGTTGCCTGTATGCGCCGCTGGACGGTTTATGGGGCTGGGCGATTCTGCTCGGTCTGGGGCAGGGCGGCACCTTCAGCCTGGCGCTGACTTTGATCGTGCTGCGCTCGCGTGACGCTCACGTCGCCGCCAACCTGTCGAGCATGGCCCAGGGGATCGGTTACACCCTGGCGTCAATGGGCCCGTTTGCGGTTGGCCTGGTGCACGACTGGACCGGCGGCTGGGCGGCTATCGGCTGGATCTTCGCGGTGATCGGCCTGGGCGCGATTGTCGCGGGCCTGGGCGCCGGTCGTGCGTGCTACGTACAGGTCACCAGCGAGAAGCTCTAGAGGTAAACCACTTCCAGAGTGGCTGAACCGTCGAGCGGGGTTTCCACGCTCAGGTCCAGGTTTTGTCGAGCATTGATCACCGTCTGCACGGTGACGGTGCTCAGCATTAAACCGATGGCCGCGGGGCCGCTGACACTACCCTCTACGTCGGTAAAACCCAGGTAGCTCCTGGAGCCGATGTCGATGGGGTTGAGGTTGGACGTGCGCCACGCCAGGCCCCCGGTAGTGGACTCGGTGCCGTAGATCTGCGCAATGTTGCCGGCCTGGGTCTGTCGTGGGTCGAAGGTCATGGAGTAGACCCCCAGGCGGTTGCCGCTGACATCGAACCCCAGGCCGTAGTAAATCTCGCTGTCGACCATGGCCGAGCCGTCGCGGTTGTCGCGCATGCGCAGGGCAAAGCGAACCGTGCCCGTGCAGGCGATGCCGACGGTCAAGGTCTTGACGGGCAGACGCGTAGCAGTCTCCAGGTTCAAGTCCTGTTGGGCAATCTTGCCGTAGTCAATCAGGGCACCGCCGGGGAACTGCGGCATGCAGGCGGAGGGAGTGATCAGGCCTTTGACACTCAGGTCCACCGCCGAGGCGGCTAGCACAGAGGGCGTGCTGGTCAACAGCAACAGACTGGTAAAGAGGCGGGTTTTCACGGGACGAGTTCCTCATAGTGACGGGTCAGGGGTAGACGATTTCGATAGTGCCGGAACCATTGATATGCACCACCTCGCGAAGATTCAGGCTTTGCATGGGGGCAAGGTAAGACTTGAGGCGCATCGTGCCGGTCAGGGTCTGGATGGCGACCGGGCCGGTGGTGACCCCCATCGTGTCGGTAAACCCCAGCAGGCTGTTGGCGGCCATGGGGATTTGCCGTGCGGTGGAACTGCTCCATGCCACGCCGTTGCTGGTGGAGTCGGTGCGGTACAGCGCGGGGAAGGTGTCGGCGCTGAATTCGGCCGGGTCGATAGTCAGGTAAAACCGCCCGATTTTGTTGCGACTGGCATCCAGGTCCAATCCATACGCGGTTTCATCGGTACCGCCCGTGGCTGAACCGTCGCGATTGTCTTTCATGTGCAGAGCAAAGCGGATCGGCGCATCGCAGGTCACACTCAGGCGCAGTGTGCGCATGGGCAGCGGTGTTTCAGTGGTGGCGTTGAGGTCTTTGGCATACAGGGTGCCGTAGTCCACCACGCCGTGGTCGGATAATGTCGGCAGGCAGGCGATGGGCGCAAAGTGCGCGCGCACGGTCAGTTCCCGGTAGCGTCCGTTTTGTGCGCTGTACACCATCCCGGAAACTTCCCAGGTGGTGTTGTCGCGCACTTGAGTGGCAGCGGGGTCGGCCCAGGCGCGCAGCGTCAGTTGCAACGACAGGGTGTTGCCCCTGAGCACCGCACCGTGTTCGACCGGCGCGACGCCATGGCCGGAGCGCCATTCCAGCTCCGTGCCATTGGCCACGGGCGCCTGGCCCGCAGCAGGTAGCAGCCCCAACTTTACGGCGCGACCATCGAGCACGGCGTTGCCGGCTTCGATGGCATAGCTGCCATGCGGGGTAAATTGCAGGCGCTGCGGGCTAGCGGCCAGTGCGCGATAGAACAGGCTCAAATCTTGCGCTTGCGGACAGTTGATGGTCACGCTCAGGCGCCGCTCGCCAAGCAAGCGTTCCAGTGCACTGTCGCTTTGTGCCAGGCGGCTCATCAAGCCGAAATCGATCAGGGGTTCGCTGACATTCAGTTGGCATTCTTCCAAGGCGTGGGCGGTGCCGGCACCGCCGATCAATAACCACAGGCACAGTTGGCGCATACACGTTGCGAAGGGCATGACGGGGATCCTCAAGGCGCGTGGCAACGCGCGGGAGCAGTTTCGAAGTACACCGTGGGGTCGGCTTTTTCCGGAAGTGAGTAACGCAATTCGCATCGACCGCCATCGGGCATGGTTATCCACAGCGTCGATTGGTCCAGCACGTTGGGTAGAAACACCTGGCTGCCGTCTTGCACCAAGGTGACGAACTCGCCGCTGGCGCTGCTGACTGAGGCTCCGGCAGGCAGAGGTTTACCCTGGTCGGTGCTGACGGTGAGCAATATGCGACGGGTCAAGCTGATGCCAAATTCCACTCGGTCAACAGCGCCGCGTCCGGCCGAGATCATCGCCAGGCCATTGTGGATGTCGGCATTGCGCGGCAGTGAACGTGTCTGCACTTCCACTGGGCTGCGCCCGTAGGCGGTGACTTGCGGCACCACGGCCTGGCCTTGCCAGTCGGTCCATACCGCGCCGCTGGGGGTGCTGAGCTTGATGCCACTCATATCGCCGACCGACGCCAGGGCAAAGGTGTCGCGCACCGGGTAGGGTGAAAAAGTTACGCCGTCGCCATGTATCACCACACCGCCGCGAGCGCCGCCTTGATAACTGGAGCGTTCGGCATCGGAGCGGCTGTAGCTGAAATCGAGCTGGCTGTAACGCGGCAATACCGAGACGCCCAGCGTGGTTTCCACTTGATGGTCGCTGCTGTCGTGTTCGGCGCTGACGCGATAGCTGAGTTGGTCGTCGATCTGTTCGGTGAGGCCCAGGCCGGTGCGGTTCTCACCGCCGGAATTGCGCGCCCAGCTACGTAGCCGGCGACTTTCGCCCAACGGCACGCTGATATTGAGGTACACGGCGTTGTCCTGTTGCTGGCTACCGCCCATTTGCCACTCGGCACTGGCCGACAGTGACACAGCACCGATACTCGTGCCCCACGAGGCCAACGCACGGCTGCTGCTGTCGCCAGCGAAGTTGGCCGAGCGCGCAACCCCGGCGCTGAACGCACCCAGCAGCGGATGCGACCAGCCCAGGTTGAGGCTTTGCTGGTCGCGATAACGAGAGTCGCGGTTGCTGTCACCACGCTCATACGTGCTTTCTTCGAGTTCGCGATAGCCGATGCTGCGCCAGGAATTGGCGACGCTGATCGACCACTGCTCGCCCAGGCGCTGGGACCAGGAAAGGTCAGTCTGTACGCCCGAAACCTTTTCCCACGCCTGGGTGTTGGACAGCTGCGTGGACAGTTGGATCTGGCTGTCCACCCACGGCAACCAGCCCAGGCTGGCGCCCACCGAGCGGTAATCGCTGGCTGCCAGTACACCGGTGCCCAGGGTCAACTGCGGGTGCAGCGCACCGGTCCAGCCGCCACTGACCACCCACGGATCAGCGCCTTTGGCGTCGCCCACATTACGCACCCGACCCGCCGCCACGGAGTAACCCGGTGCTGGCAACCCAAGGCCGAGCATGGCCGCCGGCACGGTGAAGCGCCGCTCACCGCCAGCGCTTTCCTTGACCGTGACCTCCACGTCCGAGCGCGTATTCAAGCGACGTACATCGGTCAGGGTAAAGGGACCAGCGGGCACGACGGTGGAGTGAATCAACGCTCCGTTCTGTCGTACCTCCACCTGGGCAGGGCTGTTGGCAATGCCCTGGATCCGCGCACCCTGGCCCTGTTCTTGAAGGGCGTGCTCGGTAAGCACCTGCACCCCGGTGATCTGCGCGCCGGACAGTACCGGGTTATACAGGTTGATTTGCCCAGCCTGCAGCACCGCCTGGTGGCTGGCAAAGGTGCGTTGGGCATAGGCTTGCAAGTGGGTGCTGCGTGACAGGCCATCCTGCCAGGTCTGTACTTGGCGGCTGCGCACGATCCAATCGCCGGCATTGAACCCCACCTCGGTGTTGGCCGAGCCAAAGCGGCTGGCGTCATCGCCGAAGCGGTTGTAGAAACCACTGAGGTCGTAGTTGAGCAGCCCGGCAAACCCGCCGGTTTCGTACCCCGAGATATCCTGTTGTATGGGGCGCAGCGCCTCGGTGGGTACCACCAGTGACACCGTCAGCGTCGCCGGGTCCGGTTCAACCAGGGTTTGTGGATATTGCGCAAGAAAATCCTGACAACCTGCCGTTTCATTCGGGATCACCAGGTTGGCGGCGTCCAGCAATGCGCGGTCGAAGCACAGGTTGCCTTGCTGATCGAAGGTCACATCCAGCCGGCCGTGTCGCTGACCATTGACCCGCAGATTGACCGTGTGTTGCCCGCTGGCGAAGCGCGGTGCTGCCAGCAGCAGGCTGGCCAGCTGTGGATCAATGCCGCGTTGATGCAAGGTCTGGGCGTCGAAGCTGGAGTTTTCGGCCCATGCCTTGGCGGGCATCAGCGCGCACAGCAGTAACACCAGCGGCAAGGTCGAGCTGACAGGGATGTCGGGCACGGCTTCGCCGTCACGGTAACTCAATACTGTTTTCACGCAAGGTACTCGAGTAGTGAACGCGCGGGCCCCGTGTGCCCAGGCGTTCTGGTGACGGTCAATGAGCCGTCACTTCGTTATTCAGGCGGCGGTCAGGGGGGCGACGCCTGCGGTTTTCAGTCAGAGGGTGATCGGTGCGTCGTAGGCCTTCACCGCAAAGCCGTACACAGTGGCCGGCTGCAACCTGACCGTGTTGGCCTTGCCGCCGCTGGCCGGCACGCTCAAGGCTTCGCCGGGCAGCACGTAAGTGCGCGGCAGCATCGCCCTGCCGTTGCCGGGCAACAGCAGCAGTTCCTGCGCCAGGCGTACTACATAGGGCGTGTCGTTACGCACCTGCAACTGGCCGTCGCGCAAGGTCCAGGTCAGGTCGGTCCAGGGCGTGCGGTTGGGGGCAAGGCCTTTGGGATGCACGATCACCGGCAAGTTCTGGCGCACGGTCACACCCACGCGGGCATGTCCGGCGGCGGTCGCGTCACGGCCTTGGGGCATGCCTTCGAACACCGCGCGTTTAAGCCGTTGGGTGAGCAACGGCTTCCGGTTTTGCAGGATGAAGCGCACCAACTGGGATTTGGACGCCTCGACCCGTGAAAGCGGCGGGGTCACCACCAGCAGCGGCTCGGTGTCCTCCGGAATATCCTGCAGGGTCACATGCAGCAGCGCGAGTTGGCTGTCGGTGTTGGTCACTGACACTGCCGCTTCGCCTTCGGCTTCGAACACGATCACCACGGAGGTGTCCGGTATCATCCCGTCGGCTTTGACTTGATTGCCGAGTATCAGCAGCAGGGCGACAAGGCCGACAGCGGTGTTTGAGAATGTCGTCGTCATGACGGGTTTTCCATTAGGCCAAAAGGCATCGGTCAGAGGTAGCGCAAATCCAGGACGATGGAGCCGTCGAGGGGGACTTCCTGGTCCAGCGTCAGGTACTGCGAAAAGTTGATGGCGGTGACCACCTGAAGCTCGGCGGTCAGTTGGCTGATGAAATCCGGTTGACGGTCGCCCAGCGGTGCAAAGGCCATATAGGATCTTGGATAGGCGTTGGGGTCCGGCGACCAGGTTTCCCCGTTGTTGGTGGAGGCCAATACCTGCATGGGCTGCGCATCGCCCACCGCGTTGCGATAGGACAACGCCACGGAGCCGAGACGCTCCTCGGGGGCGTGGATGTTTCTGCCCAGTCCGTAGAAAAAGTCGGGGGCCAGCGAGGAGTCGGCGCGATTGTCGATGCCTACCAAGGCAAACAGCATGGGCCTGGCGCAGAGCACATGCAGTTCGAGTAGCTGGCTGGGCAGCACGGTAAACTCGTCTGCATTGAGGCTATGTGCGGGGATCTTGTCGTGCTCGATGATGCCGTCATTCGTCAGCTCGATATGGCAGGCATCCGGTGTCACCCGGCCGGTCACCGTGAGGTCGACGGTCGACGCTGCGTGGGCATCGGTCATCGCGGCCAGGCCAAGCACGATGGCCACGTTTTGCCCCCATGCCGCGAGCACGGGCAGCGCCAGACGCAGCCCATGCCTGCCGGCGCTCGAGGGGTGGGCGGCCATGGGTTACAGGTACTTCACTTCAAGGGTGGCGGAGCCGTCGATGGTCACCTCATTGCTGAGGTCCATGCCGGCAGTGCTCATGATGAAGGTCTGCACTTGCAGATCGACCTGCAGGTCTTTGACAGGCAGCGGCTGGCTGTCGTCATCCATTGCGGCGATCGACATGTACAGGCCCGGATCCCAGAACTTTTCTTTGAACCAGGTATTACCTTGGTCGGACGATGCAATGGGTTGCACCACTACACCATCATCGGCCAGTGGATTGGCAAGCGTGAGGCTGTATCCCCCCAGCTTCTGGGTGTCATTGATAAAGCCCAGGCCGTAACTCGAAGAGATACCTGAGGATGCACGGTTATCGATCGAGTGCAGGGCGAATTGGATCGGCGCATCGCAATTGACGGCCAGGACCAGGGTATGGTTGCCAATGACTGTCGGGTTGTCAGGTTTCAGGTCTTTAGCAGAGATCTTGCCGTGGTCGATCACATTGCTACCGTGAAAGGTGGGTATACAGGCGCTGGGCACGATCAGCCCTTTGACGGTCAGGTCGACGCTGGAGGCAGCGAAGGCAGTGGTTGAGCTGAGCAGAAGTACGCTGGCGGCCAGGGTGGTCAATCGAATGTTCATCGGGGGCTCCATATCCTTAGAGGTAATTGACTTGCACGGTGGCGTGGCCGTCGATAGGTACATCGTCGGTCAGCGTCAGGTTGCTGGCAGGCGCAATGTGAGTGATCAGGCGGATCTCGGCGTCCAGCTTCTGGATCGCAATCGGCACCAGGCCGTCGTTGTTGGCAACCGCCGTCAGCACGGTGTGGCTGAGCATCACGGAGGGCATCCAGGTTGTGCCGCCATCCCTGGAGATAATGGTGCGTACCGGCATGTTGTCGGCGACCGGCTGGTAGAGGCCAAGCCCGGCATCACCGACTTTTTCATCGTTGGGGGTCATGCCCAGGCCGTGCCAACTGAAGTGGCTGGCAGTGGTGCCGGCACGGTTGTCGATGGTGTTCAGGGTAAAAAACGTCGGCCCTTCGCAACGCACGCTCAAGAGCATGGTTTCTCGGGGCAGGTCGGTGTAGGTGTCGCTATTGAGATCCTTGACCGACACCTTGCCGAAGTCGACATTGCCACCGCCGGAGACCTCTGGCGCGCAGGCGCTTGGCGTGATGATGCCTTTGACGGTGAGGTCCAGGCTGCTGGCGGCCAGTGTGAGAGGCGAGGTGGTCAACAATAGGACGGCCAGGGGCGTGGCTCTTAAGTAAGTCATCGTTTGAACCTTCCTTAGTACGAAGATGAGGGGTTACAGGTACAGAACTTCCAAAGTTGCGGAGCCGTCCAGCGCCACTTCGTTGGCCAGGCTCAAGCCGTTGGCGGGTGCAATGGCGGTGTGCACGGTGATGTCCATGAGCGCGTTGTGCACGGGGTGCGGGGCCCAGCCGGAATCGGCACGGCTGCCCAGGGCCACCAACATAGCGTCTTGCAGCGGGTCCTCCGGATAGAGCGGCGCCCAGGGGCGCTGTTCGTACTGGTAGAGCAAGGTCGAAGGCGTTTCGGCGACGGGCTTACTGAACATCAGTTGGTACCCGCCGAGCTTTTCTGTGCCGTTGGCTACACCCAGGCCGTAGGCGCCGAACGTTGAGGAGCCGGCTCGGTTGTCGATGGGCTTGATGGCAAACAGCGTCGCCGCCTCGCAACTCACGCTCAGTTGTAATGTCTGGTCCTCAAGCCAGGTATGGCTGTCGAGGTTCAGGTCTTTTGCTGCGACTTTTCCATAGTCCACAGCCCCTGGCAGGTTCGGGGTGCAGGCACTCGGTGTGATCAAGCCCTTGACGGTCAGGTCCACGGAACTGGCAGCGAAAGCGGATGACGCCAGGGTGAGCAGCAGGGCGCTGCTCAACAGGGGCAGGCGGGTCTTCATCTGGGAAACGTCCATTTACAGGTACTTCACTTCAAAGGTCGCGGAGCCGTCGATGGCCACTTCGCTGGTCAAGGTCAGGTTTCTTGCAGGTGCAATCAAGGTGTGCAGCGTCATGTCCATGAGCGCCTCTTTGATCGGGTGGGGGGCCCAACCGTTCTCACCGCGGCTGCCCAGCGCCACCAGATCGTTGGGGGCAATGACCTCATCCTTAAGGAGTTCTGTCCATCGGCCCTCGGAGTTGTACATTGCAATCAGGGTGGATGGTGTTTCAGTGACGGGGTTGGTGAACGTCAACTGATACAGGCCGAGCTTCTGGTTTTCGTTGATCAAGCCCAGGCCAAAGGCGGCGCCAGACGCGGCGGAACCGGCTCGATTGTCGACGGGATGGATTGCAAACAGCGTCGCCGCGTCGCAATTGACGCTCAGTTGCAGGGTCTTTTTCTCAAGCGGCGTATAGCTGTCTTGATACAGATCTTTTGCGGCGATTTTTCCAAGATCGACGTCACCCGGCAGGCTGGGTGTGCAGGCGCTGGGCGTGATCAACCCTTTGACAGTCAGGTCGACGCTGCTGGCGGCGAAAGCGGATGACGTTATGGCGAGCAGCAGGGCACTGCTCAGTAGGGATACAGAGGTCTTCATTTCAAATTGTTCCATTACAAGCTGGCAGATTGAGATGCGGCAGAGCAACGCCCGATCGTGTGTGGACGGGTGGTTGCCTGGCGGTGATCTCGATGTTTTTTAGCGCTTGCCGGGGAGTGGCAAGCCGTCCCTCTTTGGGGTAGGCATAATCTAGCCAGGGGGATGCACGGGGGAAATACAACTAATACGACATTGGCAGGGGTACGAAGGACGTGCCGGGAGAGGGTGGTTCGGTAGTGCTTTTCGTAGTTGTTGTATCGACTCTGATTGACTCAAAGGATTATATGTTTTTTGTCGATAACCCCTGAAAGGGTATTTCGATCATTGCTGCATGAAAGGTCTCGAGGGCTATTGCACCAGTGCCGGAGATTACTGCCGGATCAATAGTCACGATAGAGGTACTGATGGGTTCGCTGGCAGGTTCAACAGCAGGAGCGAACCGCAAATTGAAGCCGCAAGGTGCCCCCCCGCTTCATTGGCAGCAGCTGAGCGTGCTGGTGGTGGAAGATCATTCGGCCTACCGCCTGTTGCTGGGTTGTTTGCTGCAGAAGTTGGGGCTGGGATACGAATTGGCCGACGATGGGTACTTCGGGCTGGTGGCCTTCGCCAGCCGGCCCTTCGACTTGGTGATCAGTGATTGCCAGATGCCCGTTATGGATGGCTACAGCATGGCTCGCGCTATTCGCCAGCATGAGTGTGACAACGGGCAGAGGCGAGTGCCGATCATTGCCTTGACCGCCAACCTGCAAAACGACAGCCCCCAGCGTTGCCGCGACGCCGGCATGGATGCCTGGCTGCTCAAGCCATTGACCCTTGAACAGCTGCACGCCGTGTTGGCACGCTGGTTGCCGGGCGAGGATGACGCGCATGTCGCCCAGAGAGCTGTTGCACCGCTCGCCGGCTGGCCAACCCGTGCCACGTTGGTCGCGATGTTTGGCAGCGAGCGTATCGTCGATCAATTGTTGGAAACCCTGTTGTTCGAGGCCTGGGAAGACCACCGCGTGTTGCGTCATGCCTGCTTGACGTTGAACTCATCACTGACGGCTGAGCGCCTCCATCGCTTGGTGGGCAGCCTGGTGTTTTTGGGTGGTACTGGCCTTGAATCAAGCGCCGTGAGGCTGATCGAACAGGTCCAGTCCCAGGGTGTTGCTGCGCACAAGGTGCAATTGGAGTTGTTCCTGGCGCGCTTGTTCGTCTATCTCGAGTACCTCTCTGAAGTCTGAGAGGCAGTGTTGGCGCAGAACGTTTTGCAATCCGTTGATCTTGTCTTTGCTGTAGGTATTTTCTTATTGTTTTGTAGGCAAAAAAGTGTGAGCTACTGAACATTGAGCGCGGCTGCCAGCAGCGCTTTGTTAGCGGTTGTTGATGAGCGCCAGCGGGGGTATTTTGCGCGGATTCAGTTTGCCATCATTCGTGGGAATCTATGCTTCGAGTAATTATTGCTGACGATCACCCTATTGTGCGTATCGGGCAGAAAGTCGTGATTGAGGCGCATGGCCGGTGCAAAGTGGTCGCGGAGGCCGACGGCCCCGATCAGTTGCTCGAAGTGTTGAGGACAACCCCGTGTGACTTGCTCGTCACAGACTTTGCCATGCCAGGCGGCCAGCAGGCCGACGGCTACGGGCTGTTGAGCCTGTTGCACCGCCAGTATCCGCAGTTGCCGGTGATTCTGGTGACCATGTTCGCCAGCGTCGCCACCCTGCGTGCTTCCTTCGCCCATGGTGCCAAGGCCGTGGTGGCCAAAAGTGCTTCCGCCAAAGAGCTGCCCCAGGCGATCAAGGCTGTGTGTGCCGGCCAGACGTTCGCCAGTGAATCCCTGCGGGTGCAAATGGTGGAGGCGGGCACGGGCGATCAGTCCCAGGTGCCGCAATTGTCCTGCAAGGAGCGTGAGGTGGTGCGCATGTTGGCCAGCGGCATGACCGTCAGCCAGATTGCGGCACAGGTCAACCGCAGTATCTCGACCATCAGTAAGCAGAAAAGCACGGCTATGCAGCGGCTGAGTATCTCCACCGATGTAGACCTGTTCGCCTACGCTCGCAGCACTGGGATGGTGCCGTAGGCTCATGCATTTGCCTGGCGAATGTCAGTAGCCAGCGCGGTCTGGGCAGCCTATCGTGCGCTTATTCTTTCGACACCTGCGGAGCCTGCCCATGAGTGATGCCCATAACGCCCTGATCACCGAGTTCTACAGTGCCTTCCAGCGCCTGGATGCCGAAGCCATGGCCGCCTGCTACACCGAAGACGTGGTGTTCAGCGACCCGGCCTTCGGCGAGTTGCGCGGGCGCGACGCTGGGGATATGTGGCGCATGCTCACCACGCGGGCCAAGGATTTCTCCCTGACCTTCGACCACGTGCGCAGTGATG
Source organism: Pseudomonas synxantha BG33R (assembly GCF_000263715.2). Classification (NCBI taxonomy): domain Bacteria; kingdom Pseudomonadati; phylum Pseudomonadota; class Gammaproteobacteria; order Pseudomonadales; family Pseudomonadaceae; genus Pseudomonas; species Pseudomonas synxantha. The sequence goes on from NZ_CM001514.1 coordinate 1,195,255, forward strand.
ACAGCACAGGCAGCGCGCACTGGGTGGCGACTTACCTGTTCAGCGCCACGGGGAATACGGTGGTCAACGACATCGGTGCGCGCTTTGTGTTTCGCGACGGCAAGATCTGCGAGCACCAGGATCACTTCGACCTGTGGCGATGGTCGCGCCAGGCGCTGGGCTTGAAAGGGCTGCTGTTGGGCTGGTCGCCGGCGCTGAAAAATGCGGTGCGGGCCCAGGCACTTAAAGGCTTGAAGGCATTCCAGGCCGGTCGTTGATAAGATTGGCGCTCCTCTGGTTTACCGAAATTGCCCTGTGACTGATCCTGCAGAACCCAAACCCTGGTTCGTCTACCTGGTGCGTGCCGCCAATGGCTCGTTGTATTGCGGCATCAGCAATGACCCGGTGCGCCGCTTTGCCTGCCACCAAAGCGGCAAGGGCGCGCGGTTCTTCTTGTCCAGCCCGGCGGTGGCGTTGGTGTACACCGAACAATGCGCGAGCAAGGGTGAGGCGTTGCGCCAGGAGCGGCTGATCAAGAAGCTGAAGAAGAGCGCCAAGGAGTGTCTCGCGACGAGTGGCAAGCAATGATCGAAATTATTTGCTGATTCAGGTGAGGTAAATCCCCGGCCCATCCGTGTAGTGCATGAAACTGCGATCTATTCGCATTAACAGCGTTTTCTACACGGGTTCTCACAGCATGAAGTCAGCGGCGGGTGGTTGGGTAAAACAGTGGCTGGGAGCCTCGGTCCTGGCGGTGTCAGGGCTGGCGTTGCTGCCGTTGAGCGTTGCGCGTGCGCAGGAGCAGCAAAGCGCCCAGTTCAATTTTGCCCTGGCAGCCAAACCACTGCCCCAGGCCCTGAGCGAGTTCAGCCGGGTCACAGGCATCAGTGTGATCTACACCGATGAAGCGCCCTTCGGCCTCAATGCCCCGGCGGTCAGTGGGCAGATGAGCGCAACCCAGGCCCTGCAACGTCTGCTGAGCAATACAGGTTTCACCTTCCGCCAGATCGACGCTCGCACCCTGGCCCTGGAGCCGCTGCCCAGCGACGGTGCGGTCAACCTTGGCGCCACCACCATCAGCGCGGTCAACCCGACGCAGGACAGCACCAGCTATCAGCCGCCGCCCACCAGTTCGGTGATGCGCTCCCATGGGTTGCTGCTGGAAACCCCGCAAACTGTCAACGTGGTGCCGGCCCAGGTGCTGCGCGACCAGCAACCGCGCAACCTGGATGACGCCCTGGGCAATATCAGCGGCATCACCCAGTCCAACACCCTCGGCAGTACTCAGGACGCGGTGATGTTGCGTGGTTTTGGCGACAACCGTAACGGCTCGATCATGAAGGACGGTATGCCGGTGGTGCAGGGCCGTGCCATGAACGCTACCGCCGAGCGTATTGAAGTGCTCAAGGGCCCGTCCTCGCTGTTGTATGGCATCCAGGACCCGGGCGGCGTGGTCAATATCGTCAGCAAAAAGCCTGAGCTGGTGCAGTCCACCTCCCTGACCGCGCGCGGCTCGACCTTCGGCAGCGGCAAGAACGGCAGTGGCGGCAACCTCGACACCACCGGCCCCCTCGGCGACAGCGGCCTGGCTTATCGCCTGATCGTCGATCATGAAGACGAAGACTATTGGCGTAACTACGGCACCCATCGCGAGACCCTGGTGGCGCCGTCCCTGGCCTGGTACGGCGATACCACCCAGGTGGTGCTGGCCTATGAACACCGCGAATTTCTCGCGCCGTTCGACCGTGGCACCGCCATCGATCCCAAGACCAACCACCCGCTGAACATCCCCGCGACCCGGCGTCTGGATGAGCCGTTCAACAATATGGAAGGGCGCTCCGATCTGTATCGCCTGACCGTCGACCACGATCTGAACGACGACTGGAAGGCTCACTTCGGCTACAGCTGGAATCGCGAAACCTATGACGCCAGCCAGGTGCGCGTGGTCAAGGTCAACACCAACGGCACTCTGACCCGTAGCATGGACGGTACCCAGGGCGCGTTGACCACCGATCGCTTCGCCACCGCCAGCCTTGAAGGCAAGGTCGATGTTGCAGGTATGCAGCACGATCTGGTGTTCGGCCTGGACGATGAGTACCGCAAGATCTACCGTGCCGACCTGATCCGCCAGGCGCCGCGGGGCACCTTCGATTACAACAACCCGGTGTACGGCAATGAAGTCGCCGGTTCCAAAGTCAGCGCGCCGGACAGCAACCAGACCGACCTGCTGCGCAGCGATTCGCTGTTCTTCCAGGATGCCATCCACCTCAACGATCAATGGATTCTGGTCGGCGGTGCGCGCTACCAGATGTACGACCAATACGCCGGCAAAGGCGTGCCGTTTACCGCCAACACCGACGGCAATGGCCAGAAGTGGGTACCACGGGCCGGGCTGGTGTATCGCTACACTGATCAATTGTCGTTCTACGGCAGTTATACCGAGTCGTTCAAACCCAACTCCACCATCGCGCCGCTGGCCAATAAAACCGTGTTGAGTGGCAGTTTGCAGCCGGAAGAATCCAAAGCCTGGGAGCTGGGTACCAAGTTCGACCTGCCGGGGCGCATCACCGCCAGTGCCGCGCTGTTCACCATCGATAAACGCAACGTGTTGGTGCAGGTAGGCGAGGGCCTGACCTCGGAGTACAGCGTGGCCGGCAAGGTGCGCTCTCGCGGTCTGGAGCTGGATGCCAGCGGCCAACTGACGGATAAATGGAGCCTGATTGGCAGCTATGCCTATACCGATGCCGAGGTTACCGAAGACCCTAAGCTCAAAGGCAATCGCCTGCAGAATGTGGCAAAAAGCACCGGCTCGTTGTCGGCGGTGTATGACTTCGGCAGTATCCTGGGCGGCGATCAACTGCGCGTCGGCGCCGGAGCGCGTTATGTCGGCGAGCGGGCAGGTGACGCGGCCAACAGTTTCGACCTGCCCAGCTACACCGTGGCCGATGTGTTCGCCAGCTATGACACCCGGCTTGAAGGGCAGAAGGTCAAGTTCCAGCTCAATGTGAAGAACCTGTTCGATCGTACTTACTACACCTCATCGGTGAATACGCAGTTTGTGTCCATGGGCGATGCGCGGCAGGTGTCGGTGTCCAGCACCTTGACCTTCTGATTCATTTATCTGTGGGAGCTGGCTTGCCTGCGATGGCATCGACTGGGTTTGCCTGATACACCGAGTTGTCTGCATCGCAGGCAAGCCAGCTCCCACAGGAAAGCGGTCGCCACATTGATAGCGAGCTGTTAGCGTTGCCGCCATTGCATGCTTATGGAAAACGCAACGATGCACTTTGTAAAATGGTTACGCACCGGCACCCTGCTGGTCGGTTTGAGTTTTTTACTGGGCGGCTGCGCCAGCGTCTCCCAAACTTCCACGCCGGCAACCCTGGATAAACTGTTGAGCGATCCGGCGCTGCAAGGCGCTACGGTCTCGCTGATGGTACGTGACGCCCGCACGGGCTCCACGCTGTATCAGCACAACCCGCGCACCCGGCTGGTGCCCGCGTCCAACCTCAAGTTGCTGACCACCGCCGCGGCGATGGATGTGCTGGGGCCGCAATACCGCTTCGCCACCCAACTGCTGAGCAATGGCATACGCCAGGGCGACCGTTTGACCGGCAACCTGTACCTGCGTGGCCTCGGCGACCCGACCGTTCAGTTTGCCGATTACCAGACCCTGGCCGCGCAATTGGCCAGCCAGGGCGTGCGCCAGGTGCAGGGCGACCTTGTGTTCGACGACACCTGGTTCGATGCCGAGCGGCTGGGGGTGGATTGGTCCCATGACGATGAAACCACCTACTACGGCGCGCAGATTTCGGCGCTGACCGTGGCACCCAATGCGGACTTTGATGCAGGCAGCGTGCTGGTCACAGCCAAGGCGCCGTTACGGGCCGGCACACCGGTGAGTGTCGATATTTTCCCGCCCAGCGACTACCTGCAACTGAGCAACCGCGCCATCAGTGGGCCGGGCAATAGCTATGGGATCAACCGTCGCCATGGCACCAACCTGTTGCAGCTCAGCGGCGCAGTGGCGCCGGGGCGGCAGAGCCAGCAATTGGTCAGCGTCTGGGAGCCGACGCAACTGGTCGCGAATCTATTCGAACAAGCCTTGGCGCAACAGGGCATCACCGTATTGGGGCGTCGAGTGATGGGTGGGGCAAGCCCGGCTGCAGTGACGGTGCTGGCCGAGCACCAATCGGCACCGTTGCAGGAGCTGATCGTGCCGCTGCTCAAACTCTCGAACAACAACATGTCTGAAGCCTTGCTCAAGGCCATGGGTCGCCAGACCGCCAACAACGGCACGGCAGCGGCGGGCGCCGTGGCGGTGGCCGGGTTTCTCAAGCGTCAGGGGCTGGACACCAGCACGTTCAGTCAGGTCGACGGCTCCGGCCTCTCGCGGCGCAATCTGGTGTCGTCGCAAACCCTCACCGACCTGCTACTGGCCGCCAGCAAACAGCCGTGGTTCGACGCCTGGTACAACGCGCTGCCGATTGCCGGCAGCACTGACCGCATGACCGGCGGCAGCCTGCGCTACCGTCTGCGCGACACGCAGGCGCAAAACAACCTGCACGCCAAGACCGGCTCCATGGGCGGCGTGTCGTCATTGAGTGGTTACATCACCGACGCCGGCGGGCGCAAGCTGGTGTTCGCGATGCTGACCAACAACTACGTAGTGGCCGGCGCGCAGGTCAAGGCGCTGGAAGACCGCGTGGCCGTTGCGCTGTCGCGCAGCGACGATTGATTCAGGGCTGATAGCCCATGCGCCAACTCACGGCCCGGGTCGCCGCCAGCAGGTGCTGCGCCGCCGGGCCATCTTCATCGGCATGGAACAGTGAGGTCGGGCCGACCACGGTCATCACTGCCGCCACTTGCCCGACCGCATTGAACACCGGCGCCGACAACGCATCCACGCCGGGCATCAGCAGGCCATGCACAAAGTGCAGGCCACGGCTGCGGATTTGCTCGCACACCGTGGCGTAGGCCTGATCGTCCGCCAGCGAGTGGGCGGTGCCGGATTGAATCTCGCGTTCGCGCAGTTCCACCGTTTCCCGTGACGGCAGGTAAGCGCTGAAAACCAGCCCGGTGGACGAACTGAGCAGCGGCAGCACTGAGCCCAACTGCGTCACCACGGTAACGGCGCGCACTGCCGGCTCGATCTGTACCACGGTCGCGCCCTGGTTGCCCCACACCGCCAGAAAGCAGGTCTCATTCAATTCATCGCGCAGCTCGGCCAGGGGCATGGCGCCGACTTTCAACACATCCATGCTGCCCAGCGCCGCCAGCCCCACGCGCAAAGCCTCCCGGCCCAGGCCGTAATGGTTGGTGGCGGTGTTCTGCTCGGCAAAGCCGGAGGCAATCAGCGCCTGCAAATAACGGTGGACCTTGCTCGCCGGCATCTGCACATGGTCGGCCAGGCGCGACAGCGAGGTGGCCGGGGACAATTCGGCCAGAGCCTTGAGAATATCGGTGCCGACTTCCGCCGAGCGGACTTTCTGTTTACCGGTGTCGCGGGGCTTTTCCATGGAAGGGCGAGAATCCGAGAGATGAATGGGCGTCTTTATAGCTTGACGGTCGATAGTGATCAAATTACGTTATGCGTAACTGGATTACGATAAAAACAACTTCTGTACAGAGGAAGATCCATGGACCTCGAATACCTGTCGGGCTTTGGCAATGAATTCGCCAGCGAAGCCTTGCCTGGCGCGCTGCCGGTCGGCCAGAACTCACCGCAAAAAGCCCCCTACGGGCTCTACACCGAACTGTTTTCCGGCACTGCCTTCACCATGGCACGCAGTGAAGCGCGGCGCACGTGGCTGTATCGCATCCAGCCGTCGGCCAATCACCCGGCGTTCGTCAAGCTTGCGCGGCAAATGGCCGGTGGACCCTTGGGCGCAGTGACGCCCAATCGTCTGCGCTGGAACCCGCTGGATATTCCGAGTGAGCCGACCGACTTTATCGATGGACTGGTCGGCATGGTTGCCAACTCGGGGTCGGAAAAACCTTCGGGCATCAGCATCTATACCTACCGCGCCAATCGTTCCATGGAGCGGGTGTTCTTCAATGCCGACGGTGAACTGCTGATCGTGCCGGAGCAGGGCCGCCTGCGCATCGCCACCGAACTGGGCGTGCTGGACGTCGAGCCGCTGGAAATTGTCGTGCTGCCCCGTGGCCTCAAATTCCGTATCGAATTGCTGGACGCGCAGGCTCGCGGCTACGTCGCTGAAAACCACGGCGCCCCGCTGCGCCTGCCCGACCTGGGTCCTATCGGCAGCAACGGTTTGGCCAACCCTCGCGACTTCCTGACGCCAGTGGCCCGCTACGAAGACCTCAAGCAACCGACCACGCTGGTACAGAAATTCCTCGGTGAACTGTGGGCCTGCGAGCTGGACCATTCACCGCTCAATGTGGTCGCCTGGCACGGCAACAACGTGCCGTACAAATACGACCTGCGTCGCTTCAACACTATCGGCACGGTGAGTTTCGATCATCCGGATCCGTCGATCTTCACCGTGCTGACCTCACCCACCAGCGTACATGGCCTGGCCAACCTCGACTTCGTGATCTTCCCGCCGCGCTGGATGGTGGCCGAGAATACCTTCCGTCCGCCATGGTTCCATCGCAACCTGATGAACGAATACATGGGCCTGATCCAGGGCGCCTACGATGCCAAGGCCGAAGGCTTCCTGCCCGGCGGCGCGTCGCTGCACAGCTGCATGAGCGCCCATGGCCCGGATGGCGAGACCTGCACCAAGGCCATCAATGCGGACCTGGCGCCGCACAAGATCGATAACACCATGGCCTTCATGTTCGAGACCAGCCAAGTGCTGCGCCCGACCCAGTTCGCCCTGGAGTGCCCGCAGCTGCAACCTGCTTACGACGCGTGCTGGGCCTCACTGCCCGCCACCTTCAACCCGAATCGGAGATAACCCATGACGCAACCAACGCAGACCCGCAGCTGGGTGGCCTCGGCCAACGGTCACGCGGATTTCCCCCTGCAGAACCTGCCCCTGGGCGTGTTCAGTATCAACGGCTCGGCCCCGCGCTGTGGCGTGGCGATCGGCGATATGGTCCTCGACCTGCACGCCGCGCTGGATGAATTTGACGGTGATGCCCGGCGTGCCGTTGAGGCAACAGCGGGTGGCCAATTGAACGCTTTTTTTGAACTTGGCCGTGGGCCACGCGTGGCGTTACGCGAGCGCCTGCTGGAGCTGCTGGCCGAAGGCAGCCAGCTGCAACAGCGCGAAGCGCAGGTGCTGCACCGCGCCGCCGATTGCCAGATGCACTTGCCGGCGAAGATCAATGACTACACCGACTTCTACGTCGGCATCGAGCACGCGCAGAACGTCGGCAAACTGTTTCGCCCGGATAACCCCCTGTTGCCCAACTACAAGTACGTGCCGATTGGTTACCACGGCCGTGCGTCGACCATTCGCCCGTCGGGCACGCAGGTCCGGCGCCCCAAAGGCCAGACACTGCCGGCCGGCCAGTCCGAACCGACGCTCGGCCCCTGCGCGCGCCTGGACTACGAACTGGAGCTGGGCATCTGGATCGGCCAGGGCAATGCCATGGGCGAAGCGATTGCCATCGGCGATGCGGCCGAGCACATCGCCGGTTTCTGTCTGCTCAATGACTGGTCGGCGCGAGATATCCAGGCCTGGGAATACCAGCCGCTGGGCCCGTTCCTGTCGAAAAGCTTTATCACCAGTATTTCGCCATGGGTGGTGACCGCCGAAGCGCTGGAGCCCTTTCGCAAAGCGCAACCGGCGCGGCCCGAGGGCGACCCGCAACCGCTGCCGTATCTGCTGGATAAACGTGATCAGAACGCGGGCGCCTTTGATATCGAGCTGGAAGTGCTGCTCACCACAGCCTCAATGCGCGAGCAGAACCTGCCCGCCCATCGCCTGACCTTGAGCAATACCGAGCATATGTACTGGACAGTGGCGCAAATGGTTGCGCACCACAGCGTCAACGGTTGCCAGTTGCAGGCCGGCGACCTGTTTGGTTCAGGCACCTTGTCCGGGCCGCAGCCGGGGCAGTTCGGCAGCCTGTTGGAAATTACCGAAGGCGGCAAGAAGCCGATTGAATTGGCCTCGGGCGAGGTACGTAAATTCCTTGAAGATGGTGACGAAATCATCCTGCGTGGCCGTTGCCGCCGCGAAGGTTTTGCCAGCATCGGCTTTGGTGAATGCCGCGGTACTGTGGTTGCGGCACGTTAAGAGGGCAGGGTCATGGAACTCTATACTTACTACCGTTCCACCGCGTCGTATCGGGTACGTATTGCCCTGGCGCTCAAGGGCCTGGATTTCACCGCGCTGCCAGTCAACCTGCTGGTCCCGGCAGGCGGCGCCAATCACCAGCCCGAGTACCTGGCGATCAACCCTCAAGGACGTGTGCCGGCGTTGCGTACTGATCAAGGGCAGACGTTGATCCAGTCGCAGGCGATCATCGAATATCTGGAGGAGCGTTATCCACAGGTGCCACTGCTCTCAAGTGATCCGGCAGCCCGTGCCCATGAACGGGCGGTAGCGTCGATCATCGCCTGCGATATCCACCCGCTGCACAACTCCAGCACGCAGAACCTGTTGCGCAAGTGGGGGCACGATGAGGCGCAATTGCTGGAGTGGATCGGGCACTGGATCAGTCAGGGCCTGGGCGCGGTGGAGCAGTTGATTGGCGACACAGGGTTTTGCTTTGGCGAGCAGCCGGGCTTGGCCGATACGTTTCTGATCCCGCAGTTGTACGCGGCCGAGCGTTTCAAGGTGCCCTTGGCGGCGTACTCGCGCATAGGGCGAGTGGCGGCGTTGGCGGCCCAACATCCGGCCTTCGTGCAGGCCCACCCCGCCAATCAACCTGACACGCCATAGCCCCTCCCACATTTGATCGTGCCAACCTAATAAAAAATAAAGGTACCTTGCGATGCACAATCAGATTGCCAGCTTTCGCGCGGCACTCGACGCCCGTCCGGTGTCGCGCTACCAGTGGTTGATTCTCGTGTTGCTGGCGTTGCTGCTGGTCACCGATGGCTACGACGCCCAGGTGCTGGGCTATGTAGTGCCGGCACTGGCTCAGGATTGGGGCCTGGAAAAAGCCGCGTTCGGGCCGGTATTCAGCGCCAACCTGCTTGGGTTGACCCTCGGCTCGCTGCTGGTGACACCGCTGGCGGATCGTTTCGGCGTGCGGCGCATCCTGTTGGCCTGTGTGCTGATCTACGCCAGCCTGACCGTACTGATGGTGTTTGCCAATTCCCTCACCACACTGATGGCGGCGCGGTTTATCTGCGGCATCGGCATGGGAGGCGCAATGCCCAGTGCCATGGCATTGATGTCTGAATATTCGCCGCCGCGCATGCGCACCTTGATGGTGACCCTGGCGGCCTGCGGCTTTTCGTTCGGCGGCGCGGCAGGCGGCTTTGTGGCGGCCGGGTTTATCGATAGCTTTGGTTGGCAGGCGGTGTTCCTGGCTGGTGGGGTAACACCGTTGCTGCTGTTCCCGTTCCTGGTGTGGCTGTTGCCCGAATCCTTGCCACGCCTGTTGCGCGATGCGCCGCCGTATCTGCGTCTGCGCAAAGTCACGGCGCGGATGCTGCCCGACTGGCAACCGCCGCCCGCGACCGAAGCTGAAAACCTGCAGGAACAAGGCAGCAAACTGACGGTGGTGGAGCTGTTTCGCAACGGCTACGCGCGCCCGACGCTGCTGATCTGGGCGACCTTTTTTGTCAGCCTGATTTTGCTGTATTTCATGATCAGTTGGTTGCCATCGCTGTTGCTCGAAAGCGGCCTGGCGCTGAACGAAGCCAACCTGGTCACGTCCATGTTCCTGTTTGCCGGCACCTTGGGCGCCATCCTCATGGCCTGGTTTGCCGACCGCCTGAAAAGCAAGGTGCGACTGTTGTCCGGGGTGCTGGCGGCGGCTGCGTTGTGCACCATCCTGCTGGGCTTGAACCACGACAATCCACGTTACCTGGTGGCCTGCGTGTTCGCTGCCGGGTTCTGCATCATCGGCGGGCAACTGACCCTCAATGCCTTTGCGAGCAATTTCTACCCGGCGCAGGTGCGCGCCACCGGCACAGGCTGGGCGTTGGGGGTAGGGCGTTTTGGATCAATCCTGGGGCCGCTGTTCGGCAGTATGTTGCTGGCGATGCATATACCGGTGCAGCAGATTTTCTTCTTCTGTGCGATTCCGGCCGTGATTGCGGCGCTGTTGATTATTCAGGTGCGGGCGCCGGGCTCCACTACGCTAAAAACGCCAGTGCCTGGCGATATTCTCAATCGCACCTAGGGGGGCGTTCTCAATTAGTTTCCCCGTCGCGCCGGGTCTGCTGTTGTGCAGGGCAAGGCGCGAGAAGCGTGGTTTGGTCATTCCAAATAAGCTTCGAGCAACGCAGCCCTGCACAACAGCAGGCCCTTCGGGTTGTGCCTTAAAGCGGGCCAGCCTGCGTTGCAGGCCTTGGAAAGGGAACAACCATTCCCTGCGGCCTGCGCCTTGCCTGGCCCGCTTTAAGGCGACAACGCGGCGGGGAAACTAATTGAGAACGCCCCCTAGGTCAATGCACCACTGAATTGGGCGGCAGGTGCCCCAGCCGCTCGGTCAGGCGCAGGCGCTGGATCGGGTCTTCGCTGAGCATCAACGCATGTTCCAGGTCAAAGCGCTCGGCACTCGGGCAATCCAGGCGCTGGTATAGGCTGGCGCGTGCAAGGTAGTCGGCGGCGCTGGCATTGCCCAGTTCCAGTACGCGCTCGGCGTCCACCAGGGCAGCCAGGGGATCGTCGTTGGCGAGGTGCAGTTGGCGCAGGTTACGTGACAGCCGCTGCAGGATCGCCCTAGGCTCGGCGGTGTGCAGGTGGTCGGCGTGCAAGTTGAGTTTTGGCCCGTATTGCCGGTGCAGCAGTTCGCGACAATCGTTGGGGTACAGGCGTCGACCGCCGCACGGGTCCAGCAGGTGGTCGGCACCGGGTACGCGTAGCAGGAAGTGGCCAGGGAAATTTACCCCGACCATGGGGATATCCAGGCGCCGTGCCATTTCCAGAGCGATCAGGCCCATGGCCAAGGGTTGCCCGCGTTTTCGCCGCAGCACTTTGTCGAGCAGCGCGGCGGCGGGGCGCAACGGGGTCTGGTCATCCTGGGCAAACCCCAGGTCATTCAGACGCCGCAACAGCGGCTGGCCGAGTTCATCGGCCGGCAACAGGGGCATGCCCAGGCTGACCTGCTGTTGCAGCACACGCAGCTCTTGCAGGATCAGCAACGGCTGTACGCTGGCATCGTGTTCGGCAGCCATCCACAGCGCGGCTTCAAACAGCGCAGGGGGTGAACGGTCCAGGCAGGCGAAAAAGGCTGTGCGGGGATTCATCGCGTTCTCCGGCGGATGCCCCGTTTTAGCCTTGCCAGGAAATTTCGTCCAGTATCTTGAAAAATATCCTGCGTGCTTATGTCTTGGATCTTACGAAACAGCGCGGCTTATTCCAGTGAAATCCAGCAGTTTTCTGCCGCGAGCCTATACTTTGCCCACAACCAAAAGTGATTCGGGAGCTCATTGATGTTTGCGCTCATGCACAGCACCCGCCTTGAATCGCTGCACCTGAGCGTCGACCCGGTGACCGGGCTGAAAGCGATCATCGCCATCCATAACAGTCGCCTGGGGCCTGCCTTGGGCGGCTGTCGCTACCTGGCTTACCCCAACGATGACAGTGCCGTGGCCGATGCCGCGCGCCTGGCCCAAGGCATGAGTTACAAGGCTGCACTGGCCGGGCTGGCGGTGGGCGGCGGTACGGCGGTCATCATCCGCCCTGTGCACGTGGAGAGCCGCGCCGCGCTATTCGAGGCGTTTGGCCGCTGTATCGAAAAACTCGACGGCCGTTTCATTACCTCGATCGACAGCGGCACCTCGGTCGCCGACATGGATTGCATCGCCCAGCACACTCGCTTCGTCACCAGCACCACCGCCGCCGGCGACCCTGCGCCTCATGCCGCCATGGGTGTATTTACCGGCATCCGTACCACCGCCATGGCGCGCCTGGGCAGCGACAACCTTGAAGGCTTGCGCGTAGCGGTGCAGGGCCTGGGCAACGTCGGTTATGCCCTGGCCGAGCAACTGCACGCTGCGGGTGCAGAACTGTTGGTCAGCGACATCGACCACGGCAAGGTGCAACTGGCCATGGAACAACTGGGCGCCCACCCGATTGCCAACGATGCCTTGCTCAGCACCCCCTGCGACATCCTCGCGCCCTGCGGCGTCGGCGCTGTATTCAACCGCAACAGCGTCGGCCAGTTGCGGTGCGCCGCCGTGGCAGGTTCGGCCAGCGCACAATTGACCAACCTGGACATCGCCGACCAGTTGGAAGGCCGCGGCATCCTCTATGCCCCGGACTACGTGATCAACTCCGGCGGCCTGATCTACGTCGCCCTCAAACACGCCGGCACCGACCTGCCCGGGATTACCGCGCACCTGTCGAACATTGGCACGCGCCTGACCGAAATCTTCGCCCACGCCCAAGCCGAAAAGCGCTCCCCCGCACGGGTCGCCGATGAGCTGGCCGAACGTCTGCTGTACAAATAGGCCGGGCATTAAAAAGGCCCTGAATCCATGATTCAGGGCCTGTTCAATTCGGGCTTTACTCTGCCACCGCGTTCAGCAACTCGGACAACGCGTCCGGCTGGCTTTTGAATGCCTTGGCAAATACATCGCGGTTCTTCGCCATGTAGATCCCGGCTTCCTCCACCTGCTGCTCACTCAAAGATGGCACGGCTTTTTGCAACACCTCTGCCAGCAACTCAGCGAGTTCAAGCATCTTGTCATGACGGTCAGCTTCGGCTTTATCCATGAACAAACGCTCCAGATCTCGGCTGCTGCGGTATACCACTTCGACGGCCATTCACCACCTCACATGCCTTCACGATAGTTGTCTTTTGCGACTACTGTATTTGCATACAGTGAAAAGGATAAGCCAAACGCCGGGGTTTGGATAGTAGGTTTTTAATGTAGCTGGGAAAGGGGGGCGCTGCGCACCCCAGCGGGAGCAAGCTCTCTCGCCACAAAGATTGATTAAGTGCCTAATATCAGCCCGCCATCATCTCAATACCCTGTCTATGGCCTTTTTTCTGCATACAGAACAACCGTCACGTCCAACCCGCATTATCCGGTCGAACCGACCTAAGGAAGCATCATCGTGAAAATCAACTGGGCCGAAAGGCTGCGCCAGCAAGTCCACGGGCTGGCCGAATCCCTGGGCAATCTGTTTGTCGAGTCGTTTCACTACCTGGCGTTGTTTGCCATTGGTGCGGTGACCGCCTGGGCAGCGGTGATGGAGTTTTTGGGGATGCTGGAAAATGGGCACATCAAGATCGATGACATCTTGCTGCTGTTCATCTACCTGGAACTGGGCGCGATGGTCGGGATTTACTTCAAGACCAACCACATGCCGGTACGCTTCCTGATCTATGTGGCAATCACCGCGCTTACGCGTTTGCTGATCTCCAACGTGTCGCACCACAACCCGCCGGATGTGGGCATCATCTACCTGTGCGGCGGAATTCTGTTGTTGGCGTTTGCCATTCTGGTGGTGCGCTATGCGTCGTCGGCGTTCCCTTCGGTGAAGGTCGAAAGCCCGCGTCGCAAAGGCGAGGCGAGCCTGGAGACCGAGAAGGGCGAGCTTTAAAGCCCCACGCTGAAGGGCAGGGTGCGGGCAGGCGGGCGCTGCAGGAGTTTGTGGCTGTCGCCGTCCGTCATCAGTTCGAGGATTTCCACGGCGCTATGACCCTGTTCGATGGCGATACCGAACTGGATGCTTTGCACCAGGCGTTTGAGGCGCTGCGGGTCGTTGCGCTGTTCGGCGCTGATCATGCGCTTGGCCACCACGCCGGTGTCGTCCGAGAGGGTGAGCATGATGCTGCCGTCCAGCCGCTGGATGCTCAGATTGACGCGGTATTGGGGGGTGAAGGTGTCGGTGATGATCTGAAAAGGATTGTCCATGGTGCGTTACCGCCTGATAAGAACATGCAGTCATTGACGGCCGGTGTCAGGATTAGTTCGCATTGCCTGACCATCGGCCAAATTCCGTTTTCCTCAAAAGTTCTACAGCAAGGGCCGTGCCGTACAGGCGTTGGAAGCTCAATGTGGGAGGGGGCTTGCCCCCGATAGCGGTGTATCAGCCAATAAATACTCGGCTGAAAGACTGCTATCGGGGGCAAGCCCCCTCCCACATTGGGTCTGTGTTGTTACTCAGGCAGGTGAGCTATTTCAGGGCATCACGGAAAAAACGATCGCAGACAGCGCAATCAACCCGATCACCACTACAAACACGTTCGACAGCTGGCCCGAATACTGGCGCAGCGATGGCACGCGGCGAATCGCGTACATCGGCATCAGGAACAGCAGGCACGCGATAATCGGCCCGCCCATGGTTTCGATCATGCCCAGGATGCTTGGGTTGAAGGTGGCCACGGCCCAGCAGGTCAGCACCATGAACAGCGCGGTGGAGCGTTCCAGCCATTTTGTCGACATCGAGCGGTTGCGCCCGCGCAGGGATTTGACGATCAAGCCCTGGAAGCCTTCGCTGGCACCGATGTAGTGGCCCAGGAACGATTTGGTAATCGCCACCAGTGCGATCAGCGGCGCGGCGTAGGCGATCACCGGGGTTTGGAAGTGGTTGGCCAGGTACGACAGGATCGAGATGTTCTGCGCCTTGGCGGCGGCCAGGTCAGCGGGCGATAGCGCCAGTACGCAACTGAAGCAGAAGAACATCACGGTCAGCACCATCATGGTGTGGGCGGTGGCGAGGATGCCGCTGCTTTTTCGCTCGGCCTGGGCGCCGTAGACGCGCTTCTGGTCCACGGCGAAAGCGGAGATGATCGGTGAGTGGTTGAACGAGAACACCATCACCGGGATCGCCAGCCACAGCGTCTTGAAGAACAGCGGCAGCGGCATGCCTTCGCTGGCGGAGGCGAAGAACGCGCCATTCCAGTTGGGAATCAGGCTGACAGCCAATAGCAACAGCGCAGCAACGAAAGGGTACACCAGCACACTCATGGCCTTGACGATCACACCCTGGCCACAACGCACGATGGCCATCAGGCCGAGGATCAGCACCAGGGACAAGATCGCACGGGGCGGTGGGGTCATGTGCAGTTGGTGCTCCATGAAACTGCCCAATGTGTTGGTCAGTGCCACGCTGTACACCAGCAGGATCGGGAAGATCGCAAAGAAGTAGAGCAGGGTGATCAGCTTGCCGGCGCCGACACCAAAGTGTTCCTCGACCACTTCGGTGATGTCGCCGGATTTACCCGACAACACAAAGCGCGTCAGCCCACGGTGGGCGAAGAAAGTCATCGGAAAAGCCAGCAGCGCCAGTACGATCAGCGGCCAGAAACCGCCGACGCCGGCGTTGATCGGCAGGAACAGGGTGCCGGCGCCGATGGCGGTGCCGTAGAGGCCGAGCATCCAGGTGGTGTCGTGTTTGGTCCAGCCGGTGGTCACGCTTGCTTCGGATACAGGATTTTCGGCAGCAGGTGTACGTACATCAGTCATCGGTATTGCCTCGTTATTATTTTTGCGCGGGCTCACGTTGGGGCGGGTAGCAGTGCTCCGATCAGCACTCCACCCAGCTGACCGCCAGGCCGCCCCGTGAAGTTTCTTTGTATTTGTCATGCATATCGGCGCCGGTATCGCGCATGGTGCGGATGACCCGGTCGAGGGAAATGAAGTGCTTGCCGTCACCGCGCAGGGCCATTTGCGTGGCGTTGATCGCCTTGACCGCGGCAATGGCATTACGCTCGATGCACGGCACCTGCACCAGGCCGCCGACCGGGTCGCAGGTCAGGCCGAGGTTATGTTCCAGGCCGATTTCGGCGGCGTTTTCCAGTTGCTCGGGGGTGGCGCCGAGAATATCGGCCAGGCCGGCCGCGGCCATGGCGCAGGCCGAGCCCACTTCGCCCTGGCAGCCGACTTCGGCGCCGGAGATCGAGGCGTTTTTCTTGCAGAGGATGCCGACGGCGGCGGCGGCCAGGAAGAAATTGACCACATCGTCGTCAGACGCGTCGGCGTTGAATTTCATGTAGTAATGCAGCACCGCCGGGATGATGCCGGCCGCGCCATTGGTCGGGGCAGTGACCATGCGCCCGCCGGCGGCGTTTTCTTCGTTGACGGCGAGGGCGAACAGGTTGACCCATTCCATCGCCGACAAGGTTGAAGTGATCACATTGGGTTTGCCGATTTCCAGCAGGCTGCGGTGCAATTTCGCCGCCCTGCGCGGCACGTCCAGGCCGCCGGGCAGGATGCCTTCATCGCGCAGGCCCTGTTCCACGCATTCGCGCATCACCGACCAGATGTGCAGCAGGCCGCTGCGGATGTCTTCGTCGCTGCGCCACGCACGTTCGTTGGCCATCATCAGTTCAGAAACCCGCAAGCCGTGCTTGTTGCACAACGCCAGCAGTTCCACAGCACTGGAAAAGTCGTAGGGCAATTGCACGTCGCTGGTCGGCGCAATGCCTGATGCGGCTTCGGCGGCCTCGATGATGAAACCACCGCCTACCGAGTAATAGGTCTGCTCGCTCAGCAGGCCGTTGTCGCCATAGGCGTGCAGGGACATGGCGTTGGGGTGGTAAGGCAGGCTTTCATCCAGCAGCAACAGGTCGGTGTGCCAGTTGAAAGCGATTGCCTGGGAGCCGGCCAACAGCAATTGACCCGACTCGCGCAGTTGCTGGATACGCGCATTGATCGAGGTGGGATCGACGCGGTCCGGCCATTCGCCCATCAAGCCCATCACACAGGCGCGATCAGTGGCATGGCCTACGCCGGTGGCGGACAGCGAGCCGTACAGGCGCACTTCAACGCGGCGGGTTTGGCTGAGCAAATGCTGATCGGTCAGGGCCTGGGCGAACGTCGCGGCAGCGCGCATCGGGCCGACGGTATGGGAGCTGGAGGGGCCAATGCCCACCTTGAATAGATCGAAAACACTGATAGCCATGCTAAAGCCTTACAAGCAATGGAGTAGAAATCGCTGCCATGTTTTGTAGAGCAGGCGGAATTGGCGCGATACTGAGCCTCTGGATCGGCACTGACCAACGAATTATCCTAAGACACCCTTTAGCAGGACTAAACGCTATGACCCGCCCCCTTCACGGCCAGACCTATGTGTGGCTGCATGTGTTTTCTTGCGCTGCACGGCATCTGTCGTTCACCCGCTGCGCCGAAGAACTGCACATCACGCCGGGGGCGGTGAGCCAGCAGATTCGCCAGTTGGAGGAGCGCCTGGGCTTTCGGCTGTTTCATCGGCGCGCCCGCGGGGTTGAACTCAGCGCCGAGGGGCAGCGCCTGGCGGCGGTGGTCGGCGAGGCTTACGGGAGCATTGATGCGGAGTTGCAGCGCTTGGATGCCGGGATGATCAGCGGCACCCTGCGCCTGCGCTCGATCCCCTCGTTTCTCGGCAAGTGGCTGACCCCGCGCCTGCCACGTTTGCAGCAGCGCTTTCCCGACATCCAACTGCGCATGGTCGCCGAAGACAGCAGCATCGCCCTGCATGAAGGCGACTTCGACCTGGCCATCGACCTCAACGATGGCAGCTACCCCGGCTTGTTATCCACAGCCCTGTTGGACGAGCAGATATTCCCGGTGTGCGCCCCCAGCCTTCTACGTGGACGGCCGCCGTTGCATGGCCCGGCCGATCTGGCGCATTTTCCGCTGCTGCACGACATCACTGCCTGGCGTGGGAGTTATGAATATGCCGAGTGGGAGTTCTACCTGAATGCCATCGGCCACCACGGTGCCGACGTGCGGCGCGGGCATACCTTCAACCGCAACCACCTGACCATCGAAGCCGCCATTGCCGGCATGGGGGTAGCGATTGCGCGGCGCACGTTGCTCAATGATGAACTGGAGCGCGGCACCCTGATTGTGCCGTTTGGCCTGGCCGTGCCCAACCATAAGCGCTATGTGCTGCTGTATGCGCCAGGTGCATTGAGCCACCCCGGCGTGCGCGCGGTGCACGACTGGCTGGTGGAGGAAGCAGGGATTTTTCGCGGTTTGCACCCGTTGGGAGAGGGGCAATTGTGAGGAAACAGGACGTAAGAAGTTGTAACTAACTCCCCACCCTACCAGCGTTTTTGCTCGTCGTCAGGGTTAATTTGTAATGTGGGATTTATCTTTGCAAAGGGGTTGAATTGTTTCAGCAGGTGCTCAATTGTGTAATCAAGAGGTCATGGTTTCACCACCCCGGTGTTGCAGTTTGTGATCTCTGGCGAGCTAGCTGAAATAAGGGAAGAACTATGCAAATCCAAGTCAATAGCGATAACCATATTGAAAGCAGCATCCGACTGGAGGAGTGGGTACGTACTACCATTGAGAGCACGCTCGAACGTTATGAAGAAGACCTGACCCGCGTTGAGGTCTACCTGCGGGACGAGAACGGCGACAAGCCCGGACCCCACGATTTAAGTTGCCGCCTGGAAGCACGGCCAAAGGGCCACCAGCCAGTTTCCGTGTGCCATAAAGCCGATACGCTGGAGCAAGCGATCGATGGCGCCGCCACCAAGCTGGATCATGCGCTGGAACACTTGTTCGGCAAACTGCAAGGCAAGCCTCGCGCTGCCGGGAAAAACCAGCCGATCAACAAAGTGAATGAAGACGCGCTGGAAGAGGAATTCCTGGAAAACGAAAACGCTGTTATTAACAGCTAACTGTTTTTTCATTCCCCACTGAAAACGGGCCTGCATATGCAGGCCCGTTTTCGTTCAACGCCGTCGCTGGAAGAAATACCGGCTCAGAGCGGCCAACCCGCAAGCGCCCAAGCCCGCAAACAGCATGGCCCAACCAGCGCCGCTACGCAGGGCCGTCTGTGCCTCCAGGCGTGTGAGTCCAGGCGCGTTCAGCTTGCCCGCCGCAATATGCTGGCTGAGGGTTGCCCAATCCGCCGCCGTGCTGGCCGGCAATACATTGGCCAGGTGATGGCTGATTCCGAGCAACAGCACCAGCCCCATCAATGCGATGTTGAGCGCCAGGGTGATCAGCCGTGCGCTGAAGTCGATGCCCGAGGCCATGCCTGCGCGGTCAGTCGAGACGGCGCCGGTGGTGGTATTGGTGGTCGGCGAATTGGTCAGTGCCAGCCCAATGCCGGCGATCGCGCAACTGAGCAGCACCAGTGCTGTGCTGGGCTGTTCGGCGTAATTAACCGCGGCCATGCCCAAAAAACCTGCGCCCATCGTCCCCAGGCCCAGGGGGATGATGCATTCGGCGCCAAAGCGCAGGGCCAGGCGTTCGGCCAATGGCGGCACCAACAAAGTGGGCAAGGTGTACGCGAGCAGCGCCGCGCCGGTGGTCAGCGTGTCGTAACCCAGGCCCGCCTGGAAATACAGTGGCAAGTAGATCATGAACGGCCAGAAGCTGAAGTTCATGCCGATTGAGCCCATCAAGGCGCCGTTGAAACGTTGGATGCGGAACACCGAGAAGTCGAACATCGGATGGGCGCTGCGCCGCTCAATCAAGATAAACAGCAGCAGTCCGAAGACCGACAGGCCGGCCCAGCCGAGCATCGCCGGGGTGCCGAAACCGTTCTCGCTGCCTTGGGTGATGAAGTAGACCAGCGCAAACACCGCCAGCGTCATGGTCAACATGCCGGCAATGTCGAGGCGATGGCTGGCCGGGTCACGGGATTCCTGCACGCTGATGTGCAGCAGCGCCAAGGTAAACAAGGTCAGTGGTACATGCACCAGGAAAACCCAGCGCCAGTCCGCCACGGCCAGTATCACTGCCCCGATCATCGGCCCGAAACCCAGGCCCACGCCGGCAATCACGCCCCATATCGCGAAGGCTCGCGCCCGCGCCGCCGGTTCGCGGAACTGGTGGGACAAGATGGCAAACTGGCAAATCATCATCGCGCCGGCGCCAATGCCCTGGATGAATCGCGCCACGATCAGTGTCGGCGCATCGTTGGCCAGGCCACACGCCAGCGAGGCCAGGGCGAACACCCATAGACACAGCACCAGCACGCGCCGCCTACCGAAGCGATCCGCCAGCGTGCCCGCCGCCATCAGCACGCTGGTGCAGGCCAGGGTGTAGGCATTCATGATCCATTGGGCGTCTTGAAAGCCGGTACCCAATTCCTGTTCCAGCGTCGGCAGGATCACCGGCACGCTGGAGATTTCCAGGCCGAACATGAGGGCCACCAGGCAAACGGCGGTGAGGGCCAGGGCATTTCTGGCGGCGCTCGGCGGGTTGAGGGCCGATGCAGCAGCGGCGGACGGCATGACGAGTTCCTTTCAAATAGGGGAGGGCTCTATTCTCTCGGGAATCGAATTCGTTATTCGTGATAAGTTTTCCATCGATATGGGAATCAAGGGCGACAATTGACGCATGGCTACCCCGCGTTTTGATGGCGTTGAGCTGTTTTTGCAAATCGTCGAGAGCGGCAACCTGACCGACGCCGCCGAGCGCCTGAACCTTACACGCTCGGCCGTCGGTAAAGGCTTGGCGCGTCTGGAGGCGCGGCTGGGCACGTGCCTGTTGCAGCGTTCCACACGCCGCCAGCGGTTGACCGAGGATGGGCAGGCCTACTACGAACATTGCCTGCGCGCATTGGCCGAACTGGAAGCGGCCGAATCGGTGCTCGAAAGTGGCCGGCAACAACCACGGGGACGACTGAGGGTCAGTGTGCCGCTGGCGTTCGGGCACCACTATGCGGCACCGGCCTTGTGGGGCCTGATGGAGCGTTACCCTGAACTTGAAATCGAGATTTGCTTCTCCGACCGCATGATCGATCTGGCGCAGGAAGGCTTCGATATGGCCGTACGCATCGGCCCGTTACCGGACACCGACCGCCTGAGTGCCCGTCGCCTGGGCCAACAGGCCATGGGGCTGGCAGCGTCACCGGCGTATCTGCAGCGCAAGGGTGCCATTGAGAGTATCGAAGACCTGGCCGCTCATCGCGGCATTGCGTATCGCAGCAACACCACGCATCGCTCGCGCCTGGCTTCGCCCCTGATAGTGGACGACCTCCAGGCGCTAGCCGATGCCGCCATCGCGGGCGTGGGCCTGGCCTGGTTGCCGAGTTGGTTGATTGCTCACTATGCGCTGCGGGGGCAATTGGAAGCGGTGCTGCCCAGCTATCGCGAACAGCCTGCGCCGATCCATGTGGTCTGGCCGACGGCGGTGCATATGCCGGCCAAGACGCGGTGTGCCATCGATGCGTTGGTGGCCGCCACCCCCAGTTGCCTGGCGGGCAGCTGAAGCCACTGGGGGCCAATGTGGGAGGGGGCTTGCTCCCGATAGCGGTATATCAGTGGCAAATGTACCGACTGACACACCGCCATCGGGAGCAAGCCCCCTCCCACAGTAGGTTCTGTGTTGTTCTGCAGATTTGGGTCAGAACGCGATAGAGGTTTGCACATACACCGTGCGCGGCTCACCCACGTACTTGCCTTTGTTGTTGTCGTCAAACGAGCGGGTGTAGTACTGCTTGTTGAAGATGTTCTTCACCCCCACCGCCACATTCAAATCCGACAATTGCGGGCCGAAGTCATAGGCCGCGCGGCTGCTGAACAGCATGTAGCCGGGGATGCGTCCATTGGCACCGTCGGCGCTTTCGGCCTGGGTGTTGGCATTGTCGGCGAATTGGCTGCTCTGGTAGCTGCTGTCCACATTCAGCTTCCACGGGCCTTCGGTGTAACCCACGCCGAGGGTGCCTTTGTGCTTGGACGAGAAGGGCACGCGGTTGCCTTTGTTCGGGCCGTCTTCACGAATGGTCGCGTCGACATAGGCATAAGTGGCATACACATCGAAACCCGCCAGCGCCGGGCTCAGGCCGTCGAGCGCATAGTTGATGCTCGACTCGATGCCCTGGTGACGGGTTTCACCGCGGGCGATCACCGTGTCGTTGGTCTGGTTGCTGTCGTACTGGTTGTCGAAGTTGATCAGGAACGCGCCGATTTCGGCGCGCAGGCTGCCATTGTCGTAGCGCGTGCCGAGTTCCCAGGTGCGGGCTTTTTCCGGTTTTACTTCGCCGCTGTTCACGCGGTTGGGCATCTGGCTGTACTGCACGCTGCCGAACGAGCCCTCGGTGTTGGCGTAGAGGTTCCAGTCGTCAGTGAGGTGATAGAGCACGTTCAGCGCCGGCAGCGCGGTGTTGTAGTCGCCCTTGTATTTGACGTTGCTCAGATTGTTGGTTTGCTCAGACTTGATCATCTCGTAGCGCACGCCCGGGGTGATGGTCCACTTGCCGATATCAATGCGGTCGTCGATAAAGAACGCGTTGGCTTCAGTGCCGCCACGGGTGTCGCGGTCGTTGCGACTGTTGGTGGTGGGGATTTGCTGGTTGGCGGCAATCGGCGTGCGGTAGCGCAACTCGTGACCGGCTTCATTGATATAGCGGTAGCCGACACCCACTTCATGGCTGGTCGGGCCAAGGTCGAAGCCCTGGGCGAAGCGGGTTTCCAGGCCGCGTACCCAGTATTCGCGTGGCGACAGCGACAGGAAGCTGCCCTGGTCCAGGTAACCGCTGCGCAGGGTCTTGGTGAAGAAACTGTTGACCGTGAATTCGCGGCGGTCTTGCTCGTAGCGATAGCCGACGTTGAACATCGTACGGCGGCCCCAGAATTTATCGTAGGGGCGGGTGGACTGATACGGGTCGGCCTTGTAGTCCTTGACGTTCAAGCCTCCGGGCATGTCGGCCTGGCCTTCGTAGTACTGCGCCATGGCGTTGAAGCTGTTGGCGTCGTCCAGTTGGTATTTGCCCTTGAGGATCAGGTCGTCGATGCGCGTGTTGCTGTTTTCGCGCCAGTCGCCGCCGCGGGTGCCGGAGTACAGGATCGCGCCGCCCAGGCCATTGTCGGCAGTGCCGCCGGCGAGCAGGTTGCCGGTGGTCTTGAAACCGTCGTGGCTGGAAGACGGGCTGGTTTCGGTCTGCAAGCCGCCTTTGACCGTGGGC
This sequence comes from Pseudomonas synxantha BG33R, assembly GCF_000263715.2. Taxonomy (NCBI): domain Bacteria; kingdom Pseudomonadati; phylum Pseudomonadota; class Gammaproteobacteria; order Pseudomonadales; family Pseudomonadaceae; genus Pseudomonas; species Pseudomonas synxantha. Next base: position 1,218,138 of record NZ_CM001514.1, read on the forward strand.
GCATCCGGGATAGCGCGGGTCACGAAGTTGACGATGCCGCCGACGTTTTGCGGGCCATAACGCACCGCACCGCCGCCACGGACCACGTCTACCGCGTCCATGTTGCCCATGCTGATCGGTGCAAAGGACAACTGCGGCTGGCCATAGGGCGCGAAGGGCACCGGGATGCCATCCATCAGCACCGTGGAGCGCGATGCCAGGCGCGGATTGAGCCCGCGAATGCCGAAGTTCAGCGCCATGTCATGGCTGCCAGTGCCGTTGTTTTCCGGGGCGTTGACGCCGGGAATGCGGTTGAGCACGTCGCGAGCTTGGGTTGCACCTTGGCGTTCGAACTCTTCGCGGCGGATCACATCACGGGCGCCGGGGTGTTCGAACACGTTGGTTTGCGCCGCGTCACCGAGCCAGTCGCCGACCACGTTGGAGGTTTGCAGTTCGAGGGTGGCGGGGGCGCCAACCGGTTGCAGGCTGAAGGCGTTGTCGCCCTCGGCCCGGGCTTGCAGGCCGGTGCCCTCCAGCAGTTTGCTCAGGCCCTCGGCCGCGCTGTAATTGCCCGACAGGCCGTGGCTTTGCATACCAGCCGTCACATCAGAACCGAACGACACCAGCACACCGGCTTGGCGACCAAATTGGTTCAGGGCCGCTTCCAGGGTGGTCGGCGCGATGTGGTACGCCTTGGCGTCGGCGGCCATCACCGCAGGCAGCACGGTCAGGCTGAGGCTGGCGCCCAGTAGGAGTTGGCGCAAGGTGCGGGCAAGAAGCGTCGGTTGCTGGGGCATGAAGGTGGTCCTGAGAAGGAAGGATCAAGGTGGCTTTCCTTCTCTGTCACGCCAGGTGCGGAAAACAGCTCACACAAATGCAAAATAAATTCAGGCCCGGGCCTGCACAGTCACCCAATAGCGGGTGAAGCGCCGAACTTTCACCGGCAGGCTGATTTCCAGCAGGTCCAGAATGCGTTCGCTGTTATCTAGCGGGTAGCTGCCGGACAGCAAAAGGTTTGCCACTTGCGGGTCACAATTGAGCTGGCCGCGACGATAGCGCCCCAGTTCATTCAAGAAGTCTTCAAGGCGCATGTGTGCAGCCACCAACATACCGTCGGCCCAGGCGCCGCAGTTGGCGTCGGTGGCGCGTGGGGTGTCCCAGCCCTTGCGGGTGAAATTGACCTGGCGTGCGGCATCGACGCTCAGCGGCAAGCCGCTGTAGTTGTTGGGCATCACCTCGACCTGGCCGGCCAGCACCGCCAATTGGGTGAGGTCGTTGAACTGGCGCACATTCAGGCGCGCCGCCTGGCTGCTGAGCAGGCCCTGGCCGGTCAGCACGCGCAACGGCGTATCACCGGCACGGGAGGTGAGCAGGATTTCCCCTTCGAGCAGGCGTACCAGGCGCTGCCGACCGTCGAAATGCACATCCACCGCGCTGCCGGTGTTGAGCTGCAACTGGCTGCCGTCGGCCAATTGCACCGTACGGCGCTGGCCAACCGGGCTGCGATAGTCGGCGCTCAGCGGCGGCAGAATATGTTGCTGACGCAGGCTCCAGGCCGCTGCCGAGCCAGCGCCCAGGATCAGCAGCAACTTCAGCGCCTGGCGTCGGCTGCTGGAGCGCGGTGCATTCAAGGCTGCATGGGCCAGGGGCGAGGGCATCCCGCGCAAGCGCTGATTGACCTGTTGAATCTGCTCCCACGCACGCTGGTGCTCGCTGTGGGCGTTCAGCCATTGTTGCCAGGCCGCTTGCTGGCGAGGGGTGAGCGCGCCTTGCTGCATTTCCAGCAGCCAGTGCACGGCTTGTTCGGCGACTTGGCTGGACACGTTCATAGGGCGAAGTAGCAGCGCATGGCGGCTTTGGTCAGGTGGCGTTTGACCGTGGCGATGGAAATGCCCAGTTCTGCGCTGATTTGCGCGTAGGTCAGGCCGTCGAGCTGGGCCAGCAGGAACGCGCGTTTAACCAGCCGGGGCAGGCCGTCGAGCAGTTGGTCCAGCTCCAGTAGGGTTTGCAGAATGATTGCGCGGTCTTCTTCCGATGGCGCCACCTGCTCGGGCATTTGCGCCAAGGCATCGAGGTAGGCGCGCTCCAGGTCCTGGCGGCGATAGAAGTTGCACAGCACGCGCTTGGCCACGGTGGTGAGGAAGGCGCGGGGCTCGATCAGTGTCGGGGTATCCCGTGCGCTGAGCACGCGAATAAAGGTGTCCTGGGCCAGGTCGGCCGCATTTTCCGGGCAGCCGAGCTTGCGTCGCAACCAGCCGGTGAGCCAGTGGTGATGGTCGTTATACAAAACTTCGACGGTGTTGGACGGCTGCAACGCGATCACTCCACAAGCATTGACACGCTTTAGAGAACAAGAATTGTTCGCATTGTAGGGCGGGTAACGAGCTTCGGCAATCGGCCAGGGCAGGCGATTCATCCGTTCTCTTTTGCTTATGAGAATATTTATCATTAATATTGCGCGTTGATGAACTTGGCGCCTGCCGCATGAAAAGCAAAACCGCATTGCCCATTTCCTATCGCCTCGCCGTCACCTCGCGCGTGCTGGCGGCTGTGATCGGTGGTTACTTGATGGCCTCCTTGGCCGCCATCTGCCTGGCGCTCTGGTTGCCCAGTTCCCGCGCCGATGCGGTGGTCACCGGCATGATGAGTTCGTTCGTGTTCTACCTGCTGGCGGTGCTCTGGTGTTTCGCTTGCCGCACGGCCTGGCGCGCCTGGGCCGGGGTGATGGTGCCAAGTGCGCTATTTGCCACGTTGGCCGGCGTTGGTTTCTGGGTGGCGCGCACATGAAAGAGGGCTTTCGCCAGGCCATGGCCTGGCTGCATACCTGGGCCGGATTGATCTTCGGCTGGCTGCTGTTTGCGATTTTCCTGACCGGCACCCTGGCCTATTTCAAAGACGAAATTACCCATTGGATGCAGCCCGAAGTGCAGGCCCATCCCCTGGACGACGGGCGTAGCCTTGCCGTAGCCCAGAATTACCTGCAACAACAGGCGCCCACGGCCGCACGCTGGTTCATTACCTTGCCTACCCATCGTGATCCCGGCCTGTCCGTGATGTGGCAAGACAAGGTCGAGCCCGGCAAGCGCGGCACCTTCGTCCAGAAAACCCTCGACCCGGTCAGCGGCCAACCCGTGCAGGCCCGCGACAGCAAGGGCGGCGAGTTCTTCTATCGGTTCCACTTCCAGCTGCAAATGCCTTACCCGTGGGGCCGCTGGCTGTCGACCATCGCCGCCATGGTGATGTTGGTCGCGCTGATCACCGGCATCATCACCCACAAGAAAATCTTCAAGGACTTCTTCACTTTCCGCCCGCGCAAAGGCCAGCGCTCCTGGCTCGACGGGCACAACGCGGTGGGCGTGCTGGTGCTGCCGTTTCACCTGATGATCACCTACAGCAGCCTGGTGATTTTCATGAACATGGTCATGCCCGCGCCCATCATGGCGTCCTATGGCGACGACAGCCGGGCGTTCTTCGATGAGTTGTTCCCCGCTACCAACAATGCGCCGGCCCTCGGCCAGCCCGGTCAGTTGCTGCCGTTACTGCCGATGTACCAGCAGGCGCGCGAGCAGTGGGCGGGCGGCCATGTGGGGCGGCTGGCGGTCAATAACCCTGGTGATGTCAACGCCTCAGTGAATGTGTTTCGCGCTGGCTCCGACAGCGTGGTGCACGCCTTTGGCAATACCCTGTCGTTCAACGGCACCACTGGCGAGCTGTTGCGGGCCAGTGGCGAGCCGTCTTTGCCTGCGGTGATTGGTGGTAGTTTCTATGGTTTGCACATGGGCCATTTTGCCGGTCCCGTGCTGCGTTGGTTGTACTTTATCTGCGGCCTGGCGGGCACGGCGATGATCGGCACGGGGCTGGTGATCTGGCTCGGCAAGCGCCAGCTCAAGCATGCCAAAACTTCGGTGATGCCGTTTGAACTGCGGTTGGTAGAAGTGTTGAACATTGCCAGCATGTCCGGGCTGATGATCGCCATCGCTGCGTTTTTCTGGGCCAACCGACTGTTGCCGGTGAGTTTCGCCGAGCGTTCCGGCTGGGAAGTACAAGCCTTCTTTACCGCCTGGGGCCTGAGCCTGCTGCACGCCATGTTGCGTCGCGGTCGCCAGGGTTGGGTCGAGCAACTGAGCTTCGGCGCGTTGCTGTTTGCGGCGGTCCCACTGCTTAACGCCAGCACCACCTCGCAGCATTTGGGCGTTTCGTTGGTCAATGGCGACTGGGCCATGGCCGGCTTCGACCTGACCTGCCTGGCCAGTGGCGCGTTTCTCGCCTGGGCGGCCTGGAAGATGCACCATCGCACGGCGCCGCAACCCAAGGCCGAACGTGCACGTGGCCTGACGCTCAAGCAGGAGGCCAGCTGATGCTGCTCGCGCTGCTGATGTGCTACGCCGGGTTTACTGCGCTGTGCCTGTCCACTGACCGTCACCACGGCGAGCTGCTGCACAGCAAACCCACGCCCACTCGGCGTTTGGGGCTGCGCGTGGGCGGTTGGTTGCTGCTGATTGTCGCGATCTGGCCCGCGGTGCTTGCCGCCGGCTGGAGCCAGGGCCTGGTGCAGTGGTGCGCGGTGTTGATGCTCAGCGCCTTGCTGCTGGTGTTGCTGCTGCCTTATCGCCCAAGGCTGGCCTTGATCCTGGCGGGCCTGAGCCTGCTGGCCAGCCCTGTTGCGGCATTCGCCCTGTCCTGAGCCTGCCATGATGATCAGTCCACCGCCGGAACCCCAGGACAGCCCGCACACCGATGCGGCCGGTGGGCGAGCGCATTTCCTGCAGGTATTTTTGTCCCAGCGTTCGCAGATGGAGGCCCTGGTCAGCCGCCGCGTCGGTTGCCGCGCCACCGCGGCCGACCTGGTGCAGGATTTGTTCCTGCGTTTCTGGCGCCGCCCCCTGGTGCAGGTCGAAGAGCTCAGTACCTACCTGCTGCGCTGCGCGGGCAATATCGCCATCGATCATTTGCGCACTGAAGGCGCCCGAGTGCGCAGCAATGAAGGCTGGTTGCCGGAGCAGCAAGACAACCAGAGGTGCGAGTTCCAGGCGGCGCTGGAGGCCGGCAATGATCTGCGCCATGTCGAAGCCGCCTTGCGCAGCTTGCCCGAGCGCACCCGGCAGATTTTCCTGCTCAACCGCATCCACGGTCGCAAATATGCAGAGATCGCCAAGGCCATGGGGCTGTCCCAAAGTGCCGTGGAAAAACATATGATGCGCGCCCTCGAAGCCTGCAAGGCCAGCCTTCGCGAACCACCGCCTCCACGCACGCCAGGGAAAGCACCGTGAACGTTACGCCCACACCCGCCCAGGAACAGGCTGCGCTGGCCTGGCTGAGCCTGTTGCATGACCAGCCCAGCAGCGGCGACCAGGCTACTTTCAGCCGCTGGCTGCGCGCTGATCCCGCGCATGTCGAGGCCTACGCCCAGGCCCAGGTGCTGTGGGAGTTGAGCGAAGTGCCGGCACGTCAGCTGGCTGATGAGGATGCGCTGGCCTTGCAGGGCTACCTCAACAAGATCAACACCTCCAAGCGTTCACGTGGGGTGCGTTGGTCCGGCGCCCTGGCGATGGCCGCAAGCCTGCTGCTGATGGTGGCGATGGGCGCCGGTTGGCAGCCGTCGCGCTGGGTCGATGAGTTAGGTGCCGATTACGTGACGGCGGCGGGGGAGGTGAAGACCTTTACCCTGGCAGATCAATCCCAGGTCACCCTCGACGCCGACAGCGCCATTGCCGTGGATTTCAGCCATGGCGCGCGGCATATCCAACTGCGTCGCGGTGCGGGATTTTTCAGTGTGACCCACACGGGTCAGCCCTTCGTGGTGGAGGCGGGCGGTGGTGAGGCGCGGGTGCTGGGCACCCAGTTTGAAGTGCGCCTGCAACCTGCCGGGGCAGAGGTCACCGTGTTATCCGGACGGGTTGGCGTGACGCCATCCAGACAGGGCCTGCAACAGGTGCTGGCCGCAGGTCAGCAAGTGGCCTATGCCGACGGCGTAGCCGACACCCTGCACGCTGTCGACAGCCAGTCACGCCTGGCCTGGCGTGACGGCTGGCTCAATTACTACAAGGCGCCGCTGGCGGATGTGGTCAAGGACCTGAGCCGTTATTACCCGGGCCGCATCGTGTTGCTTAACGATGAGATGGGCGCCAGGCGCGTCAGCGGCAGCTTTCCAAGCAAGGATCCGCAGGCGGTGTTGAATGCGCTGCAAGCGGTGCTCGGCTTTGAACAACACTCGCTGCTGGGGCGCATGATCGTGTTGCGCTAGGGCGCGCTTCACCAAACCTTCATCGCAATCGCCAAAACCTGTCACCAAACGGTTACACGTGCCGTGGATCATCCCTGGGTTCCTGAGCAAGTGGTCAGGAAGAGCACCTCTGCCCCATACAACACAACAATGTCAGTAAGGGATCTACACGTGAACTACAACTCTCTTTATGCCCTGCTTCTGGCATCGGGCCTGGGCGGCTTTGCACCGCTGGTTATGGCTGATGACACCCAGGACGTAGGTTCGGTGAACGTTGCCGGCAAGCAGACCCTGGGCAACGGCCACATGATTCGCGAAGAAAGTGCCAAGGCGCGCTCGACGGTGACCAAGGAGGCCATGGACGAAATGTCGGCCACCGCCAACGCCATCGACAAGCTCAAATACACGCCGGGCATCAACGTTTCCAGCGATGACGCCAGCGGCACCAGCGGCACCAACTTCACTATGCGCGGCATGAGTTCGGACCAGGTCGGGGTGTCGGTGGACGGCGTGCCGATCAACGATTCTGGCAACTACAGCGTGTATTCCAACCAGCTGGGAGACCCGGAAAACCTTGCCGAAGTGTTCGCCACCCAGGGCTCCTCCGAGGCCGACGGCCCGCACATCGGTTCCAGCGGCGGCAACATCGGCATGATTACGATGCGGCCAACCAAGGAGGCGGGGGTTTTTGCCAAGCAGACCTTGGGTACCAATAACCTGCGCAAAACCTTCGTGCGGGCAAATACCGGTGATTTCGGTGGCCTCAAGACCTGGGTCTCGGCATCGCACCTGGAAGGTGACAAGTGGCGCGGCAAGGGCACCCTGCGCAGCGATAAAATCGAGTGGAGCAGCCTGTTCGAAGGTGACAACGGCAATTCCACACTGGCCACGGTCAAGTACAACAAACAGGAAAACTACAACTACAACAGCCTGAGCAAATCACAGTTTGACACGGAGGGGCGGCGCAAGGACTACGCCGAAAGCCCGGTGTACAAGGCAGGTCTGTTGTCTGCGTCCTACAAGCTCAACCGCAACCCCTTCGAAAGCGTAAACGCCACGCTGACCCAGCGCTGGCAATTGCAAGACAACCTGTCGCTGACAGTCACGCCGTACTACTACTGGTCCAACGGCGGCAGCTTCAGCGGCCAGACCGCCTCCAACCTGGGGCCAAAGTCTGACAAGGCCGGCAACTACGACCTGAGTAACCTGCAATCGGCCAACTATTACCGCCCTTCATGGACCGAGACCTGGCGCCCGGGCGTCACGGCCAAAATGAAGTGGGACATCAACGAAGCGCACAGTCTGGACTACGGCTACTGGTATGAACGCGCACGCCAGCGCCAGACCCAGCCATTTATCGGGATCAACGGCGAGGGCGCACCCGATGATGTGTGGGGCGATTACAACAGCGGCGGGCAGGTGGTCGACAAGAATGGCGCCACTGTACAAGGCCGCCACTATTACACCGTCACCCCGGCGCAGAAACTCTGGGTACAGGACAACTGGCAAGCCACGCCGGACCTGAGTTTTGTCGCGGGCCTGGCCTATCAATACGTCGAGCGCGACGGCAACAATCTCGGCAGCCTCTACGACAAAGCGGAAAAACGTAACACCCGTTACCATCAGTTCCTGCCCAACTTCAGCGCCAAGTACCAGGTCGACGAAAGCAACCAGGCGTTCTACAACGTCACTCGCAATATGCGCACGCCTCCCAACTACGTGCTGTACAACAAGGGCGACTCCGTCAGCCTCAAGTCCGAATTGAGCTGGAACCAGGAACTGGGCTGGCGCTACACCGAAGACGACATGGCGCTGAGTGCGACCTTGTTCTATATCAGTTTCAAGGATCGCCAGGTGTCGACCACCGACGCCAGCGGTGACTACATGGTGCTTAACGTCGGCAGCGTCGATAACAAGGGCCTGGAGCTGGAGTGGAGTGGCTTGTTGCCGCACAACTTCAACTACTACGCCTCGTACACCTACACCCAGTCCGAGCAGAAGGACGACCTGCTCAGTAAGAATGTGCTGCTGCCAACGTCGGGCAAGCAACTGGCCAACGTGCCGGAAAACATGTTCAACCTGGTGTTCGGGTACGACGACTCGCGGTTTTACGGCAACGTCGCGGGCAAGTATGTCGGCAGCTTCTATGGTGATTTGACCAACAAGGAGAAGATCGAAGGCCGTACGGTGTTTGACCTCAATGCCGGTATTTACTTACCGGTGGACAAGAGGGTCATCAAGTCGGCGACCCTGCGCCTGTCGATGCTCAACGTCTTCGACAAGGAATACTTGAGTTCGGCGCGTACCGTGGCGTTCAACTCGGCGCCGGTCAACGGGTTGGGGGCGAGTACGGCGTATTACAACGTGGGCGAGGAGCGTACAGCGATGGTGTCGCTGGAAGCCAACTTCTAAGACCACCACAAACCAAATGTGGGAGGGGCGGTGCGACGATTCGACTTGCTCCCTCCCACATTTAGTTCTGCTGTGCTTTTGAGACGGGGGTTACTTCAGGGCCGCCATGATCGCATCCGGGTTGTAGTCGCGGATCAATGTGCCATTGACGTCCACAAATGGAATCCCACCCCCACCCAGCGCTTCATACGCCTTGCGCGCCTGGGTATCCTTCTCGATATCGACGGCCTGGTACGGGATACCCTTCTGGTCCAGAAAACGCCGGATCTGCTTGCAGTACCCGCACCACTCGGTCGCATAGAGCACCACCCGCGCAGAGGCGCGTACCTGCTCCGACACCACCTGGGACGGGTTGAACACCCGCTCGATCTTGCCCCAGTTCTGGATCACGACCACCACCAGCAACACCAGCAGGACTTTCTTTAAAACCCCGCCCAGCATCAGTTACGGCGCTTGAGCTGATCGGTCAGTTGGGTTGGCAGGCCCTTGATGATCAAGGTGCCGGCGGCTTCGTCGTATTCGATCTTGTCGCCCAGCAGGTGCGCTTCAAAGCTGATGGACAAGCCCTCGGCGCGCCCGGTGAAGCGGCGGAACTGGTTGAGGGTGCGTTTGTCGGCCGGAATCTCCGGCGACAGGCCGTAATCCTTGTTGCGGATATGGTCGTAGAACGCTTTTGGCCGATCTTCATCGATCAGGCCGGAGAGTTCTTCCAGGCCCATGGGTTCGCCGAGCTTGGCCTGGCTGCTGGCGTAGTCCACCAGAGTCTTGGTCTTTTCGCGGGCGGATTCGTCAGGCAGGTCTTCGCTTTCAACGAAGTCACTGAACGCCTTGAGCAGGGTGCGGGTTTCGCCCGGGCCGTCGACGCCTTCCTGGCAACCGATAAAGTCGCGGAAGTACTCCGAGACCTTCTTGCCGTTCTTGCCCTTGATAAAGGAGATGTATTGCTTGGACTGCTTGTTGTTCTGCCACTCGGAGACGTTGATGCGCGCCGCCAGGTGCAACTGGCCCAGGTCCAGGTGGCGCGAGGGCGTCACGTCCAGCTCGTCGGTGACTGCCACGCCTTCGCTGTGGTGCAGCAGGGCGATGGCCAGGTAGTCGGTCATGCCTTGTTGGTAATGGGCAAACAGCACATGGCCGCCGGTGGAGAGGTTGGACTCCTCCATCAGCTTCTGCAGGTGTTCCACCGCCGTGCGGCTGAAGGTGGTGAAGTCCTGGCCACCGTCAAAGTATTCCTTCAACCAGCCGCTGAACGGATGCGCGCCGGACTCGGCATGGAAGAAACCCCAGGCCTTGCCTTGTTTGGCGTTGTAGCTCTCGTTGAGGTCGGCAAGCATGTTCTCGATGGCGGCCGACTCGGACAGTTCGGAGTCGCGGGCATGGAGCACTGCGGGGGTGCCGTCGGGTTTTTTGTCGATCAGGTGGACGATGCAATGACGGATCGGCATAGGCTTCTCGGCTGGTTGAAGGGGGAGGGGGCGGCCTCCCCGAAAAGTCGCCCAGTGTACCGCACCCATTGGCCGTGACGTGCCCCGAAGGGCATTTTGGATGCCCTCCGACTGCCCATATGCCTTTTTTTCACGGTTTAGAGCGATAAAGCTGACCAAATGGGTATGTTGAGGCGGATATTTCCCCGTCTCTGTGCTAGTTTTGCCCCGTCTTACGCCAAGTCTCGGCGTTAAGCGTGCATTCAGCATTTGTCAGGTCGAACCAATCCCCGTTTCAAGCATCTATAACCCCGATCTCCGTGGTTATAGCCGGGGATGCCAGGCCATGACGGTCGGGCTCGACGGCTGACACTGCACTCTGCAATCCATATGAATTTGATAGGGAAGGAACACCACAATGGCTTTGACTAAAGACCAACTGATCGCTGATATCGCTGAAGCTATCGACGCGCCAAAAACCACCGCGCGCGCTGCTCTGGACCAACTGGGCCAGATCGTTGCTGATCAGCTGGAAAATGGCGGCGAAATCACTCTGCCAGGCATTGGCAAGCTGAAAGTAACCGAGCGTCCTGCCCGTACTGGCCGTAACCCTTCGACTGGCGCTGCCATCGAAATCGCTGCCAAGAAAGTTATCAAGCTGGTTGTGGCTAAAGGCCTGACCGACGCTGTTAACAAGTAAGACGCAGTAAAAAAAACCGTGCTCCGGAGTGATCCGGGCACGGTTTTTTGTTGCCTGCGGTTTTATTGTGATGAAAGGTTAATCGCGCACCCAGCGCTGGCGCCAGATCTGCTGTTCGTTCTTGGTCTGGAAGGTCCAGGCCACAAACCGGCTTTGCTTCTGCCCCTGAGACATCTCTACCACCTGGCTTTCCAGCACGCCGGCTTTTTTCAGCGCGGTTTCGATCGCAGGCAAGTTGGACGCTTTTGACACCAGGGTGCTGAACCACAACACCTTGTGGGCAAAATGCGCGCTCTCGGCGATCAACTGCGTCACAAAGCGTGCTTCGCCGCCTTCACACCACAGTTCAGCCGATTGGCCGCCAAAGTTGAGTACCGGCAACTTGCGTTTCGGATCCGCCTTGCCCAGGGCACGCCACTTGCGCTCGCTGCCCTTGGTGGCTTCATCCATGGACGCATGGAACGGCGGGTTGCACATGGTCAGGTCAAAGCGCTCACCGGGTTCCAGCAAACCCAGCAGGATCTGCTTGGGGTTGGGCTGCTGGCGCAGCTGGATAACCTTGCTCAGGTCGTTGGACTGCACGATGGCCTTGGCGGCGCTCACGGCGATAGGGTCGACCTCCGAGCCCAGGAAGTTCCAGCGGTACTCCATGTAGCCAATCAGCGGGTAGACGCAGTTGGCGCCCATGCCGATATCCAGCACCTTGACGATCGAGCCACGCGGGATCTTGCCGTCGTTGACGCTGGCCAGCAGGTCGGCGAGAAAATGCACATAGTCGGCACGCCCCGGTACCGGCGGGCACAGGTAATCGGCCGGGATGTCCCAATGCTGGATGCCATAGAACGACTTGAGCAACGCCCGGTTGAACACCCGCACCGCGTCCGGGCTGGCGAAGTCAATGCTTTCCTTGCCATAGGGGTTGATGATCACGAATTTCGCCAGTTCTGGCGTGGTCTTGATCAGCGCCGGGAAGTCGTAACGGCCCGTGTGGCGGTTGCGCGGGTGCAAGGTGGCCTCTTTGCGCGGTACCACGGGCTTGGCCGGGGTAGCGGATTTAGGCTTCTTGCGCGAAGGTTTAGGCGTAGTGGGGGCGGTCATGATGATTCTGGTGTTGGCTCAAAGTGGCGGCCATTGTCACACATCCTGAGCTCAACCCGGTCAAATGTGGGAGGGGGCTTGCTCCCACAGAAGCAAAAAAAGAGACCCGAAGGTCTCTTTTTTTACGCGACTCAAGCCTTACAGGCTGGAAATCCGCGCATGTTGCTCGGCCAGTTTGCCCAAAGCCTGTTCAGCTTCGGCCAACTTGGCGCGTTCTTTCTCGATCACCTCCGCCGGCGCCTTGTCGACGAATGCCGCGTTGGACAGCTTACCGCCCACGCGTTGCACTTCGCCTTGCAGGCGTGCGATTTCCTTGTCGAGACGGGCCAGTTCGGCGCCCTTGTCGATCAGGCCGGCCATCGGTACCAGCACTTCCATGTCGCCCACCAATGCAGTGGCGGACAGCGGCGCTTCGGCATCGGCAGCCAATACGGTGATCGACTCCAGCTTGGCCAGCTTCTTGAGCAACGCGTCGTTCTCGCTGAGGCGACGCTGATCTTCGGCACTGGCGTTCTTCACGAACACGGCCAACGGTTTGCCCGGTCCGATGTTCATCTCGGCGCGGATGTTGCGAGTGCCGAGCATCAGGGTCTTGAGCCATTCGATATCGCTTTCGGCGGCCTCATCGATGCGCGCTTCATTGGCCACCGGCCAAGGTTGCAGCATGATGGTCTTGCCTTCGATACCGGCCAGCGGCGCCAGGCGCTGCCAGATCTCTTCGGTGATGAACGGCATGAACGGATGCGCCAGGCGCAATGCCACTTCCAGTACGCGCACCAGGGTGCGGCGAGTACCGCGCTGGCGTTCGACCGGGGCGTTTTCGTCCCACAATACCGGCTTGGACAGTTCCAGGTACCAGTCGCAGTATTGGTTCCAGATGAACTCGTACAGCGCCTGTGCAGCCAGGTCGAAACGGAACTGGTCGAGCTGGCGGGTCACTTCGGCTTCGGTGCGCTGCAACTGCGAGATGATCCAGCGATCAGCCAGGCTCAACTCATAGGCTTCGCCGTTCTGGCCGCAGTCTTCGCCTTTATCCAGCACATAGCGCGCGGCGTTCCAGATCTTGTTGCAGAAGTTGCGATAGCCTTCGACGCGGCCCATGTCGAACTTGATGTCGCGACCGGTAGAGGCCAGCGAGCAGAAGGTGAAGCGCAGGGCGTCGGTGCCGTAGCTGGCGATGCCGTCGGCGAATTCGTCGCGGGTCTGCTTCTCGATCTTTTTCGCCAGTTTTGGCTGCATCAGGCCCGAGGTGCGTTTCTGCACCAGGGTTTCCAGGTCGATGCCGTCGATGATGTCCAGCGGGTCCAGGACGTTGCCCTTGGACTTGGACATCTTCTGGCCCTGGCCGTCGCGTACCAGGCCGTGTACGTACACGGTCTTGAACGGTACCTGCGGGGTGCCGTCTTCGTTTTTCACCAAATGCATGGTGAGCATGATCATCCGGGCAACCCAGAAGAAAATGATATCGAAGCCGGTGACCAGCACGTCGGTGGAGTGGAATTTCTTCAGGAATTCGGTCTGCTGCGGCCAACCCAGGGTGGAGAACGTCCACAGGCCCGAGCTGAACCAGGTGTCGAGTACGTCGTTGTCCTGTTGCAGCGCGATGTCGGCGCCGAGGTTGTGCTTGGCACGCACTTCGGCTTCGTCGCGGCCTACATAGACCTTGCCCGACTCGTCATACCAGGCCGGAATACGATGGCCCCACCACAGCTGACGGCTGATGCACCAATCCTGGATGTCGCGCATCCACGAGAAGTACATGTTTTCGTACTGTTTAGGCACGAACTGGATGCGGCCATCTTCCACGGCGGCGATGGCAGGCTCTGCCAGCGGCTTGGTGGACACATACCACTGGTCGGTCAGCCACGGCTCGATCACGGTGCCGGAGCGATCGCCCTTCGGCACTTTCAGGCCGTGGTCGTCGACGCTGACCAGCAAGCCGGCGGCGTCGAAGGCGGCAACGATCTGCTTGCGCGCTTCAAAACGGTCCAGACCTGCATATTCGGCGGGAATCTTGCCGTCGATGCTGTCGTTCAGCGAGCCGTCCAGGTTGAATACCTGGCAGGCCGGCAATACGGCGGCATTCTTGTCGAAGATGTTCAGCAGCGGCAGGTTGTGACGTTTGCCGACTTCATAGTCGTTGAAATCGTGGGCCGGGGTGATTTTCACGCAGCCGGTGCCGAATTCAGGATCGCAGTAATCGTCCGCAATGATCGGGATGCGGCGGCCAACCAGTGGCAGTTCGACGAACTTGCCGATCAGCGCCTGGTAGCGCTCGTCGTTCGGGTTAACGGCTACGGCGGCGTCGCCCAGCATGGTTTCCGGACGAGTGGTGGCGACGATCAGGTAGTCGTTGCCTTCAGCAGTCTTGGCGCCATCGGCCAGCGGGTACTTGAGGTTCCACAGGAAACCTTTCTCGTCGTGGTTTTCCACTTCGAGGTCGGAAATGGCCGTGTGCAACTTGGTGTCCCAGTTGACCAGGCGCTTGCCGCGGTAGATCAGGCCGTCTTCGTGCAGGCGCACGAAGGCTTCCTTCACGGCTTCCGACAGGCCGTCGTCCATGGTGAAGCGCTCGCGGCTCCAATCCACGGAGGAGCCCAGGCGACGGATCTGACGGCTGATATTGCCGCCGGACTGATCTTTCCATTCCCAGACTTTCTCCAGGAATTTCTCGCGGCCCAGGTCGTGACGGTTCTGGCCGGTGGCTTCCAGTTGGCGTTCCACCAGCATCTGCGTGGCGATACCGGCGTGGTCGGTGCCCGGCTGCCACAGGGTGTCGCGACCCTGCATACGGCGGAAACGGATCAACGCATCCATGATCGCATTGTTGAAGCCATGGCCCATGTGCAGGCTGCCAGTGACGTTCGGTGGCGGGATCATGATGGTGTACGAGTCGCCCGCACCTTGTGGGGCGAAATAGTTCTCGGACTCCCAGGTGTTGTACCAGGAAGTTTCGATAGCGTGGGGCTGGTAGGTCTTATCCATGCGCGGCGGGACCCTAGTTGGCATTTATTCAGGAAAGCCGGCAAGTATAACGGGGGAGGACGAGGAGGGCGAGTTGAAGACGGACTTAAGGCTGATGCAAAACTAATGTGGGAGGGGGCTTGCTCCCGATTGCTGAGTGTCAGCCACCGAATCATCGGCTGATACAACGCTATCGGGAGCAAGCCCCCTCCCACAGGAAATATCAGTGTCGTTTAGGACTGGTACTGGCTGAGCAACCGCTCCATCCGCGCATCCATCCGACGCTTGATCTCGGCTTCAATATGCGGCGCAAAGTCGTCGATCACATCCTGCATGATCAATTGCGCGGCAGCGCGCAGTTCATTGTCCAGGTGCAGGAGCAGGGCATCGGGGGCTTTTTCTGCGGCGGGAGCGGGTTCTGCAACCACAGGTTCCGGCGCGGCAGGCTTGCCGCTGACCATGTCGAACAGCAGCGGGATCTGTACCTCGCCGTCGGCCGTTTCGGTCAGCAGCGGCGGTTGCAGGTTGTCATCACCCAGCAACTGACGGATCGACTCCAGGTCGTCCAGCAGGTGGTCGTCTTTTTTCAGCGGGTTGGGAGTGTCCATCGTGTGCTCTAAAGTCGTTGTAACCGGTGATCCTGCAGAGAATAGCCCTGTTCGCGATAGAAACGGAAACTCTCCCGCGCGGCCTGACGAATAGCTGGGTCTTCCACCACCACTTCCGCCACGCGGGCGAAGGCCTTGGCAAAGGCCGGTACTTTCAGGTCCAGGTTGACCAGCAGGTCATGGTGATCGCCGCAACTGTCGCCCACACCCAGGACTACCAGGCTTTCAGGTTCGGATTCGGCGGGGCCGTGGGGCACGAAGCTTTCGCCCTTGAAGCGCCACAGGCGGGCATCCAGCTCATCGCGTTGGGCGGCATCGCTGCAATGCAGGTAGATGCGGTGGCCCATGCGCCAGGCTTTTTCGGTGAGCTTGCAGGCAAAGTCCAGGCGCGCGAGGGGATCGGCGCTGGGCAATATATAGAAGTCGACTTGGGTCATTGCGGTTCCTAAGGCCGGGGCGGCGGGATGGTCGCCCCGGCATCTTCAGTTTCAGGCCTTGGCGCGATCCAGCAGGTATTGGGTCAACAGTGGCACCGGACGGCCGGTTGCGCCCTTGTCCTTGCCGCCGCTGGTCCAGGCGGTGCCGGCGATGTCCAGGTGGGCCCAGTTGAAGTTCTTGGCAAAGCGCGACAGGAAGCAGGCCGCCGTGATGGTGCCGGCTTTCGGGCCACCGATGTTGGCGATGTCGGCGAACGGGCTGTCCAGTTGTTCCTGGTACTCATCGAACAGCGGCAGTTGCCAGGCGCGGTCGTCGGCAGCCTTGCCGGCGCTGAGTAGTTGCTCGATCAGTTCGTCGTTGTTGCCCAGCAGGCCCGAAGTGTGGGAGCCCAAGGCAACGATGCACGCGCCGGTCAGGGTGGCAATGTCGATCACGGCCTGGGGCTTGAAGCGCTCGGCGTAGGTCAGGGCGTCGCACAGCACCAGGCGGCCTTCGGCGTCGGTGTTGAGGATTTCCACGGTCTGGCCGCTCATGGTCGTGACGATATCGCCCGGGCGGGCCGCGCCGCCGCTCGGCATGTTCTCGGCACAGGCCAGGATGCACACCAGGTTGATCGGCAGCTTGAGTTCCAGCACGGCACGCAGGGTACCAAACACGCTGGCCGCGCCGCCCATGTCGTATTTCATCTCATCCATGCCCGCGCCCGGCTTGAGGCTGATGCCGCCGGTGTCGAAGGTGATGCCTTTACCCACCAGGGCGTAAGGCTTCTCGGATTTCTTGCCGCCGTTGTATTGCATCACGATCAGGCGTGGCGGCTGGTCGCTGCCCTGGCCTACGGCATAGAACGAGCCCATGCCCAGGTCCTTGATCTTCTTTTCATCCAGCACTTCAACCTTCAAGCCCTTGAACTCTTTGCCCAATGCCTTGGCCTGTTCGCCCAGGAATGTCGGGTGGCAGATGTTCGGCGGCAGGTTGCCCAGGTCGCGGGTGAACGACATGCCGTTGGCGATGGCCTGGGCGTGGGTCACGGCGCGCTGAACTTCAGCCTGGGCAGCCTTGATGGTCAGCAGGGTGATTTTCTTCAGGGCGCGGGGTTCGGCCTTCTGGCTCTTGAACTGGTCGAAAACATAGCCGCCGTCCAGCAGCGACTCGGCTAGCAGGCGGGTCTTGCCGTAGCTGTCACGGCCCTTGATCACGATTTCGTCGAGTGCCAGTGCCGCATCGCTGCCGCCCAGGCCCTTGAGGGTGGTAAGGATGCCGCTGATGATCTTGCGCAATGGACGGTCGCCCAGTTCGGCGTCCTTGCCCACGCCCACCAGTAATACGCGCTCGGCCTTGAGGTTGGGCAGGCTCTGCAGCAGCAGGCTCTGGCCGACTTTGCCGGCCAGGTCGCCGCGCTTGAGGATCGCGCTGATCGCGCCGCCGCTCAGTTCGTCCAGTTGCTTGGCGGCGACGCCGAGTGTGCGGCCTTCGCCGACAGCGACCACGAGGGTGGCGGTTTTCAACGTTTCGGGGCTAACGCTTTTTACAACCAATTCCATGTTCGGGTCCCTTATCAAGGTCTGTGAGCCTGGAGTTTGTACTCAGGCTTGAAGCTCGGCAGCTTGGTAAACCGCCAGCGGACAAAGGCCGCAGTTTGAACCTCGCCGGCGGAGCCTGACAACCCTTGGCGCACGCTTTGTGCGTGCGCATGAGTAAGCTCCGTGACAGGCGCGGTCAATCACAGGATAATGCGCCATCTTTTTAGCCGATCCGTGATAAACGGGTCGTCTCGGTATGCTTGCTTGTTTGGCCGCCTTAGCCTGACAACCCTGGAGTGTCTGGTTTGATCGTCTTCCGTTATCTGTCCCGCGAAGTCCTGTTGACCCTGAGTGCCGTGAGTGCGGTGTTGCTGGTCATCATCATGAGTGGTCGTTTCGTCAAGTTCCTGGCTCAAGCCGCCGCAGGCGCCCTGGATCCGGGGTCGTTGTTCTTGATCATGGGCTACCGGATGCCCGGGATGCTGCAGCTGATCCTGCCCCTTGGCCTGTTTCTCGGCATATTGCTGGCCTATGGCCGCTTGTACCTTGAGAGTGAAATGACTGTGCTGTCGGCCACCGGCATGAGCCAGCAACGTTTGCTGGCCATGACCATGGTGCCGGCCGCCGGCGTTGCCCTGGTGGTGGCCTGGTTGAGTATGAGCCTGGCGCCCCAGGGCGCCATGCAGTTCCAGCTGCTGTTGAACAAGCAGGATGCGATGACCGAGTTCGATACCCTCGAGCCCGGGCGCTTCCAGGCGCTCAGCGACGGCACGCGGGTGACTTATACCGAAACCATGACCGATGACCGCTCCAACCTCGGCGGCGTGTTCATTTCCCAGAAAAACCTTGGCCAGAACCAGAAGGACCGTGGCATTTCCATTCTGGTGGCCGACAGCGGCCGCCAGGAAGTACGCCCCGACGGCAACCGCTACCTGATCCTGGAAAATGGCTACCGCTACGACGGCAGCCCTGGTCTGGCGGACTATCGGGCGATCAAGTACGACACTTATGGTGTCATGCTGCCCAAGCCTGAGATCAGCGGCGAGGTCACCGACCGCGACGCACTGCCGACTGCATCGCTGTTCGGCAGCCAGGAACTGCGCTCCATTGCCGAGCTGCAATGGCGTTTGTCCTTGCCGCTGCTGGTGTTTATCGTAACCTTGATGGCCGTGCCGCTGTCGCGCGTCAACCCGCGCCAGGGGCGTTTCCTCAAACTGCTGCCGGCGATCCTGCTGTACATGGCCTACCTGACCATCCTGATTTCCGCCCGTGGCTCCCTCGAGAAAGGCAAGTTGCCGCCAGCCCTTGGCCTGTGGTGGGTGCACGGGGTTTTCCTGTTGATCGGCCTGGGGCTGCTCTATTGGGAACCTATCCGTTTGAAAATGAAGAGCCGTCGTGGCCTGAAGGAGTTGGCCCGTGGCTAAGCTTGATCGCTACATTGGCAGCAGCGTACTGATCGCCATCCTCGCGGTACTGGGCATCATTCTTGGCCTGGCCTTGCTGTTCGCCTTCATTGATGAAGTGGGCAACGTCACCGACACCTACACGGTCACGGATGTACTGAGCTACGTGGCACTGACTGCGCCGCGCCGTCTCTACGACATGATGCCGATGGCGGCGCTGATCGGTTGCCTGATCGGCCTGGGCACCCTGGCCAGCAACAGCGAGCTGACCATCATGCGCGCCGCTGGCGTTTCCATTGGTCGTATCGTCTGGGCGGTGATGAAGCCGATGCTGCTGCTGATGGCGTGCAGCGTGCTGATCGGTGAATACGTCGCGCCCCCGGCCGAAGCCACTGCCCAGGCCAATCGCGCCCTGGCCCAGGGGTCGGGCGATGCGCAAAGCGCCAAGCACGGCCTGTGGCACCGCCAGGGTGATGAGTTCATCCACATCAACGCCGTGCAGCCAGGCGGCCTGTTGATCGGTGTCACGCGCTATACCTTCGATAAAGAGCGGCACATGCTGTCCTCCAGCTTCGCCAAGCGCGCGCAATACAATGCCGAGCAATGGCAGCTGAGCGACGTCACCACCACCTACTTCCGCAATGTGGGCCAGGGCACCAAGGCCAGCACCGAAGTGGTCAATGCACCGACCGAGCAGTGGGATATCGCCCTGAAGCCGGAACTGCTCAACACCGTGGTGATGGTCCCCGAAGCGCTGCCGATCTCGGGGTTGTGGAGCTACATCCATTACCTCAAGGAGCAGGGCCTGAACAACGGCCGCTACTGGCTGGCGTTCTGGGTGAAAGTCTTGCAACCGGTGGTAACCGCCGCGTTGGTGTTGATGGCGATCTCCTTCATCTTCGGGCCGTTGCGCTCCGTAACCCTGGGCCAGCGGGTATTTACCGGCGTGCTGGTGGGCTTTACCTTCCGCATCGCCCAGGATCTGCTCGGGCCGTCGAGCCTGGTGTTCGGTTTCTCGCCGCTGTTTGCGGTGCTGGTGCCGACGGCCATCTGCGCCGTGGCCGGGTTCTGGCTGCTGCGTCGGGCCGGTTGAAGCTGCGCTTATGCACAAAAAATGCCCCGCTCTCGTGAGTGGGGCATTTTTGTTCTGGTCAGCAAAGATGACGTCTGGCCTGAGCATCAGGTACAATTCCCGGCTATTTTTCAGCGGGCAATCTGCCTGCAGCCTTTTTGAGTGTTGATCCGTGAGTGATTTGAGTCATATCCGCAATTTCTCCATCATCGCCCACATTGACCATGGCAAGTCGACGCTGGCCGATCGATTCATCCAGATGTGCGGCGGCCTTGCCGAGCGTGAAATGGAAGCCCAGGTACTGGACTCCATGGACCTCGAACGCGAACGCGGGATCACCATCAAGGCCCACAGCGTTACTCTGTATTACAAGGCCAAAGACGGCATCACCTACCAGCTGAACTTCATTGACACCCCGGGCCACGTCGACTTCACCTATGAAGTCAGCCGTTCGCTTGCGGCCTGCGAAGGTGCCTTGCTGGTGGTCGACGCCGGCCAGGGCGTCGAGGCGCAGTCGGTTGCCAACTGCTACACCGCGATCGAGCAGGGCCTGGAAGTCATGCCCGTGCTCAACAAGATCGACCTGCCCCAGGCCGAGCCTGAGCGCGTCAAGGAAGAGATCGAGAAGATCATCGGCATCGACGCCACCGACGCCGTCACCTGCAGCGCCAAGACCGGCCTGGGTGTCGACGAAGTACTCGAACGCCTGGTTCACACCATTCCCGCGCCGACCGGCAACTACGAAGATCCGCTGCAAGCGTTGATCATCGACTCCTGGTTCGACAACTACCTGGGCGTTGTCTCCCTGGTCCGCGTGCGCCATGGCCGTGTGAAGAAGGGCGACAAGATCCTGGTCAAGTCCACCGGCAAGATCCACCTGGTGGACAGCGTCGGTGTATTCAACCCCAAGCACACCGCCACCGCTGATCTGAAAGCCGGTGAAGTAGGCTTCATCATCGCCGGTATCAAGGACATCCACGGTGCACCGGTGGGTGACACCCTGACCCTGAGCTCCACGCCCGACGTCGACGTACTGCCCGGCTTCAAGCGTATCCAGCCACAGGTCTACGCCGGCCTGTTCCCGGTCAGCTCCGACGACTTCGAGGATTTCCGCGAAGCCCTGCAAAAGCTGACCCTCAACGACTCGTCGTTGCAGTACACCCCGGAAAGCTCCGACGCCCTGGGCTTCGGCTTCCGCTGCGGGTTCCTGGGCATGCTGCACATGGAAATCATCCAGGAGCGTCTTGAGCGCGAGTACGACCTGGACCTGATCACCACGGCGCCGACCGTTATTTTCGAGCTGTTGCTCAAAACCGGTGAAACGATTTACGTCGACAACCCGTCCAAGCTTCCGGATCTGTCGGCCATCGAAGACATGCGTGAGCCAATCGTGCGGGCCAATATCCTGGTCCCGCAGGAGCACCTGGGCAACGTCATCACCCTGTGTATCGAGAAGCGGGGCGTACAGCGCGACATGCTGTTCCTCGGTACCCAGGTGCAAGTGACCTACGATATGCCGATGAACGAAGTGGTCCTGGACTTCTTCGACCGTCTCAAATCCACCAGTCGCGGCTATGCTTCGCTGGATTACCATTTCGATCGTTACCAATCGGCTAATCTGGTGAAACTGGATGTGCTGATCAACGGCGACAAGGTAGATGCCCTGGCGCTGATCGTGCACAAGGACAACGCGCACTACAAAGGTCGCCAACTGACCGAGAAGATGAAAGAACTGATTCCGCGCCAGATGTTCGACGTTGCGATCCAGGCCGCCATTGGCGGGCAGATCATTGCACGGACTTCCGTCAAGGCTCTCAGAAAGAACGTACTGGCCAAATGCTACGGCGGTGACGTAAGCCGTAAGCGCAAGCTGCTTGAGAAGCAAAAGGCCGGTAAAAAACGCATGAAGCAAGTAGGTAACGTGGAAGTTCCACAAGAAGCCTTCCTTGCGGTGCTCAGGTTGGATAGTTAGGTCCTATGTCACTAAATTTCCCGCTGTTGCTGGTTATCGCCGTCGCCGTTTGCGGCCTCCTGGCGTTGCTCGATCTGGTGTTCTTCGCCCCGCGTCGGCGGTCGGCCATTGCTTCCTATCAGGGCAGTGTCAGCCAGCCCGATGCGGTGGTGGTCGAGAAGCTGAACAAAGAGCCCTTGCTGGTTGAATACGGCAAGTCGTTCTTCCCGGTGTTGTTCATCGTGCTGGTGCTGCGTTCGTTCCTGGTGGAGCCGTTCCAGATCCCTTCTGGGTCGATGAAGCCGACCCTGGACGTGGGCGACTTTATCCTGGTGAACAAGTTTTCCTACGGGATCCGCTTGCCGGTGATCGACAAGAAAGTCATCGAGATCGGTGACCCGCAGCGCGGCGATGTGATGGTATTCCGCTACCCGAGCGACCCTAACGTCAACTACATCAAGCGTGTAGTCGGCCTGCCGGGCGACGTGGTGCGCTACACCAGCGACAAGCGCCTGTTCATCAACGGTGAATCGGTGGCCGAGAAGCTGCTGGGCGCCGAGCCGAACACCCTGGGCAGCGCCGAGCTGTACCAGGAAAAACTCGGTGCGGTAGAGCACGAGATCCGCAAGGAAATGAGCCGCTACCGCGCAATGCCTGATGGCCAGTGGAAAGTACCCGCCGGGCACTACTTCATGATGGGCGACAACCGCGACAACTCCAATGACAGCCGTTACTGGGATGACCCCAATATTCCCAAGGACCTGCTGGGCATGGTGCCCGACGAGAACATCGTCGGCAAAGCCTTCGCGGTCTGGATGAGTTGGCCGGAGCCCAAGCTCAGCCACCTGCCGAACTTCTCGCGGGTCGGGCTGATCAAGTAATACAGGCGGCGCTGTGAACACAGCGCCGAATGCTTTTCTGGGGTTTGGACAATTAATCGTCCGGCCCCATGCAGCACCAACCAGGATGTGAATTTGAACACTGCGTCAATCGTCGATGGCCGCCGGTGCCACCAACTAGATATGGATAAACCGTGACCGTTTCTCTAAGTCGTCTCGAGCGCCAGCTCGGCTACACCTTCAAGGACCCCGAATTGATGGTCCTTGCCCTCACACACCGCAGCTTTGCAGGGCGCAATAACGAGCGCCTGGAATTCCTCGGTGATGCCATCCTCAATTTTGCCGCCGGTGAGGCGCTGTTCGAGCGTTTTCCTCAAGCGCGCGAAGGCCAGCTTTCGCGCCTGCGGGCGCGCCTTGTGAAAGGCGAGACCCTGGCCGTGCTGGCCCGAGGTTTCGGCCTGGGCGAGTACCTGCGGTTGGGGTCCGGTGAATTGAAAAGCGGCGGTTTCCGTCGCGAATCGATTCTGGCTGATGCCCTGGAAGCCTTGATCGGCGCGATCTACCTCGATGCAGGGATGGAGACGGCCAAGGAGCGCGTGGTCGCCTGGCTGGCTTCTGAAATCGAAAGCCTGACACTGGTCGACACCAACAAAGATCCCAAGACCCGCCTGCAGGAATACCTGCAGTCCCGCGGTTGCGAACTGCCACGCTACGAAGTGGTGGATATCCAGGGTGAGCCCCATTGCCGCGTGTTCTTCGTGGAATGTGAAATCACCCTATTGAATGAAAAAAGCCGAGGTCAGGGTGTGAGCCGTCGTATTGCCGAACAGGTAGCGGCCGCTGCAGCACTGATTGCCCTGGGCGTGGAGAATGGCCATGACTGATTCAACCGCAACACGCTGTGGCTATGTTGCCATCGTCGGCCGCCCGAACGTGGGCAAGTCCACGCTGCTCAACCACATCCTCGGTCAGAAACTCGCGATCACTTCGCGCAAGCCCCAGACCACTCGTCACAACATGTTGGGCATCAAGACCGAAGGCAACGTGCAAGCGGTGTATGTCGATACCCCGGGCATGCACAAAGGCGGTGAGAAAGCCCTGAACCGCTACATGAACAAGACCGCTTCGGCGGCGTTGAAAGACGTCGACGTGGTGATCTTCGTGGTCGACCGCACCAAGTGGACCGACGAAGACCAGATGGTTCTCGAGCGTGTGCAGTACGTCACCGGCCCCTTGATCGTCGCGTTGAACAAGACCGACCGCATCGAAGACAAGGCCGAGCTGATGCCGCACCTGACCTGGTTGCAGGAACAACTGCCGAACGCCCAGATCATGCCGATCTCGGCCCAGCACGGCCACAACCTCGAAGCCCTGGAGCGCGTGATTGCCGGTTACCTGCCGGAAAACGAGCATTTCTTCCCGGAAGACCAGATCACCGACCGCAGCAGCCGCTTCCTCGCCGCCGAGCTGGTACGCGAGAAAATCATGCGTCAGATGGGTGCCGAGCTGCCATACCAGATCACCGTGGAAATCGAAGAGTTCAAGCAGCAGGGCAAGACCCTGCATATCCATGCGCTGATCCTCGTCGAGCGTGACGGCCAGAAAAAAATCATCATTGGCGACAAGGGCGAGCGCATCAAGCGCATCGGCACTGAAGCGCGCAAGGATATGGAATTGCTGTTCGACTCCAAGATCATGCTTAACCTGTGGGTGAAGGTTAAGGGTGGCTGGTCCGATGATGAGCGTGCGTTGCGCTCACTGGGCTACGGCGACCTTTAAGAACACCGCAGGGTAAAAAATGTGGGAGGGGGCTTGCTCCCGATAGCGGAGGGTCAGTCACTTATTTGTTAACTGACCCACCGCCATCGGGAGCAAGCCCCCTCCCATATTAGGTTGTGTGGTTTTCAAAATTGCATTCCAGCAGTGAGTTCCCATGTCTCAATCCCCACCTCCCAGCCAACTCGCCTACGTGCTGCACAGCCGCGCCTATCGCGAGACCAGCGCGCTGGTGGACTTCCTCACGCCTCAAGGCCGCCTGCGTGCGGTGCTGCGCAGCGCACGGGGTAAGGCAGGTACCTTGGCGCGGCCATTCGTGGCGCTGGATGTGGAGTTTCGCGGCAAGGGCGAGCTGAAAAACGTCGGCCGCCTGGAAAGCGTCGGCACTTCCGCCTGGCTTAACGGTGATGCACTGTTCAGCGGCCTTTACCTCAATGAACTGCTGATCCGCCTGTTGCCCGCCGAAGACCCGCACCCGGCAGTCTTCGATCACTACGCTGCCACCTTGCTGGCCCTCGCTGAAGGCCGGCCCCTGGAGCCGCTGCTGCGCGCCTTCGAATGGCGCTTGCTCGACGACCTGGGCTATGGCTTTGAATTGCACAACGACCTGCACGGCGATCCCGTCGCCGCCGACGGCATGTACCGCCTGCAAGTGGATGCGGGCCTTGAACGCGTGTACCTGTTGCAGCCGGGGCTGTTCCAGGGCAGCGAACTGCTGGCCATGAGCGATGCGGACTGGAGCGCGCCGGGCGCCTTGTCCGCCGCCAAGCGCCTGATGCGCCAGGCCCTGGCCGTGCACCTGGGCGGGCGACCGCTGGTCAGTCGCGAGTTGTTTCGAAAGCCCTGACATCCCCGTGTATGCTGTGCACCGATTCTTTCTCTTTTCAGGAGCGCTTCCGTGACCACCAGCAATCGCATTCTTCTTGGCGTCAACATCGACCACGTCGCCACCCTGCGCCAGGCCCGGGGCACCCGTTACCCTGACCCGGTCAAGGCCGCGCTGGACGCCGAAGAAGCGGGCGCCGACGGCATTACCGTGCACCTGCGCGAAGACCGCCGCCACATCCAGGAGCGCGACGTGCTGCTGCTCAAGGACGTGCTGCAAACCCGCATGAACTTCGAAATGGGCGTCACCGAAGAAATGATGGCGTTTGCCGAGCGCATTCGCCCGGCGCATATCTGCCTGGTGCCCGAAACCCGCCAGGAGCTGACCACCGAGGGCGGCCTCGACGTCGCCGGCCAGGAAGCGCGGATCAAGGCCGCGGTGGAGCGCCTGTCGAAGATCGGCAGTGAAGTCTCGTTGTTCATCGACGCCGACGAGCGCCAGATCGAAGCCTCGCGCCGGGTTGGTGCCCCGGCCATCGAATTGCACACTGGCCGTTACGCCGACGCCACCACCCCGACTGAAGTGGCCGACGAGCTGCAACGCATCATCGACGGCGTGAACTGCGGGCTCAACGAAGGCTTGATCGTCAACGCCGGCCATGGCTTGCACTACCACAACGTCGAAGCTGTGGCGGCGATCAAGGGCATCAACGAACTGAATATCGGCCATGCGCTGGTGGCCCATGCGTTGTTCGTCGGTTTCAAAGGCGCCGTGGCCGAGATGAAAGCCCTGATTCTGGCCGCTGCCAAGCATTAATAAACAATGAAGATCAATGTGGGAGCTGGCTTGCCTGCGATAGCGGAGTATCAGTTGATGCATTCGTAGCTGACCCACCGCAATCGCAGGCAAGCCAGCTCCCACATGACGAGTCTTCGGCGTTTTCAATGTGCGGCAATGCGAAGCCTTACTGTTTAGCCGACGCAGGTGTATCGTATCAGCCCTTTGCGGGCCCTTGGCCTGCGGCAGATACGCGAGGTTGTTGTGTCCCGATCCTTTTCCCGTCGACAAATCCTGGGTGGTCTTGCTGGCCTGGCCGTAGTAGGCGTCGGTGCCGGCGGTGGCTACCGCTACTGGCTGGGGAAAGTCGCTGAGTCCGAGGCCGGGCACGATTACGAGTTGATTGCGGCGCCCCTGGACGTAGAGTTGGTACCGGGGTACAAGACCCAAGCCTGGGCATTCGGCCCTTCCGCGCCTGGCACCGAGTTGCGCGTGCGCCAGGGCGAATGGCTGCGGGTACGTTTCATCAATCACCTGCCGGTCGCCACCACCATCCACTGGCACGGCATCCGCCTGCCGCTGGAAATGGACGGCGTCCCCTACGTTTCGCAATTGCCGGTGCTGCCGGGCGAATACTTCGACTACAAATTCCGCGTGCCCGATGCCGGCAGCTACTGGTATCACCCCCACGTAAGCAGCAGCGAAGAACTTGGCCGTGGCCTGGTCGGCCCATTGATTGTGGAAGAGCGAGAACCCACCGGTTTCAAATACGAACGTACCTTGAGCCTGAAGAACTGGCACATCGACGAAGAAGGGGCGTTTGTCGAGTTCAGTATCCCCCGTGAAGCGGCGCGGGGCGGCACTGCAGGGCGCCTCTCCACCATCAACGGCGTGCCCCAGGCGGTCATCGACCTGCCCGCCGGGCAAATCACTCGCGTGCGCTTGCTCAACCTCGACAACACGCTGACCTATCGCCTCAACATCCCCGGCGTCGAAGCACAGATCTACGCACTTGACGGCAACCCCATCGAGCCGCGCCCGCTGGGCAAGGAATACTGGCTGGGCCCGGGGATGCGCATCTGTCTGGCAATCAAGGCCCCGCCGGCGGGTGAAGAATTGTCGATCCGCAACGGCCCGGTGCGCCTGGGCACCTTCCGTTCGGTGGCCAACACCGATGCGCCTACCCAGTGGCCACCAGCATTGCCGGCCAACCCGGTTGCCGAGCCGGACCTGGCCAATGCCGAGAAACTCAACTTCAATTTCGAATGGGTCGGTTCGGTGTCGGTCAATGTCGAAAACGGTAAGCCGCCCAGCCTGTGGCAGATCAACGGCCAGGCCTGGGACATCACCGACAAGACCTGTGCCGACCGCCCGATTGCCAGGCTTGAAAAGGGCAAGAGCTACATTTTTGAATTGAAGAACATGACCCAGTACCAGCACCCGATCCACCTGCATGGCATGAGCTTCAAGGTGATCGCGTCGAACCGCCACAAGGTCATCCCGTATTTCACCGACACCTACCTGCTGGGCAAGAACGAACGCGCCCGCGTGGCGCTGGTGGCGGATAACCCGGGAGTGTGGATGTTCCATTGCCACGTGATCGACCATATGGAAACCGGCCTGATGGCCGCTATCGAGGTGGCGTGATGCGCCAGATTCGCCCCAGCGCGATTATCGACCGCAGCCGCGACCAGGACTTTATGCGCGAAGCCCTCGCCCTGGCCGCCCAAGGCGCCGCACTGGGCGAAGTGCCGGTGGGTGCGGTGCTGGTGCAGGATGGTGCAATCATCGGCCGCGGCTTCAATTGCCCGATCAGCGGCAACGACCCCAGCGCCCATGCCGAAATGGTCGCGATCCGCGCCGCTGCGCAAGCGATCAGCAACTATCGCCTGGTGGGCAGCACGCTGTATGTGACCCTGGAACCGTGCAGCATGTGCGCCGGGTTGATCGTGCATTCACGCATCGCAAGGGTGGTGTATGGCGCACTGGAGCCCAAGGCCGGGATTGTGCAGAGCCAGGGGCAGTTTTTTACCCAGGGTTTTCTCAACCATAAGGTACTGTTTGAAGGCGGCGTGCTGGCCGAGGAGTGCGGCACGGTGTTGAGCGAGTTCTTCAAGGCTCGCCGGGCCAAGCCACCACTCTGAAGAACACTTAAGTATCAATGTGGGAGCTGGCTTGCCTGCGATAGCTATCTGTCAGTCACCCCAATCTTGACTGACCCACCGCTATCGCAGGCAAGCCAGCTCCCACATTTGATCTCCATTTTTTCAGGAAGATAGTGGACTTATTTGCGAGCGATGATCACCGCCCGCATCGGCGCCGGCAGCCCTTCGATGGTCTTGCTGTGATCTTCGGGGTCGAGGAAGTCACTGAGCGACTGATATTTCATCCATTCTGTTCCACGCTGTTCCTCAACCGTGGTCACGCTCACATCCACGCACCGCACCTCACTGAAGCCTGCACGGCGCAGCCACAGCATCAACGCCGGCACCGAGGGCAGGAACCACACGTTACGCATCTGTGCATAACGGTCTTCCGGCACCAGCACCTGCTGCTGATCGCCTTCCACCACCAGGGTTTCCAGGACCAGCTCGCCGCCCTTGACCAAGGTGTCTTTGAGCGCCAGCAAGTGCTCGATCGGCGAGCGGCGATGGTAGAACACGCCCATGGAGAACACCGTGTCGAAGCCTTCCAGGTTCGCCGGCAAGTCTTCGAACGGGAACGGCAGGTGCCAGGCTTTGGGCTCAGACAGGTAACGTTGCACTGCCTGGAACTGGCAGAAGAACAGCCAGTTGGGGTCCACGCCAATCACACTGTCGGCGCCCGCGCCGAGCATTCGCCACATGTAGTAACCGTTGCCGCAGCCCACATCGAGGATGCGTTTGCCCTTCAAGTTCAAGTGCGGCGCAACCCGCGACCATTTCCAGTCCGAACGCCATTCGGTGTCCACATGCACGCCGAACAGGTGGAACGGGCCTTTGCGCCATGGGCTCAGCCCCATCAGTGCCGAGTGCATCCGGGCGCGGGTTTCGTCGTCGCAATCGGTGTCCAGCACCAGGCCGTTCAACAGGTCGACTTCGTTGGGCTGGATCTTCGGCAGTGCGTCCAAAGCACTCTGCCAACGCTCCAGGTCGCCGTGACCTTTTTCCATCTTGCTGTCGAGCTGCGCTTGCAGGCCCTGGGCCCAAACGGCCAAAGGAGTGCCGACCAGATGGCGGGCGAGGGGGGATAAATCAATCATGGCAAGGCAATCAACGAGGCAAAGTTAAGACACTGGAACCACGGCACGACTTTCGAGAACCCGGCTGCCAGCAGGCGTTCGCGGTGTTCTTCGAGGCTGTCGGGTTTCATGACGTTTTCGATGGCGCTGCGCTTCTGGGCGATTTCCAGTTCGCTGTAGCCGTTGGCGCGTTTGAACGCGATATGCAGGTCGGTCAGCAGTGCGTGTTCTTCAACATCGTTAAAGCGCAGCTTTTCCGAGAGGATCAACGCCCCGCCCGGCAGCAGCGATTGGCGGATACGCCCGAGCAACGCCAAACGTTCGTCAGGGGCGATAAATTGCAGGGTGAAGTTCAGTGCTACCACCGATGCCGGCTCAAATTTCAGCGCGAGGATATCGCCCTCGATCACCTCGACCGGCAGCAGCTCCTGGAACATCGAGTCCTGGCCGTTGAGGTATTCGCGGCAGCGCTCGACCATCGCCGCCGAGTTATCCACCGCGATCACCCGGCAGCCATCGGTGCGCACATGGCGACGCAGGGCTTGGGTCACGGCACCCAGGGACGCGCCCAGGTCATACAGCACGCTATCCGGCTGGGCAAATTGCGCGGCCAGCACGCCGAGGTTCTCGACGATGGTCGGGTAGCCCGGTACCGAGCGTTTGATCATGTCCGGGAACACCCGCACCACATCCTCGTTAAAGGCGAAGTCCGGCACCTGGGGCAGGGGCTGGGCGAATAGGCGATCGGGTTCTTTGCTCACGGTTGTTCCGGCGACGAGGGGGAAAGGCCGGCATTTTAGCCAAGTTGGCCCTCGGATGCGCGGGTTGTCTGATGGAAAGCTGAGGCGGTGATGCCCCATTGCCCGAGCCAATAAGTGGCGATCAACAAATAGGGCGCCGCATCGAAGGCCAATACAAACCGGTTGATACCGATCAACGTATCGGAAAACACAAACGACACCGCACCCGCTGCCGCCAGCAGTGCCGAGCGTTGCGGTACCGCGCTGCCCAACCTTGCCAATGCACGCCAGAGCATGGCGCTGATCACCAGCGCGTAAACCACCACCGGTATCAGCAACTCGCCTAAACCGTGGGAGATCAGGATGCCCAGCAGGATCGCCCCGACAGCCAGGGCCAGCACCAGCGGTACTATTGCCAGACGCCGACAGTCGCTGAAATAGGCTTTGAGGTAAGCCAGATGCGCACACAGAAATGCGCCCAGGCCAAAGATAAACAGGTCCCCCGGCCAGGCGAGCAATACGTCGCCCACCACGGAAAAAATCAACCCCAGGCTGATCCAGCGTCGATAATCGGTAGGCGGCGCGTCATGCAGCCAACCCAGCAGTGCCAGAACCGGCAGTGGCTTGACCAGCAGGCACAGCAGCGTCGAGTGAGTCGCCAGGCCGTAGATAAAGGTACCGGCGCCCATCAAGGCAAGGATCAGCCAGGGCATATCAGTTCACCGTAATGGCGCAGTCAAAGGTTTCGACAGGTTCGGCTTCCGGTTCCCAGGGTTGCTGGGAGGTCAGGCGCAAACGGCCTTGCCCTGGGGCGAATGCCTGGAAGCGCCAGGTCGATTGACCACCGCCGCCGATCACACCGGATTCGCTGCTGCTATAGACCTCGGGGCTTAATGCGCGCAGAACACCACCAGCGGAGTCCTGGATGGCCCAGCGGTAGCCGGTGGTGGGATTGCTGGGCAAGGTAAGGATCAGGTTTTGATTGGTTTTAAGCTGGAGCGGGCAGGCACTCTGGTTGTCCACGGTGACGTTTTGCTTCGGCGCACTGGCGCACGCGGCCAACAGGGCAAGGCTCAAGGGGAGAAGCAGGCGGGCAGCGGTCATGGAGGCTCCGTTTATACACGACGAAGGGCGAGCATAACCGAAGATGAGCCAGGGTGTGACAAGGAGGGTATGTGTCGCGGCCACTCACGCCATCGGGGGCTTGCCCCCGATGAGGCCGGTTCAGGCGCTAGAGCTCTATCAGAACAGCACCTTCGCCACATCCGCAAAGCGCTTGGCGAAGTGCACCGTCATGCCTTCCTTCAGGTACTCCGGCAACTCTTCAAAGCTGCCACGGTTGGGCTCCGGCAGGATCAGCTCGTGGATCTTCTGGCGCCGCGCCGCAATCACCTTTTCACGCACCCCGCCAATCGGCAGTACATGCCCGGTCAAGGTCAGTTCGCCAGTCATGGCCACGCCTTTCTTTGGCGGCTGGTTGCGTGCCAGCGACAGCAGCGCACTGGCCATGGTCACACCCGCACTCGGGCCGTCTTTCGGCGTGGCGCCTTCTGGCACGTGCAAGTGAACGAAGGCTTCGTCGAAGAACTTCGGATCACCGCCAAACGACTTCAGGTTCGAGCTGATGTAGCTGTAGGCGATTTCGGCGGATTCCTTCATCACTTCACCCAACTGCCCGGTGAGCTTGAAGCCGCGATTGAGCGTGTGGATACGCGTTGCTTCAATCGGCAAAGTGGCGCCGCCCATGCTGGTCCAGGCCAGGCCGGTGATCACGCCGGTGCCGGACAGCACCTGCTCGTTACGGAATACCGGCATCCCCAGGGAGCTTTCCAGGTCCTTGTTGCCGATCTTGATTATGCTGTCGGGCTCATCCAGCAGCTTGACCACCGCCTTGCGCACCAGTTTGCCCAGTTGTTTCTCCAACTGACGCACCCCGGCTTCCCGCGCATAACCGTCGATCAAAGCACGCAGCGCGCCGTCGCTGATGGTCAGGCTGTTTTTCGCGACGCCGGCTTTTTCCAGCTGTTTGGGCCACAGGTGGCGCTTGGCGATGGCGACTTTTTCTTCGGTGATATAACCCGACAGGCGAATCACTTCCATGCGGTCCAGCAACGGGCCCGGAATCGAGTCCAGTGTGTTGGCGGTGCACACGAACAGCACTTTGGACAGGTCCAGGCGCAGGTCCAGGTAGTGGTCGAGGAATTCGACGTTCTGCTCCGGGTCCAGGGTTTCCAGCAGCGCCGATGCCGGGTCGCCCTGGAAGCTCTGGCCCATCTTGTCGATCTCGTCGAGCATGATCACCGGGTTCATGACTTCCACGTCTTTCAGTGCCTGCACCAGTTTGCCGGGCAGGGCGCCGATGTAGGTGCGGCGATGGCCCTTGATCTCGGCCTCATCGCGCATACCGCCGACGCTGAAACGGTAGAACGGTCGGCCCAGGGACTCGGCAATGGATTTGCCCACGCTGGTCTTGCCCACGCCCGGCGGGCCTACCAGCAACACGATGGAGCCGGCGACTTCGCCTTTATAGGCGCCCACCGCGAGGAATTCGAGGATGCGACTCTTGATGTCATCCAGGCCCGCATGGTGTTTGTCCAGCACCTTGCGCGCGTGTTTGAGGTCGAGCTTATCTGCGCCGTACACGCCCCATGGCACCGAAGTGGCCCAGTCCAGGTAGTTGCGCGTGACGGCGTATTCCGGCGAGCCGGTCTCCAGGATCGACAGTTTGTTCAATTCTTCATCAATGCGTTTTTTCGCCTGGGCCGGCAGCACCTTGCCTTCCAGGCGCTGCTCGAACTGCTCGACGTCCGCACTGCGGTCGTCCTTGGTGAGGCCCAGCTCCTGCTGGATGACCTTGAGCTGTTCCTTGAGGAAGAATTCGCGCTGGTGCTCGCCGATCTTGCGGTTCACTTCGGCAGACAGTTCTTTTTGCAGGCGCGCCACTTCGACCTCTTTGCGCAGCATCGGCAGCACTTTTTCCATGCGCTTGAGCATGGGCACGCAGTCCAGCACTTCCTGCAACTCATTGCCTGTCGCCGAGGTGAGGGCGGCGGCGAAGTCGGTGAGCGGCGACGGGTCGTTGGGGCTGAAGCGGTTGAGGTAGTTCTTCAACTCTTCGCTGTACAGCGGGTTGAGCGGCAGCAGTTCCTTGATCGCATTGATCAACGCCATGCCGTAGGCCTTGACCTCGTCGGTGGGCTCGCTGGGCTGATGCGGGTATTCGACCTCCACCAGGTACGGTGGGCGATGGTGTTTGAGCCAGGTCTTGATGCGCACACGGGTCAGGCCCTGGGCGACGAATTGCAGCTTGCCGTTCTCGCGGCTGGCGTGGTGCACCTTGACCAGGGTGCCGTACAGCGGCAGGGCCGAGGTGTCGAAGTGCCGCGGGTCTTCGGGCGGCGTGTCCATGAAAAACAGGGCAAGGGAGTGGTGGTCGGATTTGCTCACCAGCTCGAGGGTCTCGGCCCACGGCTCTTCATTGACGATCACCGGCAGCACTTGCGCCGGGAAAAACGGCCGGTTGTGGATCGGGATGATATAGACCTTGTCCGGCAGGTTCTGCCCAGGCAGCGCCAGGCCGGTGTTGGACGAGGCGGTTTCGGCGTTTTCGGGGTCGGCGTAATCGTTGAGGTCGTAATCAGGGACGTCTTGCTGGTCGCTCATGGGGCACCTGCATAAGGGAGTATGCAGGTTAGATGGGGCGGGGGAGCAGTGGTTTCAATGGTGGGGGTGAGATAGCAACATATTGCATGAGATTTCCGGGCATGGCGCAGATGGCCTCCGGCGCTGTAGAGCGGTTGAATGCCGCGTCCTGAGGCAGACGCGGCATTTTTCGGTGCTTACACGTTGACCACTGCTACGGTGTTGTTGCCGAAGTTGCAGACGAACAAGTACCTGCCATCCTCGCTGCACGCGAGGCCCGTGGGTTGATTGAAGCCAGGGATACTGCCCACCAGTTCCTCGGTCGTGGTGTCGATGATTCGGACGGTGTTGCTGGCGAACTCCGTCACGTAGGCCAGCGGTTTGACTGGGTGGAAGGCTACGCCCCGTGGAGTCGCCAGTCCGGTTAGGGATTTGACGTAAGTAAGGCCGTTGTTGTAGGTGTTGTAGATATCTACTTTTCCTAAGTTAGGCACACATACAAATAGCCGTTCGAAGGTGGCGAACAGTGGAGAGTGTGCTAGAGCACTTGCGATTCCGTTATTAGCGGCCGAGTGGGTGCGAACTTTGCTATTGATATCAACACGCTGTGTGTGCTCGCTAACTGAATAAAATGCTGTGCCTTGAGGGTTAGTTATTATCGCTCTGGAGCCGGCTTGGACTGTGTTGGCGGTATTACCCTCGTAGCTCTCTGTTATGGCGTTCCAATAGTAAATATGAGTGCCGGCTGGAGTCCCTACAAAGAGTCGTGTTCCGCCTGGATTTAGGCATATTGCACGGGTATTGCTGCCTAGCCAGTTGGGATAGCGGAAAGTGAAATTACTAATGTTGAGAATTGGGGTGGATTGAGACGTTGGAGCTCCCTCTACCGAAAAATACAAGTTCGAATTCGAAGGATGCAACGCCAATCCATTAATAATAGAACCCACCGTATTTACCGTCCGCGCCGAATTGTTCTCCAGATCAATTACCGAAATCGACGGCGTACGCCCATTTGCCACACAAGCCTTTTTACCGTCCCGGCTGACCACGATATAAGTCGGCCCATTCCCCACGTCAATCTCCCGAACAATCCCCCCCGCCGCCCTGCGTACGCGGTATATGCCCACGTTAAAGCGCTGGGCTGTTTCCTCGCAATTGTACCCATCCATCGATACCCAGCCTTCTACGCGGACATCGGTGTCATCGGCGAAGTCTTCAAAATACTCGGTCGGTATCCGATCAAGCGTACGCCCGGCACTCACTTCTGCCGGTGTTACATCAATCGCGCGCCGCAGCGCCAGGTCGGTCGTGCTGTAGAGGTTGATCCCTACCGCGCGGCCGGCGCGGAAAAACGGCCAGGCCCTGATTTGTACCGAATTGGCTTTGTCAGGGTCGATCACCCCGTTCACCGCCTCCGGTACGCTCAGCAGGTTAAGCGTTTGCGCAGGGAAACGTTGCACCTGAACGGTAAGCCGAGGCGATTCAGTCGTGTCGTTGTCGCGCAGCACTTCAAAGTACACCTCGAAGGATTCGCCTGGGTACGCAGCGATAAAGTCACTGAGCCAGGCAAACGTGATGTAGTCATGACCCGCATCGGGAACACCACGTTTAGGCGGAATCTGCGGCGTGCCCACACCGGCTTTTCCCTCTATTTTCAGGGTGACCCAGTCATTGCGATCCATGGGGTAAGTGACCCTGAATGTAGTTGTGCGAGCAAACGGGGTCCATACGCGCAGGGGATCGAGGCTGACCCTGCAAGACGACACTGGGTCTGCTTCCACCAGGGTCGGGCATTCGGTCAGTTGCAACCCCACACCGACTTTGACGATCAGCGGCAGGGACCTACGCACGCTGACCGAGGGCGGAGTACGTACTTCCCAACGCAGCGTCACGGTTCCGTGTCTATTGTTCAGCAGTAGGGTGCGCGGGATGTAGAAGGGAAGGGTGTCGCCATACCAAGTGCCATCAACTTTGAGCCACGAGGTGGGAACCGAGTCGTTCGTCTTGCTTCCTTCGGCAAGTATCCTTACCTCATCGTTCAGAGCGATGCTCGAATGCCACTCGACGTTCGCTCTGAGATTGCCTTTGGTTACCAACTCATCAAACCGATGTTCAGGCGGTGGCGCGTCCGGTGACACGGGAGCGGGCAGGGGGAGAGCGATGTCACCGACCGGTACGGTAACCGCTTGCGAGGGGTTCTCGGCGTCTCGATTGACCACGTATTTTGCAGTGAACGCCGATCCCTCCAACGGCTTGAACACCAGTTGGTATCTGAACGAGAACCAAATGTAGTCCGGGTCATCTTCGGTTACGCGTAGGACGTCTGACGCATACACGTCGTCGCCGGAAGGTGTTTTACCGGTAATGGACAATTCGATCCTGTCATCTTTGATCAGCCTGCCGCGGGGCACTTTAATCCATACAGGGTCGATATTGGGCAGCGTGCCGTTGACCAGGCCTTCGACGATGGGCGCTGGGTATCGGTTGTCGACGGGTGTACCTCGAACCTTGTAAATAACGGTTTCGGACGGGACATTCTCTGGCTCTCCGGGGCGCACGCGTTCGTGGTAGGCAATCAGTGAAACGCCTACCAGTTGTTTGACAAAGGCCAGTGGCAGCCGGATGTCAACGCGCAGCAAATCCGGGCGCAGCACCGGATAAGTTTCAATGTGTTTGAGTGCTCCCGCCGAGGTCAACCCAAAGTAGGTGACGTGTAACTCATCGTTGATCTGCCAGCCGTCACCGTTCAGGCGGACCTTATAGTTCAGGTCGCGCGCGTGAGCATCGGCGTCGATGTAATACTCGTTATTGTCTGCATCGTACTCGTGTTCATGAACTTCCCCGGCGCTCAGGCTGGTGCCCGCGTACGTTCTGTTCTGTATGGTCCTTGGGATCGAAAAGCCGAAAGACTGGTTACCCACCCGGTCTCTCACATACCAGAGGGCGATATTCGCGCCCTTGGTCATCTCCATCCACTTGCCGTGTTCGATCGTCATGATGACCGGCTCGTTGCTGGCTGCCTCCGCGTTGGTCACTTGATGAGTACTGACCACCCCCCAATGTTCACGTGGATGACGTCGCCCTCTTTGCGGTGATAAACCTGATCTACCGCCTGATTCACCGGGTATTTGGCGATGCGGATCTTGACGCCGTTGGTGATGTGTCCACTGTTTACGATGCCTGTGCTTTCGATGATGGGGTCTACGAATTCAATCCGCGCCAGGTTTTCGTTGGTCAACTCAGTACTGCCATCGGGGTCCAGGCCACCGGGCGCTTTGCTGTCCACCAAGATGCTGAATTCTCTGGTAGTGCCGCTGTTCACGCCTTTGACTACGCCTTGAAGTTTGTTTTGTGCCTGGTCGACAAACTTGAAACGATCTATCGTCAGGGTCACGGACCTGCCAACCCTGACGTCTTCCTCTGTGACGTTGTAATGAGCCGCTTCGATATCGTTAACATTAATGGATGCACGGTCGTCATAGGCCATATTGATCCAGGGTCTGAAGGTGCAGTTGACGCCCGAGGGGTTGACTATCAGCGCTGCGTTGTTGAGGCCTCCATCGGTACCCGGTATTGGGGTGATGTTCGCGATATTCAGCACCAAGTCGGAGAACGGAACTTTTTCCTCTTCTTCCTCTTCGAGCAACGTTGGGTTTGCAGGGTCTCCCGAAAGTCCTCCAGCAGGCTTGTCGCTTGAATCTGCAGAACGGGGGGCGCTGGGCACGTGTAACAGATGGTCTGGATCGTAAGACATGGCGGGCACCTGATTGTGATTGAGTCAGAAGTGCGACTCGCAGCCTGTGCTTGATCGAGCCGTAACTCATTCAATCCGACCCTTTTCACTTCGCCTAGCTGTGAGAAATGACAGTGCCGACCGACGGTACAGTGGGTTTTGCAGTGATGACGAAGACTTTTATGTCAAAAATATGGCGCGCCGGCCCCTGTTTTTACGGGTTTTACTTATCTCTAGTCCCAGCTAATCTGCGTGAATTGAATATTCGCTCTAAATGAATGTTTTTTTGACGGCGGATCAGGTCGCCAGGGACAGGTATGAGAACAGGATGGAGTCACGCGCAGCGGCGGGTGATACCCGAAGGCACGCCCATGCACTGGCTGCACACCTTTCAAACCCGGATTGCCGGAGTACTGGCGCTGTTGTTGCTGGTGGTGGTGGCGGCCACATATTTCGCCGTCAAGGCCGCTACTACCCGCGCCGTGGAGAACCAGGCCCAGGTGCAGTTGGACACTGGGCGGCAGGTGTTCGAGCGCTTGTTGGACCTGCGCGGCCGCCGCCTGCAATATGGGTTGGACTGGCTCACCATCGATGGCCCGTTCAAGCAGGCCGTGGCCGGTGGCGCAACGGTGCCGATCCTGGAGGCCCTGGGGCGCCACGGTACGGGGGTCAATTCCAGCGAAGTGTTCGTGTTGGGCCTGGATGACAGGGTCATGGTCAGTACCTTGCCGGCGATGAAGCAAGGGGAGGCGTTCCCTTATGCCAATGCATTGCGCAGCGCGCGCCGCAGCGGCCAGCAAATGTTGATCGTCGCCATGGCTGGGCGCCCCTACTTGCTGGTGCAGAAGGAAGTCCTTGAACCTGCGCCCATCGCCCGAGTGATCATGGGCTTTCCCATGGATACGCAATTTGCCCATGAGTTGCGCTCCATGAGCAACCTTGAGGTGTCGTTCCTCAGTGTGCAAGGCGGCCATGTCGGCCAGCTCTTCACTACCCAGCCGGGCAGTGTGCGCCCGAGCGTCATCGACCTGCTGCTGGGCACGTCGATCGATCCGCAGGCGCGGGTCCATGGGTTCCATGGCCAGCGCGTGCTCAGCCAGGTGTTGCCCTTGGCCAATAGCGGCGAAGGCGATGAAGTGCGCGTGCTGCTGCAAAGCCCGCTGGACCACGCCCTGGAATCCTTCGCACCGCTGGACCGGCAGTTTCTGGTGATTGCCGTGGCGGTGCTGTTGGTCTCGCTGGGGGCGGCGTTGTTTCTTGCGCGGCGTGTATCACGCCCGCTCAATGCATTGGTGCGGGCCGCTGAGCGGATCGGCGCCGGTGACTACCACACGCCGGTGCGGGTGCGCAGCCACGATGAGTTCGGCCTCTTGGCCCGCGCTTTCAATGCCATGCAAAGCGGCATCGCCGTGCGCGAACGACAGTTGGCCCATAACGCCTTGCATGATGCGCTCACCGGCCTGCCTAATCGTGCCCTGGCCATGGAGCGTCTGGGCAGTGCGATCAGTGCGCGGCGGCCGGTGGTGTTGCTGTACCTGGGGATTGAAAACTATCGGGTCATCAACGAAGGCTTCGGCCCCCAGGGTGTGGAAGAAATGTTGTGCGAAGCCAGCCGCTGCCTGTCCATGAGCCTGCTGGCCAGCGACACCGCCGCGCGCATTGCCGGCAGTGAGTTTCTGCTGTTGCTGGAAAACACCGAAATCGACTCCGCCGTCGCCCGTGCCGACCGCGTGTACGGGCTGCTGACCGAACCCCAGCGCATCGGTAACGATGAAGTGCGTCATGAAGTGAGCATCGGCATTGCCGCGTATCCCGCAGACGGTCAGCAGGTCGAGGAACTGATCAACCGCGCCGCCATCGCTCGGCATGACGCGGCCACCATGCCGGGGCATTTGCAGATCTACCAGCCTGATCGCGACCTCGCTCACCAACGCCAGATTACCTTGATCCGCGATCTGCGCCGGGCGGTGGTCGAAGGCGAGTTGTTCCTGTGCTATCAGCCCAAGCTCGACCTCAAGCACGGCCATGTGGGCCAGGCGGAAGCCTTGCTGCGTTGGCAACACCCGACCCTTGGGCAAGTGTCGCCCACAGAATTCATTCCCCTGGCCGAACGCACCGGCAGCATGGGGCCCCTGACCTTATGGGTGATTGAGGAGGCCATCCGCCAGATTGCCGAATGGGCGCTGCGTGGCCTGGTGATTCAACTGTCGGTGAATATCTCGGTGAACGACCTGGTCGATGACGACTTGGCCATTCGCGTCACTGCGCTATTGATCCACTACGAGGTGAGCGCCGAGCATTTGCTTTTCGAAATCACCGAAAGCGCCATCATGCACAATCCACAGCAAGCCCTCAGCGTGCTTGAACAACTGCGCGGCTGCGGCATCAGCCTGTCGGTGGACGACTTCGGTACCGGTTACTCATCACTGGCGCAGTTGCAGCGCCTGCCGGTACAGGAGTTGAAGATCGACCAGTCGTTCATACGCAACCTCGACAGCACCAGCGGCGACGGCGTGATCGTGCGCTCCACCATCGAGATGAGCCACAACCTGGGCCTCAAGGTAGTGGCCGAGGGGGTGGAGTTCGAGCACAGCCTCACCCTGCTCAAGCACTGGCAGTGCGACACGGCCCAGGGCTACCTGATCAGCCGGCCACTGAATGCCATGGCGTTCGAGCGCTGGATGCGCCGTGCGCGGGTGTCGACCTAAGAATGCGTTTGCTCGACCAGGCTTTGCAGCCGCGTCCATAACCGTTCGACATGCTGGCGCTCGGTGCCCAATGCACCGATGGACACCCGCACCATCCAGCGCTCTTCGAGGAGGGCCGGGGTGACATAGGCATGACCGGACTGGTTGAGCTTTTCTGCCCAGGCCCGCGTGTGCTGATCCAGCGCCTCGCCGTTCAGCCCTGGCGGTTCATGGCGAATACACAGGGTTTGCAGGGCTGGCGCGGCCACCAGTTTCCATTGCGCGCTGCTTTCGATCTGTTCAGCCAGCCAGCGTGCATTGGCCAGGTCGCGCCTCAGCCGTGCCTGCAAGCCGCTGACGCCTTGTTCGCGTATCAGAAACCACAGCTTCAGGGCACGGAAGCGGCTGCCCAGTGAAATCCGCCAGTCGCGGTAGTTTCTGACCTGGCCGTCGGCACTGGACTGCAAGTAGCTCGGGTTGGTGGTCATGATGCGAATCAAATGCTCGGGGTCGCGCACGAAGTACACCGAGCAATCGAAGGCCGCGCCCAGCCATTTGTGCGGGTTGAGCACCAGGGAGTCGGCTTTTTCGATGCCCTGCCACAGTGCCCGGCATTCCGGCAGGATCATCGCAGCGCCGGCCATGGCCGAGTCCACATGCAGCCACACACCGTGGCGTTGGGTCAGGTCGCCAATCGCATCCAGAGGGTCGATCGCCATGGCGGCTGTGGTCCCGGTGGTAGCAATTACTACGCAGGGGCGATTGCCGGCGGCCAGGTCCTGTTCGATGGCGTGCGCCAATGCCTGGGGCGACATTGCATTGTGTTGGTCGGTGGCGATGGTGCGGATATGGTTCTGGCCGAATCCGGCCAGGATCGCCGCCTTGTTGACCGAGCTATGGGCGTGGGCTGAGGTGTAGACGATCAGGGGCGCGCCGCTGTTTTGCAGGCCGTCATGCATCAGCGCGTAATCGGAGCTGCGCTCCCTGGCGCTGATGAGGGCCACCAGGGTGGAGGTGGACGCGGAGTCCTGGATCACGCCGCTCCAGGCGCTGCTCAGGCCGAGCATGTCGCGCAGCCAATCGGTGGTCACTTCTTCGATTTCGGTGAGGGCCGGGCTGGATTGCCAGGACAAGCCCACCACACCCAGGCCAGTGCTCAGGCAATCGCCCAGCACCGAAGACAGCTCCACGTTGGAAGGGAAGAAGCCGAAAAAACTCGGATGCTGCCAATGCAGCAGCCCGGGCATGATCAGCTTTTCGACATCGCCCATGATCTGTTCGAACGGTTCGGCGCTGTCAGGCGGGCTCGCTGGCAGGGCGGCCTTGATTTCGCCAGGCACCGTGGTGGGCTGCACGCCGCGTTGCTCGATGTTTTCTCGATAGTCTGCGATCAGGTCGATCATGGCGTAGCCATGGCGACGGAATTCTTCGGGGGTCATATCAACATGTCCATTTGCAAGCGCGATAAAAGGGTTAGCACCAGAAGTAAAACGGTTCGCCAGGAACGTAGCCGATAAACGATTGCATGCTGATGCGTGTGCCCGAATCGAATCCGCAAATGGCGTGGGGGCGGCGTGTGTTGATGATCACCAGTTCGTTTTTGCGTGGCTGAATGCGCAACGGCTTTTGCAAGCGCTGCTCGGGCAGTTGGGCGCCTTCGAAATGCTTGACCTCGTCATAGGCAAACGCTGGGGTATCCCAAATGACTAACTCTCCTCCCGAAGGTGGTGTCTGAAGGTAGATATTGGCGCTGAACTGATGTTCCAGATCAGCGATCAAGCGGGGCAGGCAATCCACGTGAGGAACGGTTTCAGAGAGGTGCGCCGTCTCGGGGAACATGGCGCGGATGATCCCGCAGAACATCGGCTGGCCCTGGAATGCAGCGGCTTGTGCGCCTTGCGGCCAAATGCTCTGGAACTGCTCCATCAAGTCTTGAATGGGCGGCTGTTGCGGGGCGCAAATGCGGTCGATCAGGCTGCGCATATGGGCAGCGTCAGCGTAATACTTGCGTTGGGCATCACTGCCCGCAACCTTGCCATAGGTGGAATTGAACGGCGTGCCCCAGCGATGCACGCCATAGAAGTGCTGTACGACGTGCCCGCCCTCGTAGGTTTCGTGGCTGTATTGCTCCAGCGTGGCGGTTTCGCTGATGCTCTGAATCAACCGTGCACTGGTTTTTTCGTTGGCGAAGTCGGGCACTCGAATGGCAAGCACTTGCCCGCTGATCAGCTTTCTTAAACTTGGACTGTCGAGTTGTTCCAGTTCCAGGATTTTTGTCGAGATACACAGGTTTGGTTGTACAGCGCTATGGTCCGTCATAGTGAAAAGCTCCATTTGAATTTCATCCGTGCACCCAGATGTTACGCAGGGCTTGTGCACTAAATTACTGACAACGGGCAGCGGGCAAGTAGGATTTCTCTTTGCGTGGTGGTTATCAGGGACGAAAAAAAAGCGGCTACCCATCAGGTAGCCGCCTTCATTGACCGCCGATGCTGCTTAATCCGGCAGTTTGAACGCCATCACATAGTCACCCTGCTTGGTGCCCAGCGAGCCGTGACCGCCGGCCATGACCAGCACGTATTGCTTGCCGTCCTTGCCGGTGTAGGTCATCGGGGTGGTTTGCGCGCCTGCTGGCAGGCGGCCTTCCCACAGTTGCTTGCCGTTCTTCACGTCATAGGCACGCAGGTACTGGTCCAGGGTGCCGCTGAGGAACGCGACGCCACCGGCGGTGGTGAACGTACCGCCCAGGCTAGGCACGCCCATGGTCAGCGGGATCGGGACCGGCGAGCTGTCACGCACGGTGCCGTTCTTGTGCATCCAGATGGTCTGGTGGTTGGTCAGGTCGACCGCTGCCACGTAGCCCCACGCTGGCGCCTGGCACGGCAGGCCCATCGGCGACAGCAGTGCTTCAAGGATCACACCGTACGGCGCGCCTTTGTTCGGCTGTACGCCTTCGGTTTCGCTGACGCGTGGGCCTTGCTTGGCGATGTCGGCTGCCGGGATCAGTTTCGATTTGAACGCCATGTAGCTTGGGTTCACGAACGCGATCTGACGCACCGGGTCAACCGAGATGCCGCCCCAGTCGAACACGCCGAAGTTGCCTGGGTACACGATCGAGCCTTGCAACGATGGCGGGGTGAACGGGCCGTCGTAGCGCATCGACTTGAAGTCGATCCGGCAGATCAGTTGGTCGAACGGCGTCACGCCCCACATGTCACGCTCTTTGAGGGGCGGCGGCATGAAGTTCAGGTCGGACTTGGGTTGGGTCGGGGAGGTGCGATCGCCGGCCACTGCGCCTTGCGGTACAGGGATTTCGTTGATCGGAACCACTGGCTGACCGTTGCTGCGATCCAGCACGTAGATGCTGCCTTGCTTGGTCGATGCCATCACCGCTTGCTTGACGCCGTCAGCAGTCTTGATGTCGATCAGCGAAGGCTGGCCGCCCACGTCCATGTCCCACAGGTCATGGTGGGTGAACTGGAAGGTCCACTTCACGTGGCCGGTGTCGATGTCCAGAGCGGTCAGGCCCGCTGCGTATTTCTCGGAATCATCGGTACGGTCGCCGCCGTACTGGTCGGGCATCTGGTTGCCCATCGGCAGGTACAACATGCCGAGTTTTTCATCCACGGCGAACATGGACCACATGTTCGGCGAGTTGCGGGTGTAGGTCTTGCCCTCGGCCAACGGGGTGGTGTCGTCCGGGTTGCCGCTGTCCCAGTTCCACACCAGCTTGCCGGTGTGCACGTCGAACGCGCGGATCACACCGCTAGGCTCGTCGATGGAAACGTTATCGGTCACATGGCCGCCGATCACCACCAGGTTCTTGGTCACGGCCGGTGGCGAAGTGGAGTAGTAGCCGCCTGGGGCGAAGCTGCCGATGTTGGCACGCAGGTCGACCTGGCCTTTGTCACCGAAGTCTTCGCACATCTTGCCGGTGTCGGCGTTCAGGGCGATCAGACGGGTGTCGGCAGTCGGCACGAAGATGCGTTTCGGGCAGGCAGTCGGTGCCGCAGCCGGGCTAGCGCTGCCAGTCGGGCTCTGTTCGGAAGCGTAGGCGGCGTCATCGTGATACGACACGCCACGGCAGGTCATGTGCGCCCAACCCTTGAAGTTCTCGGCGCCCTGGCTGCTGATCTTCGGATCGAAGCGCCAGATTTCCTTGCCGGTGTCCGGGTCCAGCGCGATCACCTGGCTGTGCGGCGTGCACACGTAGAGCATGCCGTTGACTTTCAGCGGGGTGTTTTCCGCGGTGGTTTCACCCGGATCGTTCGGCCCCGGGATATCGCCGGTGCGATAGGTCCACGCTGGCACCAGTTTGTGGGCGTTTTCCGGGGTGATCTGCGCCAGTGGCGAGTAACGGTCACCGAAGGCCGAAC
This sequence comes from Pseudomonas synxantha BG33R, assembly GCF_000263715.2. NCBI lineage: Bacteria > Pseudomonadati > Pseudomonadota > Gammaproteobacteria > Pseudomonadales > Pseudomonadaceae > Pseudomonas > Pseudomonas synxantha. The sequence goes on from NZ_CM001514.1 coordinate 1,262,546, forward strand.
GGCCATAGGAGTTCCAGTCGCCATCGGCTTGGGAGGGTGCGGCGCTGGCCATGCCGGGTACCGCGTCGCGGTCCAGTTGGCCGGTCTTGACCATTTCACCTGGGTTGGTGAACTGGCTGGCCAGGGCGGTTGCGCCCGCCAGCACCACGGCCACGCTCAGCGCGCCAGTGCCCAGCGGCGCGGCTTGGCCACGCAGCAATGGCCGGCGAAACCACGGCAGCAGCATGACGATGCCCAGGGCGAACAGCAGGGCCAGGCGCGGCACCAACTGCCACCAGTCCAGGCCCACTTCCCACAGGGCCCACACGGTGCTGGCGAACAACACCAGTGCATACAGGCCCAGCGCAGCGCGGCGGGTAGCCAGCAGCAACACGCCGGTCAGGGCAATGCCGATACCGGCCAGCAGGTAGTACAGCGACCCGCCGAGCATACTCAGCTTGACGCCGCCGGCCAGCAAGGCCAGCCCCATGATCAGCAGCAAGACCCCCAGCAGCCTGGGCAACAGGCGGCTTGGGCTTGAGGCACCATCAGTGCTCATAGTGTGTTTCTCCGTTACGTTGGAATTATGTAACCCCGTGCTTCACTCACTGTAGATGACGATTCGGCTCGGGCTTGGTTCATCGTTATTTTTGGTTTTTTCTGTGGATAACTCGGTTATCCACAAGCGGGCAATAAACCCCCCGGCGCTGGTCGATTCAAGACAGCGCTGTCTTTGTGCAGGAAGAGATTCGGCAAATGGGGCGACCGGGAGGTGAAGCGTTTCAGATTGTTGCGAAGGATAATGCGGCGGGGCGTTTTGAGAAAGGGTGAATCGCAAGATGCATCATTTCAGTTTTGGTAACAGTGACAGATAGTCGCTGGCTAATCTAATAATGTGGGAGGGGGCTTGTTCCCTCCCACAAAGGGTTTTCGGTGTTGGTCAGAAGGTGGTGCGGATGCCGAATTGCACACTGCGTCCCGGTGCTGGTGCGATGTCGCGCAGGATCGAGCTGGCGTAGCGCACGGTCTGGTTGGTCAGGTTTTCACCGTTGACGAACGCCAGCCACTGGCTGCCACCGACGTTGAAGCGATAGCCCGCGCTTGCTCCCAAAGTGGTGTAGCCATCGGTGCCGCTCTCGTTATCCGGCACGCGCCCTTGGCCCGCGGCATGTTCCACATCGATACGTGCCTGCCAGCGATCCAGTTCCCACAGCAAGCCGCTGTTCAAACGCAGGGGCGCAATGCGTGGCAAGGCTTCGCCGCTGTCCAGGTTGGTAGCGCGGGTGTAGTCGCCCGACAGTTCCAGCGCGAACTTGCCGTAGGCGCCTTCGCCGAGCTTCCAGTGATCCTGGGCTTCGAAACCGGCGAAACGCGCACGTACGCCGGAGTAGCCGTACTCGGGAATACCGCCAGCATCCTCTTCACCCTCGTCGTTCAACGTGCGGCCAGTGCCGAGCAAGCCGATGTAGTTGGAGAAGCGGCTGTAGAACACGCCAAAGCTGCCCTTATGGGTGCCATTGTCAAAACGCAGGGCCAGGTCGCTGGACACGGCTTTTTCTTTCGACAGGTTGGCGTCGCCCAATTCATAGGTGCCGGTGGCGACGTGGGCACCGTTGGCATACAGCTCGTAGAAGGTCGGGGCGCGCTCGGTGTAGCCCAGCGTCGCGGCCACCGACCAGATGGGCGTAAGCGTGTAGACCGCACCCGACGACAGGCTGCCAGCGGTGAAGTCGCTGGATTTATCCGCAGTGGCAAAGCGCGCATTGCCCTTGCCATCCGGGTCGACGTTGGTGTGCTCAAGGCGCGCACCCAGGCTGAGTTTCAAGCGCTCGGTGGCTTGCATCTCTTCCAGGATAAACAGGGCGCCAGCGTTGGTATCGGTCTGCGGTACGAACGCTTCCTCACCCAGGGCCGAAAATTCATTGCGGGTCACTTGGGCGCCGACCACGCCGTCGAACGGCCCGATGGGCTGGTGACGCGCCTCCACTCGGGCTTCATAGCCTTTGTTCTTGAAGGTGGTGCCGGTTTCGCCGCCTTCGATTTCGCGGTGCTGATACTCGGTGTAGCCCGCGTCGATCTTCACCGAGGTAAACGGGCCCTGCAGGTTGCGGATTTCGGAGGCAAAGGCGTAATGATCCTGCTTCATGCGGATGCGTACATCCTGCTCGGCGGGGGAGCCATAATTGCTGTCGTAGTTGCTGTAGGACAGGCCCGCGTAACCATCATCCCAGGTGTAGGAACCACCCACCGCACCGCCGTCCTGACGCCCGTTGCTGTTACCCAGGCGGCCGTTTTTGCCGGGGCCGTTTTCGCTCTCCGGCGCGTGGCGGCTGCGCGCATAACCAGGGATTTTCAGGTCGTTGAATTCCCGCGCATTGGCGTCCAGGTGCAAGGCGAATGTGCCATTGCCGGCCTCCAGCTTGCCCGCGCTGCTGCGGGTGGTGTCGGCGCCGCCGTAGCGCAGTTCCCCCGCACCGTGGATGCCTTCGATGGCCTCGGTGGGGATGCGGTTGTCGAAGGTGTTGACCACGCCACCGATGGCACTGCCGCCGTACAGCAGTGCTGCGGGGCCGCGCACGATTTCGATACGGTCGACATTGATCGGGTCCAGCGGCACCGCGTGGTCATAGGACAGCGACGACGCATCCAGCGCCCCCACGCCGTTGCGCAGGATGCGAATCCGGTCGCCATCCTGGCCGCGAATGATCGGGCGGCTGGCGCCTGGGCCGAAATACGACGATGACACCCCGGGCTGCTTGTTCAGGGTTTCGCCGAGGCTGCCTTTTTGTTGCAGGGTCAGCTCATCACCTTCCAGCACAGTGGTGGGCGAGGCCAGTTGTTCGCTACCCAGCGGGTTGCCAGTGACGACTTGGGGGGGCAGTTCCAGGGCATAGGCTTGTGAGCTGATCAACAAGGCGGCGGCGAGAGGGGACAAGCGCCAGAGAGAAGGCAGGGACATCGGATATTCCTAGGCAAAACGTCTGATAGATATAGTTACAATATAACATCTCTTTTTTCGTCAGGAAGGGGAACTTTTCCTGGCGGGCTATATTCAATGCGATGCTTCCACCTGCACGCCTCGTCGGCTAAGGTGCGCGGCTGTGTTTCCTCTTTTTGCAAAAGGCCTGGCATGACCGCGACAAGCAACGACCCGCTCCACGGCGTGACCCTGCAACACGTGCTCACCACCCTGGTGGAGCATTACGAATGGAGCGGCTTGGCCGAACGTATTGATATCCGCTGCTTCAAGAGCGACCCGAGCATCAAGTCGAGCCTGACCTTCCTGCGCAAGACGCCTTGGGCGCGGGAAAAAGTCGAAGGGTTGTACGTCAAGCTGATGCGCACCAAACGCCCGCTGGACTGAACCCATGAAGCGTTTTGTCGCGACGGCGGCGCTTGCCGGCTGGGTGGGGTTGACGATCCAGCAGTACCTGATCCTTTATTCACGCTGGTCCATTGAAGCCAGCCTGCTGGGTGGGCTGGTGAGTTTTTTCAGTTTCTTCACCGTGTTGACCAACACCCTGGTGGTGGTGGTGTTGAGCTACGCCTGGGTCAACCGGGAGTCAGCCGGCAAACGGTTTTTCCTGGCGCCTCACATCAGCAGTGGAGTCGCCGTGAGCATTGTGGTGGTAAGCCTGGCCTACAACCTGCTGCTGCGGCATTTGTGGAGCCCTGAAGGCTTTCAATTTATCGCCGATGAATTGCTGCACGACGTGATGCCGTTGCTGTTTCTGATTTATTGGTGGCGCTGTGTGCCCAAGGGTTTTTTGCGCCTCAAGCACATCGGCGCCTGGGTGATTTACCCATTGATGTACTTCGCGTATGTGCTGATGCGTGGGCATTTGCTTGGGCAGTATCAGTACCCGTTCATCGATGTGGACCGCCTCGGTTATCCACAAGTGTTTGTGAATGCCGGGGGGATTCTGGCGGGGTTTGTGGCGATAGCGTTGGTGATGGTGGGGCTGGATAAATTCATCAAGCCCCGGCCCTGACTCACTCTTGCGAGCTACCGTCGGCGCGCCAGTAACCCACGGCCTTGAGGTATTCTTCATTGACTTTGTGGGTGTCCAGCAACACCCGCCGTACCTGGCGCGACAATCTGGTTTCGGTCGCCACGAAGCTGTACAGCGTGCCGTCGGGCAGCGTCAGGTTTTGCACCACCTCAAGCAGGTCATCGTGGCCACGCAGCACCCAGATCACCTCCACATCGGCCGCACTTTGCAGCGTCTGTTGCTCCGCCGCATTGGCGATTTCAATCACTGCAATCACCTTGCGCCCAGCGGGCAACTCCTCCAGACGCCGCGCAATGGCGGGCAGGGCGGTTTCATCGCCGATCAGCAGGTAGCTGTCGAAAATGTCCGGCACGATCATCGAGCCCCGTGGCCCACCGATATACAGGTGCTGCCCGACCTGCGCCTGCTCGGCCCAGGTGGACGCAGGGCCATCGCCATGCAGCACGAAGTCGATATCCAGCTCGCCGATTTCCAGGTCGTAGCGCCGTGGCGTGTAGTCGCGCATGGCCGGTTGCGGGCCGTCGCCCTTGATGGCGAATGTCGGGCTTTCAAGCGCTGCTTGCTCGGCGGCGTTCTGCGGGAACAGCAGCTTGATGTGATCGTCGCTGCCCAGGCTGATAAAGCCCTCCAGCTCAGGCCCACCCAGTGTGATGCGGCGCATGCGCGGGGTGATGTCCACCACCCGCAGAACATCCAGGCGGCGGCGTTTGATTTCGTGGGTCACGCGATGAATGGCTTGTGTGTTCATTGGTCTGTCCCGTCGGCAATGGCTTGAGCGGTGCGATTGAGCAGCGCCGCGACACGAATGATTTCTTCCGGGCTCCAGTGCCCGTTGTGCGAATGCAAGGCGTGGCGCAGGTTGTGCACTGCCTCATGGATCTGGGGTGGGCGGTCGTGGCCACGCAGCGAGCGCTTGCTGACATCCAGGCGCATGCGCACGCCATCCAGGGCAACGGCTTGTTCGCTTAAGAAGAGACGACCGGCGTCGGTGATTGTGTAGCGTTTTTTTCCACCATCGGCGTCGCCGCTGATCAGCTCGCTCTCTTCAAGAAAGGTCAGGGTGGGGTAGATCACGCCGGGACTGGGGCTGTAGGCGCCGTCGAACAGGCTTTCGATGCGGCGGATCAGGTCGTAGCCATGGCAAGGTTGCTCGGCGATCAATGACAACAGCAGCAGCTTCAGGTCGCCGGGGGCGAATACCCGTGGGCCGCGGCCGCCGCGTTTTTCAAATTCGCCGCGATGCTCGTGTTTCATGCGCAAGTCCTCTGAACAGGTTTAGATATAACTTAAGATATATCTTTGTGCGGAGGATAGCCCTTGGCGACCAACGGTCAATGGGGTAGCCGCGGGTTTCGGTCATAAATGAAACAAGTCCGATTGGATCTTTTTTATTTATAGAGCTATAACTTTAATTAGAGTCATGACTCGAATTCTTATCTAGCCCGTGGTTGTGCAGGCGCTTTTGAGTTAGTGTGGTCTGCGTCTTACAGTAACTTCTTTATCGTGTTTTTAAGTGTGTAGCCTGTTTCCTACGGATACTTTTAAAGTTTTGGCGAAATGCCATCTTTTTCGCTCAACCGCTGTTTACAAGGGCTACGCTAATTTTAGAATGCGCCTGCATACCTGCCTCTAGTTTCGATTGATCATTGTTTGGCATTGCTTGTTCCAACTAATCGGCAATGTAATTCGTTGTTAGGGATCTCCTTCGCAATGAACCAACCAATGTTGTCAACTACAGGTATTGACCATGTTCAAGAAGTTTGCTGTTGCTGTTCCCCTGGCTGTTCTGGCGCTGTCTTCCTCGGTAACCGCTATCGCTGCCGGTGAAGCCAGCCACACCGTCAACCTCAAGGCAAACATCCCGACCACCGTGTTCCACGCCCAGCCGCGTGATCCGAACTGGGGCCGTGACGAGACCATGACCTACAACCTGGTCAGCGGTGAATTGGCGCCCCTGAGCGCCATCTACGACATCAAGAACACCAACGGTTCGGTTGCCGCCTACATCGAAGGTGGCCCGGCGGTGCTGTTCAACGGTGATGCCGCGCAGAACATCCCGCTTACCACCACCCTCAATCGTGTGGCCCTGTCCGGCACCCCGCAGGAAGTGCTCAACGAAGCCGACTCCACTCCAGGTGCGGGTGTTGAACTGAACATCTCCGCTGCCAGGCCTACGGCGACTCAGCGTGGTTCCTACACTGCCGTGATACCGCTGGTATTCGACGCCGTACTGCCAGCCCTGTGATGCCAATGAGTGCCTGTTAATCACGGGCATTCACTTGCAGGTCGGCTGATTCCCTTCTCTGTCCGCCGACCTGATTTTTTTATCTCTTGGCATTCAGGGTATCCGTTCATGTTTCCGATGACGCCTATCGCGGCTGCGCTTGCGCTGTTGATGTGTACGAGTGCGCTGGCTGCACCCGCTGCCTCCGGCGCTGCAACCCCTGGCAGCTTGATTACCCAGGCCCAAGGCCTGCCCGCAGGTTTCAGTGATCACTTTTTCGACGTGCCGTTGGCGGTGCGTGTGGACCTTGACCAGCAACCGCTGGGCGAGGCTCTGATTGTGCTGTCGCGGGATGATCGCGTGACCTTGCTCGAATTCACCGACACCGGCGACAGCAAAGTACCGGCCGCTACCCGTGATACCTGGCAAGCCCTGTTGGAAAAAGGCGTAGCCCTGGGCGCCTGCACCCAGGCCTGCCCGGAAAAAATGATCTCGGCGTTCTACAACCTGGAAAACTCCCAGTTGGCGATCCTGACCCAGGACGTCGAACGCAGCGACGACATTCCGCGTTTCTATGACCAGCCCGAAGGCGGCAGCCTGGGGCTGATCATTAACAACCAGCTCAACCTCAACGGCAGCCAGGAAGACAGCCTGGGCGGTCGCTATGGCTTGCAAGCCAGTTCCAGCGTGGGTAACTGGAGCCAGGTATTCAACCTGCAACTGGCGCGTCAGAGTGGCGACAACGAACCCATGCGCCACGCGATTCACGAGCTGTACACCCAGCGCGAACTCGAAGGGCAATTTTTCCGCCTGGGTCACTTCACCCCCAATTCCGACGGCCTGACCCGTCAATTGCGCAGCTTCGGCGCCAGCCCCGATACGGCGTTGGGTCTGATGTACGGCAGCTCCGACAGCCTGGCCATTTTCAGTATTCGAACCTGGGATATCAACTTTGTCGCCAGCGGTCCGATAGAGGCCAACCATGCAAACCCGCGTCAAGGTTTGATGTTCAAGGTCCCCTCCGAGTGGCGAAGTTTTGAGGTGGTTTCATCCAAGGGCGACCGAAAAACAGTGGAAATGCGTATTTCCGGGGTTGGCAGCCGCTTCAATACGACTAATCCGCCGGGCGTTCAGGCCTGGAGTTCGTTACCCGCCAACTGGACGCAAGCACCGGCTCCGTGCCAGTACACCGGCATGTGGGCAGCTGCCCCCACGTTAAGGCTGTGGTTCTGGCTCGTACCGGAAGGCGCCGGTGCTTGTAATCTGGTGACGCCGTTTGATGTGCCCACCTCCAGTTTCAGCATGCTTGAGTACACGTACGAATTGCGTACGCCTAATCCTTTGGATATGGAAGCGGGGGATTACAGAGGGTCGATTACTTACCGTGTCGGGCCGTATCAGGATTTCGATTTTGGTGACTTGTACCTTCCAAACGATGATGTGTTGACCTTCAACTTCGATCTTCGGGTAGAGCACAACCTTAAGGTGGACCTGCCACCGGGGGGCAACCGCGTGGAGCTATTGCCCGAGGGCGGCTGGCAGGCTTGGCTCAACCGCGGGCGCCAACCATCGCGCCTGTTCCGCGACCAGACCTTCGTCATTTCCGCCAGTACCCGCTTCAAGATGCAACTCGAATGCGGCCTGACCATCGGCAACACCTGCGGCCTGCGCAATAGCGCGGGGGACGAAGTGCCGCTGCAGGTCGGTGTGACCTTGCCTTTTGGCTTGCAAGCCCAGTACGGCCAGGCCGTGAGCAAGTTGCCTTTGCGTCTTGACGGCACTGGCACCGAGCTGTTCCAGCCTGGCCATTACGTCAATAACCGTCCCGCAAGCCTGCACTTTGCCGTGGAGCGAGACGACGTGAAAGAGATGCTCAAGCAACCCGGCAGCACCTACACCGGCGTGGTCACGGTGATCTGGGATTCAGAAGTCTGAGTGGGCATTGGCCGCATATCAGCCGTTGGCTGGGTTCAATCTATAAGGCGTAATCAAACATGAAACATGCAGTGTTAGTGGTGGGGCTGTTCCTGATGTCGTTGGGCGTTTACAGGCGACTCATTTCTTCGATCACCATCTCACGCTGTATGCGGTTTTGCGGTTGTGGGTAGCCGTAGAACCTCAAGACCTGCCGGGCGCTCAGTTGCAGGGGTGGGTTTTGATCCTTGGGCGGCGGGCAGGGCAGGCCGATGGCGTCTGGATCGATGACGTGGGCGATATGCAAAATCGGTGGTGTAAAACGCCGCCAACCGCTGTCGTCGCTCAGTGTGACGCTCGGCGTGGTCGCATTTTTAGCGTACAGCGCTCCGTTGCGCAGGGTCATGCCGGTGAGGCGCATTGAGCGACGTTGGGCCCAGACAAGTAATTGCGGACGGTTGAGCGCCTCGCGAAAGAGTTGCAGCCAGCAGTCCAGGGAGCAATGTGGGGTAATGACCAGAAGAGTGGCCGGGGCGTTCGAGCGGATTTTCAAGTGTTCGATCAATGTTTGGAGCATTTGCCTGTCACTGCTCTGGCGTTGCGTCTTGCCTTGGTCGAGGGTGGTCTGAGTAATGGGGGAGGGGCTGTCGTTGGTGGTCAAGTCAGTCATCCGTGAAATCTCGTTGAAGGTACTGGCCGAGCGTGCCTTTTACGGAGGCAGGCTGCAGCGGGACCGTTCTCGTTTCTTTCTGGTGGGTGTCGCTATGGGGTGAAGGACTTGAGCCGGGCGTCGGCAATTGCGCCATCGCAGGGCATGACGATGCACCAATGCTGTGCAATACTCGCCGCCGTTTTGGTCAGCGGCTTTCAGGATAAAACCAGTTAAAGCTCCTTCGTAAACCGGCTTATTCCCACGAGCTACCACTGAAATTGTGTTTTTTTATAGTGAAAAACCCTGTGTCGAGGTTTTTATACTGCATGCCCCGCTGACTTTGTAGGTTTCGTCCTACAAGGTGGGTTTGTCCATGAAACAGACTCGGACTCATCCCCACTGCCAGGCTTATCGGCCTGTCTGTGAGACCAAGTGGTTTATCCAATAACAAGATGAGGTTGTACCCCATGCCAGTCGGCAACCCACTGCCCCATGGCGAGACCGCTCAAGGCGGCCCGCTCAAACGCGAACTCGGTGAACGGCATATTCGCCTGATGGCCCTTGGCGCCTGTATCGGTGTCGGCCTGTTCCTTGGTTCGGCCAAGGCCATTGAAATGGCCGGCCCGGCGATCATGCTTTCGTACATCATTGGCGGCCTGGCGATCCTGGTGATCATGCGCGCCCTCGGCGAAATGGCGGTGCACAACCCTGTCGCCGGCTCGTTCAGCCGTTACGCCCAAGACTATCTCGGCCCCTTGGCGGGCTTTCTCACCGGCTGGAACTATTGGTTCCTGTGGCTGGTGACCTGCGTGGCGGAAATCACCGCCGTGGCCGTGTACATGGGCGTCTGGTTCCCCGACACCCCACGCTGGATCTGGGCCCTGGCGGCGTTGATCAGCATGGGCACAATCAACCTGATCGCGGTCAAGGCGTTCGGTGAGTTCGAGTTCTGGTTCGCGCTGATCAAGATCGTCACGATCATTGCCATGGTGATCGGCGGCGTCGGTATCATCGCGTTTGGTTTTGGCAATGACGGCGTGGCGCTGGGCATTTCCAACCTGTGGGCCCACGGCGGCTTTATGCCCAATGGCGTCACGGGAGTGTTGATGTCCTTGCAGATGGTGATGTTCGCCTACCTGGGCGTGGAGATGATCGGCCTGACCGCTGGTGAAGCGAAGAACCCGCAGAAGACCATTCCCAGTGCCATCGGCTCGGTGTTCTGGCGCATCCTGCTCTTCTACGTGGGGGCGTTGTTTGTGATCCTGTCGATCTACCCATGGAATGAAATCGGCACCCAGGGCAGCCCATTCGTGATGACCTTCGAGCGTCTGGGCATCAAGACCGCGGCGGGCATCATCAACTTCGTGGTGATCACCGCTGCGCTGTCGTCCTGCAACGGCGGGATCTTCAGCACCGGGCGTATGCTCTACAGCCTGGCGCAGAACGGCCAGGCACCTGCCACCTTCGGCACCACGTCGAGCAACGGCGTACCGCGCAAGGCGTTGCTGTTGTCGATCTTCGTACTGTTGCTGGGTGTGCTGCTCAATTACATGGTTCCGGAAAAAGTCTTTGTGTGGGTCACCTCCATTGCCACGTTCGGCGCGATCTGGACCTGGCTGATGATCCTGCTGGCCCAGCTCAAGTTCCGCAAAAGCCTGAGCCCGGCCGAGGCGGCTGGCCTCAAGTACCGCATGTGGTTGTACCCGGTCAGTTCCTACCTGGCGCTGGCGTTCCTGGTGATGGTGGTGGGGCTGATGGCGTACTTCCCCGATACCCGTGTGGCGCTGTATGTGGGCCCGGTGTTCCTGGTGGTCTTGACCGTGCTGTTCTACGTGTTCAGGTTGCAGCCAAAGACCGTCGCTCAAGGGACGGTGCGTTCCGCGTCCTGATGTGTGTCTTGTGACAAAAAGCCCCACCCCGCTCTATCGCGGGGTGGGGCTTTTGACCTCCGTATTTTCTGCACTATCCTCTATTTGCGGTGAGGCGCCTGCCGCCCCTGGGGCCTGATATCGCGAGCACTGCGCCTGTGTATGACGCGGGGCATCCGGTTCCGCGCGTTATCGCGTTGCTCATATCTATCTACCCCTCCAACGATAATTCATTCCCTAGGCTGGCTGATTCGACAGCTACCTTTGAAGAGTGATTTCATGCCTGAAAGCAACCCCCTGCTACTGCCCTACGACTTGCCACCGTTCTCTGCCATCAGAGCAGAACACTTGGTTCCCGCCATTGAGCAAATCATCGCTGATAGCCGCAACACCACCGCCACGATCATTGCCAGCCAGGCGTTATTCCCTACGTGGGACGACCTGGTGCAAGCAGTGGAAGAACTGGGGGCACGCCTGGACGGCTTTCTCAAAATCATTGAGTTGCTTGACTCCGTTCCTCAGGGGCCGGCATGGAAGCTGGCATCACATCGCAGTCATGAGATGGCAATGCAGTACAGCGCCGAGCTGGCGGCGAACAATGATCTGTACCAGCTTCACCGACAACTTGCCAATAGCCCGCCCGCAGCCCTTTTCAATCAACAACGCCACAGTGCATTGCATAAAATACTGCGCAAGTACCACTTGGCCGGCCTTGATCTTTCGCCTGAGAATCAACTACAGCTCAAAACGTTGAACCTGCAAATCGAGAAAGTCAGCCAAGAGTTCCTGCGGCGTGTGAAAGACTCCAGCGACGCATGGCGTAAGCACATTCAAGATAAGGCGATGCTCAGTGGACTGCCTGGCGCGGCCCTGGCACGCATGGAGGCCGCGGCTCGGGACGCAAGCCTGGATGGCTGGTTGTTAACCCTTTCCGAGCAGTCCTTTCAGGAGGTGATGAGCTACGCCGACCATCGAGCCTTGCGCCAGGAAATGATGGTGGCTTACTACCGCCGTGCCGTGGGGACCGGTCCCGACGCCATTGCCACCGACAATGAACTGGTTCTGACAGTGTTGCTCGACAGTCGTCACCAGAAAGCACAATTGCTTGGCTATGCCAACTTCGCCGAACTGGCGTTGGTGGAACAAATGGCGCAGACGACCGATGAGGTCACTGCATTTCTTCGTCAGCAGATTGATTGGGCACGCACGACATTTGCCTATGAGGCCCAACAACTGCAGCGCTATGCCGCGCAACGTGGGGTCGATGCGCTGGAACCCTGGGATTACAACTATTATGCGGAAAAAATTCGCCAGGACGTGGCGGGTGTCTCCCAAGACGCAGTGCGCAAATACTTCCCGTTGGAAACGGTGCTGCAACGCTTGTGCGCGTTCACCAAAACGCTGTTCGGCGTTGAGCTGATTGAACAAACCACAGTCGATACCTGGCACCCGGATGTGCAGGTATTCGAACTCAGGGAGTATGCCGAGCCCATTGGGCATTTGTTTATTGACCCTTATCGCCGCATGGCGGGCGGCGAGATTGGCGCCGCCTCAGGTTTGCGCAATCACCGGATGACGGCCGAGGGGCGTCCACAACGTCCCATAGCTGTGCTACGCAGTCAGTTGCCACCCCCTACAGCGACTCAGCCTTGCTTGCTGGATCACTTGCAATTAAGGGTCTTATTGCATGAATTCGGCCACTGCCTGCAGCACTTGTTGACCGCCGCTCCCTACCGGGCGATTTCCGGTATGGGCCAATTAAGCCATGATACGACGGAGTTTTTCGGCCAGGTGCTGGAGCAATTCTGCTTTACCGCGTCGTTCCTGACCTGGCTCTCCGGCCATTTCCAGACAGGAGATCCCTTGCCTGACGATATGGCCACTCAAATGAGCCGATTTGTTCACACCCAGACCAGTCAGGAAAGCGCCAGTATTTTGCTCACGGGCCTCGTCGACTTCGAGCTGCACCGTACTTACGGCGACGGACGTACACCTCATGAAGTTTTCACCCATGCCAACGTTGAAGTCGGGCATTTGCAGTGGCCAGATGGCACCCGCCCGATCAACAGTTTCGAACAACCGATGGGTAGCTATGGGGCCAGGATGTATTCCTACAAGTGGTCTGGTGTCTTGGCCCGCCAGGCTTTTGAACAGTTTGAGCGTGATGGCTTGTTCAACCCGGAGACCGGGAAAGCCTTCCGGGACGCGTTCATCACTGAGGGCGATACCGGTACGCTGTTGAGCGCACTTGCGCTTTTTCGGGGGGACGGCGCGGGATGTGTCGGGCATTCCACCGGGGCATGAAGCGCTGGTGCATATGTAGCCCCTCGGCTGAAACTTGAAACGCCAGAGTGATCTTCAGCAGCCAATCCGGCATGGAGAGCACTCAATGAGCACTGACACCCCACCGTATTTTTTCAGCGAAACCCAAACCGATCGCACACAGCTAAGCGAGCGCCAACGCACACGCAACTTTACCCTCAAGGACCTTGACTGGTTCGACTCGGTCTATCTGGCCACCGATGCTTTGCGCAGGGCACACAAAGCGCCGATGCACGTCCAAACCCTGCAACTGAATGTGCTCGGTCAACCGGCTATTGAATTGGCGGGTGCATTCGTCATGAGCCCCGCCCCAGAAGGCGGGGTTGTTCTCTATACACCCGCTCGTGGTCTGGAAAAGCTGGAAAGCCATGAAATCCTCAAGACGCAAATGAAGTCGTGGCTCAAAGACTCGTCGCAGCGCCAGGCGTTGCTTGATTACCTTTCCATCTCCCAGCAAGTAACCCTGACGCCTACGGCAGCCCTGACGATTACCGCACATACCGTGGCTGGCGCTGTCTTCGAAGCACAACATACGACCCTCTCCAATAACCTGCTCGAAAATGCTCGTTTGATGCGCGAGGAGCTGCTCAAACTGCCCAGTTTCACTTCTCTGCTGGATGAATACATTTCCTCCAAGTTGGCGCAGTCTTTTACGGATGTCGATCAGCGCCAGATCCAAGTGCAGAGTTATGTTATCGACGCATCCAGCGAATCAGGCAATTCTGATTCGCCAACGTCCCGACACACAACCACCCGCTCCTTGAGCGAAACTGTCCTCAGGTATTTCGTTGCCAATAGCTGGCCTGCGGGTGAAACCCGGCACTACTACAACCCCCAGCAGCCTACTCAGGACGCTGATGATCAGTTGCGTTGGGACGTATCAGTCCAAGGATTGGCCCGGGGCTTGAAAGCCTATATGAAGCAACAGCCCAAGGCATTTTGGGCGCTGCCGGCCGCCGCAGGATCCTCACGGCTACAACTTTTTACCAATGCCATGGCCAATGCCTTTTTCACGGTGGCGCTGGAGCAACAACAGCAAACTACGATTACGGTTGAGCAGCGTCTGCAACTACAGGCCTTGCCGCTCAAGGCTGCGCTGCCCGCGACAACGCTTGCTCCTGCGATCAATGTTGAAAAGGCACTGCTGAGTGAGCCTGAACAGACCCCCGCCGAGCTGGCAGGCACACTCATCATCAGCAGTAACAAAAGCGACGATGGCTCGCCCTGGCTGCTCTACACCCCTCAACAAGGCCTGCAATCGTTTGCCGAACTGGGAGCACTCAAAACCCACCTTCTTGATGGTCTCAACTTCAGGCAACATGCCGATGCCTGGAGAAAGCACCTGTCCAGGCCGGAACGCTATAACGAAGTCGATCTGCTGGCCTGCGAGGTCACCACAGCCTCGATCACCGGGGGTATTTTCCAACGCATCATGGAGGGCATCATTGAGAAACAAGGTCGCAACCTTGAATACGCCCTCGATCAGTATCGCCTGAGCCAGGGCACGATGGACCTCGACGCCCTGGTCGACCATGTGCTGGATGTACGTGGCATGATTGATCCAACATTACTGACCTTCGAACCCATGGGGCGTTGGAGTACCCAGTTGGCAGAGACCTGGACGGCGACGGTGAATGAACCCAGGGTTCCACCAACGCTTGCTGCAATGCGCACAACTGTGCATTTACTCGAAAATGTCACCGCCGAAATCGAACAACACCTATCGTTTCGCCCCTCGCTGGAGCGTTCCGTTATCACCTATCTCAATACCAGACTGTACGCTATCAAGCAGCAACACTTGCAGGCTGCGTGCCTCTCGGTACGCCAATACAGCAACCCTTCGAATGGCACTGACAAACCTCAACTGCTCTCATCGAGCAGTATGGTCGACTATTTTCTGGCGCATTTATGTGGCGAAGCGGGTCCACTCATCGATCCGCTTAACACTCATGTCTACTCAACCGCTCCTGGCAAACCCGCCACTAAAGTCTCAAGTATGGACGCCACTGCCTTCAATACGCTGATCACCAGTGCAGTCGGTGGGTTTAAACAGTACCTGTGTAGAACCCACAGCGTGTCCCCCAACATGCAGCCCTTGCTGAGAAAGGCAATGGAGATGGGCTTGACAGGGGAAGTGCAAGTCAGGCTTTGGAACAATGCGTTATTGCCCCTCGACTACGAAGTGCTTTTGACCGTGTTAGGTATTTACGCCAGAGACTTACGCCCTGGCGTCAATGGGTTCCGCCCTGATGCGTTTTCTTTGCAGGTCGTACCGACTGGGCAGAATACCCCGCTAGTATTCAATAACTGTTTCGTGCTGACCGAGCGCGGCGGGCTTGATCCTCAATATTGCGGCCGCACGCTGCTGTGGACACCCGCGTTGGGCCTGGAAAGTTTCTCCTCATTGAATGACTTCAAAGCAGAGATAAATCGACGCCTGGCAATCCCGAACGAGCGACAGGTTTTCCTGGCGAACCTGGCGCCACCGGACTGGGAAGCACAACCGAGCTATGCATTCAGTTCCCTTGAACTGATCGAAGGCAACCTCGTCGAGCACTTGCAACGAACCTACGCGCAACAAAAAGACCATGAACTGTCGCAAATCCTGTCCATGCAGCTGTCGGTCGAACAGCTGCGCAAGCTCTGGCAGGTTCAAGCCACACAAGACCTTGCGCCCACCAACGTGCAGCGTGCCAAGGACATGGTCCAGGCCATGATCCGGCAACAGGGTTTGCAATGGTTGGGCAAAGCTCATGCTGTGGATCAACAGCTGTACGTCGAATTGCTGGAGCAGTATCGAAACAATGTCACCGACAATCAGGATTACCTGCACGGGATCGACTCCCTGGTTCAGTTCACGCGCAAGAAGCTCAGCACTTTACTGAAGGACCTTGACGATCAGGACAGCGTCACACCTGATGAAATCGAAGTCGGGCTGCCGGCGCAGGGCACTACGCCTGCCCGCAATCAGTCCCTGCTGGACTACGCCTTGAGTCATCAGTCGTATTGGAACGATGAGGTGCCCTTCTTCGCCAGCACCGGTACAACGCCGTTGCCATCCACCCTGGATGCGCAGACGCTGAAAACGCGGATACAGGCGTTGAACATCAACGCGGCTTACCAAACGTACATCAAATCCTTCCTGGGCCCTGCCAGCTCGGACTTTGAGCAACGCTCTAAGCGCTTCGCCAAGCAACTGCCGTGGCAATTGATGCAATACGCTCACGGCATGAAGTTGCAAGACCAGCTTTCACCGACGGCCTTCGGGCTCATTCAACAGATCATGGACATGCCCGATGCGATCGCCCGCGCGACAGTAGTGGATGCCAACGCCATGATCCGCCCTCTGGAACTGTTGGTCGATGACGGGAAGAAAACCATCAAGATTCCCGGGGCTTATTTGATCGGATCCGCCTCCGGTGACAAGGGGCCTCACGTCCTTTATGCCCCCTATAGCCCATGCTACACCCTCAAGGAATATACCGTTGAGGCTGCACTATGTGCTGAGTTGACAGCCGCCGGCGCATTGCAGCGTTGGGTTCGGCAGGTGGTCCCGGCCATTGACCTCGCAGCACTGACAAACGCACTGGAGCAACCCCAGGCCAGCACCACCCTGCAGCTGGCAAGCAACCCCATCAACGCTGCGCTGTTCAAACAGCTGTTCACCGACAATGTCGAGCTGCTGACAACGCTGCTGGGCTGCCAAAAAGCCGCTGATGCAGGCACTGCCTGGGATACGGCCAAGGCCGTGTTCTCTGAGGGCGTGCAGGCGGCCACTGTATTTTTTGCCGGCAAACTGGCGTACCCCCTGGTGATCTGGCAGAGCTATAAACTGTTCAAGGCTTCTGCCGAGGAGCTGCAAAGCCACCAATGGCATGAGGCACTGGGTCATTTCATCGGTGGTGTCGCTGCGCTTGCCGGGTTGAGCGATTCCATGCCTCCCGTATCAGAGGACGGCGTGCCCCCGGCACCCGAGCCGATCCCGCCGCCTTCCACATCTGCGAGCTCTGTGGTGTCCTGGCCCGCGCTGGACATTACCGCTGCTTCGCGCACCCGGCTCCAGCGTTTCGAAGTCCTTGAGCCGAGCTTGGCCAACCTGATCAAAGACACCTCACTCAACCTTTACCGATCGACTTCCAACCATTACTACGCGGCGGTGGCAGGAAAAGTGTTCGAAGTCATCAAGCATGGCCAGGGCTGGCGCATCATCGGTGATGGCGAAGTCGGCCCTGAGGTACAGCGCAACCCTCGACAACAGTGGATGCTCAGTAGCGCTGGCCCATTGGTGACGGGGCGACGGACAATTGCACGATTGCTTAATCGCTTCTACTCCGAGCCATTTGCGCGCTCGAATATGAATGTATTGGCCAGCGGAGTGCGCGAGATACGAGCGCTTTACGCTCGAGAATCCTGGGTTATCACCGATGCACTTGCCTTGGCGACGTTTTATGCAAAGAACGCCCAGGAAAATTTGCGCCTGATCACACAAACTCCCCTTGCTGCCCCTGAGCTGGTCAAACAGATCAAAACGTTTTTCGGCTTGCAGACGCTCGAGGTCGAACACCTTGAAAAAATTCAGGAGATCGTCGACAAGGTCTGCAGTGCGTTAATGGAGCCCTCACTGACGTCCTCGGACTCAACGCGATTTGTCATAGGCCGTTCGCGGTTGCCGGCTATTCAGGGCGGACACACGTTGATGGCCTTTACGATTGTCCCCGACCCCCTTCAACTGGTGTACTTGACCGAGACGTTTTTCGACCCGGGTCTGAAATACAGTCATTTGTTGACAAAATCGTTCTATGTCAGCGCCCACGCCCGTGCGACCACCCTCATTCACGAAATCACTCATCATGTCTGTGCGACGTTGGACTTGGCTTACGTGCATTCAGGCCATCCCTTTGATGACCTGATTGATCCGCAAACCCCTGAGGGCAGTAACACTAAAGCAGCCCTGGAAAAGCGCCATCTTTCAAGACTGTCGCTCAATACGCCGACTCATGAGTTGTTCCAGGTTGTCGATGTTGCAACGGGCTTCAAATCAGACCCTACCCAGGGCACGTCAACACAGCATGTGCTCGACAGGCTACTCAGCGTCACAGGTGCCAAAACCCTCGCCGATGCGCGGCGAGTTTTCCGTACCGATTCGCTTAAACGCATCCTTACGGTACTTAACAACGCCGACTCCGTTGCCTACCTGATTGCACAATTGGGGCGTCGAAAAGAGAAACCTGTTGGCTTATGACTAAAACGTCAGGTCATCGCCCGGGCCGTTTACTCCTGCGCAGCGAGGCGGGCATTAACTATTCGGCCTGTCTCGCTTCAAGGGGCGTGGCGTCTGATTGAGGTGTTTGTTGAACTCCATCCAGGCCGCGAGGGCCGACATCAGCACCACACCGAGCAAGGCGGTGAGTAATTGCATGACCACGTCGTCATCCGCCAGGGCATTGAGCATGTCCGCCAGTGGCGCCAGCACCACGCCCAGGCAGAACACTTCCAGGGAATAACGGCCCATCTGGCAAATCCGTTCAGCCAGACGGTTTTGCGTCCATTGCGGGTTTGGCAACAGCTTGGCGGTGACATAGGCCAGCGCCAGGAAGTGCACGAGGCGCACCGGTGACAGATTGGTCTTGCTGATGGGGTACAGCAGGTTGTTGAGCGTGGTGGGCATCACCGCATCATGGATTTCTGGCCAGAGCCACGACAGCGTGATCACGCCGGCCACCACCACATACAGCGCCGCCGCAACGAACAGCGGCTGGCGCTGCAAGGGGCGTGTCTCGGGCGTGCTGGGCCGCTGGCTGTAAATCGCCGCGGCGCCCCCCAGCACAAACAGCAATTGCCAGGTAACAGGGTTGAAATACCACACGCCATCGGCAATGGCGCGCAAGTTCCAGCCCATCCACGGCGCCATCAGGTAGACCACCAGCGAGACACTTACCACGGCCCAGGGCGCGCGCACCATCAGCGGCAGCACCACGGACAAACCAGCCAGCAAGACGATGTACAACGGCAACGGATCCATCAGGTTGGGCTTGAAGCGCAACAGCAGTTCGTCGGTCAGTGCCTGTTGCGGGTGGGTGACGAAGTGCGTCAGGCCCATCTCCGCCACCAGGTCGCGGGTTTCTACATGGTTGTTGGCGAAGAACACGATACCCATCAGCAGGGCCAGCAGGAAAATATGCACCACATACAACACCCAGGTGCGGCGCAGGATTTTCAGGCAGGCCATCCAATAGCCTTCGCGCTGCATGACCTTGCCGTAGGCCAGCACCGAGGCGAACCCGGCGAGAAACACGAAGACCTCCGCCGCGTCGCTGAAGCCGAAGTTGCGCAGAGTGATCAGGCCGAGAGGGTTGTGGGGGACGTGATCCCAGAAAATGAAGATCAACGCCAGGCCCCGAAAAAAATCGATGCGCGGGTCGCGTCCGTTCAGCATGGCAGCGGGCTCTTGAACAAGTAGTTGAATGACGATAGGTGAGCGCGCGCGTTGTCGTACGCCGCACGTCGAGCGGGCGCAGGTTGGCGGTATTTGTAAGCAATTGCAAAGGTTGGATATTACTGAATGTCTCTAGACATCAATGATCACCAGAATGCCCCGGCTGCCGGTGAGCACACCGTGGGCAGTGCCGGCTTCCACGAGGTACATCTGGCCGGCGTCCACCCTGATGACTTGATCACTGATGCACAGGTGCAAGTACCCACTGATCACCAACAACCCTTCGTTGTAGTCGTGGGTTTCTTCCTCGTACGCCTGCTCATCCATGCGCAATACTTTGATCCGCGCCGGGCCAACCTGACCCAAGCGTGTGGATTTCCAACTGTCGGGCAATTGCGCGGCGATTGCAGCGAAGTCGAGTAACGGCATGTGAATCTCCTTGTTTCAACGATGCCGTCGGTGGTCCGGTTCAGCAGGCAATGGGTATTTTCAGAAAGCGTCCATCAACACGACACTGCACGGCTTGGCCTGATACGCGTTGATCTGCGGCACCAACCGTTTGAAGTGCTCGGTCTGGCAGTGCGCATCCAGCGCTGCCTGATCGGGCCATTGTTCGATAAAAATAAAATGCCCTGGGTCTTTTTGATCGACAAACAGATCGTAGGCAACGCACAGCGGTTCCTGGCGGGTTTTTTCCACCAGTTCGGCGTACCACGGGCGCACGGTTTCCAGGTGCTCGGGCTTGATAAAATCTTCAGCAATGACTTTCAACATGGCGGGCGTCCTTCAGGCAGCAGCCGTTTCATGGGGCTCAAAACTGTCCGCCCGCGCCATCTGCCACATGCGCGAATAGAACTCGCCGTTCACGTCTCCCGTGAGCAATTCGCCGGGCTTCAAGAACACATGCAACTGCGAAAACAGCTTGATCTCGGTAGCCGACATGCGTCGCACCAAGTGCTTGGCCGACAATTGCGACGGGTGATCGAGCCCTGCGGCGGCGAGCATTTCGGCCAGGGCGTGCAGCGTGTTGCGGTGGAAGTTGAACACACGCTGGGCCTTGTCCGGCACGACCAGGGCTCGTTGGCGTAGTGGGTCTTGCGTGGCCACGCCGGTCGGGCATTTGTTGGTGTGGCAGGACTGCGACTGGATGCAGCCAATGGCGAACATGAAGCCGCGTGCCGAGTTGGCCCAGTCGGCGCCGATGGCCAGGACGCTGGCGATATCGAACGCACTGACAATCTTGCCGCTGGCGCCGAGTTTGATTTTGTCGCGCAGGTTCAGGCCCACCAGGGTGTTGTGCACAAACAGCAAGCCTTCACGCAGCGGCACGCCGATATGGTCGGTGAACTCTACGGGGGCGGCGCCTGTGCCACCCTCCTTGCCATCGACCACGATAAAGTCGGGGAGGATGCCGGTTTCGAGCATGGCCTTGGCGATGCCCATGAATTCCCATGGATGGCCCAGGCAGAACTTGAAACCCACGGGTTTGCCGCCGGACAGTTCACGCAATTGGGCGATGAATTGCATCAGTTCGATGGGCGTGGAAAACGCACTGTGGCGCGACGGCGAGATGCAGTCTTCGCCCATCATGATGCCGCGGGTGTCGGCGATTTCCTGGGTGACCTTGTGCTTGGGCAGGATCCCGCCATGGCCGGGCTTGGCGCCCTGGCTCATCTTGATTTCAATCATGCGCACCTGCGGGTTTTGCGCCTGCGCGGCAAAGCGTTCCGGGTCGAAACGGCCGTCGCTGGTGCGGCAGCCGAAGTAGCCGCTGCCCAGTTCCCAAGTCAGGTCGCCACCGTTTTCACGGTGGTAGGGGCTGATGCTGCCTTCACCGGTGTCGTGGGCAAAGTTGCCGAGTTTGGCGCCTTGGTTGAGGGCGCGAATCGCGTTGGCGCTCAACGAGCCGAAGCTCATCGCCGAGATGTTGAACACCGACGCCGAGTACGGTTGTGTGCACTGCGGGCCGCCGACCATCACGCGAAATGCGCTGGGGTCGCTCAAAGGTGCCGGGCGCATGGAGTGGCCGATAAATTCGAAGCCCGACTGGTATACATCGATCAAGGTGCCGAAGGGCTTGTCTGCGGTTTCGTTCTTGGCGCGCGAATACACCAGCGAACGCTGGGCCCGGGAGAAGGGCAGGGCGTCGCTGTCGGACTCGAGCAGGTATTGGCGGATTTCCGGGCGGATGCCTTCGACCAGGTAACGGATATTGCCCAGGATCGGGTAGTTGCGGCGCACCGCGTGGGGGCTTTGCAGCAGGTCGAAAATGCCGATCAGGCTGAGGATGCCGGTGACCAGGGTAATGGGCCACAGCCATTCATGTTCGATAAAGGGCAGGCTGGCGAGGGTGAAAATGACGCACACAGCAAAGAAGGCGTAGCGGCTTAACAAGGACAGGCTCATACGGTTTCCTTGGGTTCGGACTCTTCAGGTCGATCACCCATTCTGCGCCTCTGAGGAAACCCTAGACAACCTGTGGGAATAATCAGTTTGACCTCATCACTAGGACAGACTGGCCCGCAATAGACAATTGGCGACCTACAGTGAGCTTTCGGGACAAGCTATAGGCTTAGGGTTATTGCAATACGTTCTCGTTTGTCTGCATTGTTTGTGTTACTGTATAACACTCAAGTTGCACTCAAACGCCCCGGAGGCTTTATGAAAGCTGGTATCCACCCCGACTACCGCACCGTACTGTTCCACGACACCGCCGCCGACGTGTACTTCCTCATCGGCTCCACTGCCGACAGCGACCGCACCCACACGCACAGCGACGGCAACACCTATCCCTATATCCCGTTGGACGTTTCAAGTGCTTCGCACCCGGTCTATACCGGCCAACAGCGCAAGACCCAAGCCGAAGGCCGCATTGCCGGCTTCAACAAGCGCTTTGCCTCGTTTGGTTCGAACCCGAAAAAAGCCGAAGCATGAGGATGATTCGGCGGCGTGCCCTACGCCGCCGTCTGGCGAATCGGCAACACCACGCGAAATGTCGTGCCTCTGCCCAGTTCGCTGCTGACGGAAATATCCCCGCCGTGTTTCTTGACGATGCCGTAGGACAGTGACAACCCCAGTCCAGTCCCTTCGCCCACGGGCTTGGTGGTAAAGAACGGGTCGAAAATCTTCTGTAGGCTTTCAGGGGCAATTCCGCAGCCGTTATCGGCTACTTCCAGCCAGATATTTTCGCCTTCCACACCGTTGCTGATGGTAATGGTGCCACGCTCCGGCCCCATGGCCTGGGCCGCATTGATCACCAGGTTCATCACTACCTGATTGAGCTGCGAGGCCAGGCATTCGATGTCCGGCAGGGGCGTGTAGTGCTTGACCACGTCGGCCTTGTACTTGAGTTCGCTGGCGACGATGTTCAGGGTCGAATCGATGCCTTGCTGCAGGTCAGCCAGTTGCCAGGTCTGGTCGTTATCCACGCGTGAGAAGTTCTTCAGGTCTTTGACGATCTGCACGACACGGCCAATGCCTTCCTTGGATTCGCGGATCAGGATCGGTATGTCTTCCTTGAGGAAATCCAGTTCCAGGTCGGTGCGCAAAACCTTTAGCTGATTGCGCTGTTCTGGCGCCGCGAGGTGTTCCTCACTGCGTTGATAGGCGTCGAGCATCTGTTGCAGCTGCGTGAAGTAGCTGTCGAGCGTGCTGAGGTTGGAGGAAATAAACCCCACCGGGTTGTTGATTTCATGGGCGACGCCCGCGGCGAGCTGCCCAAGGGAGGCGAGCTTTTCCGACTGCACCAGTTGGCTTTCCAGATGCTTGCGCTCGTTGATTTCCAATTGCAGCGCCTGGGTGCGTTGTTCAACCAGTTGTTCCAGCAGAGATGTCTGCAGCGACGCACGCCGGGCCATGTCCCATTTATTGGCCAGGGTATTGGCCATTTGTTGCACTTCAATATTGTCGAACGGTTTTTTCAGGATCAGCAAACGGTCATGGGCCTGCAGGCGCAACAGCAGGTCTTCCCAGGAGTAATCCGAGTACGCGGTGCACACCACCACTTGCAACTCGGGTGCGACCTGCCATAGCGCCTCGATCGTCTTCGCGCCGTCCCAGCCCTGGGGCATGCGCATGTCAACGAACGCCAGTGCATAAGGACGCTGCTGCGCCATGGCGCTGGTGAGCAAGCCCAGGCCCTCTTCGCCGCCATAGGCCGAATGCAGTTCGAACGCCTGGGCCTGGGGCTTGGCCGCTTCGCCAAACAGTGCCGACTCCATGTCATCCAGCACCTGGTTGGGCGCAGTGTCCGGCATCAGGATCTTGCGAAAATCCTCATGAATGGACGGTGTGTCATCGATCAGCAGTACACGCCGGTTGGGAGGTTGGTTCATGAGCTGCTTCCGGCAAGGGTCAGGGGAATGGTCAAGGTGAATACCGCGCCGAGGCCCGGCCCGTCGCTGTGAGCACTGAGCTGGCCGTGCATTTGCACCGCGGCCAGGGCGCAGCTGTGCAGGCCGAAGCCATGGCCTTCTTTGCGCGTGGTAAAACCATGGGTGAAGATCCGTGTCATGTTCTCGGGCGGTATGCCTTCGCCATCGTCCTTCACACTGATCTTCAAGGTGTCTTCACCCTGGGCCTCGACCTTCAGCGTGATTTGTCGTGGCCTCTCGGAAAGGTTGGACATGGCGTACTTGGCGTTGCTGATCAGGTTGACCATGATCAGCAGCAGGCGGTGTTTGTCGCCGAGGATCTGCGGTACCTGTGCGTATTCCTTGACCACAGTGACGTGGTGACGGCTCAGCGCGCCGGCGTTCATGCGCAGGGCATCGTCCATCAAGGCGCCAATATTGATCGGCTCCAGCAATGTGGCAGCGCCGGCATAGGATTGCTGGGTCGAGACGATGTCCTTGATGTGATCGATGCTTTTGCTCAGTTGCGCCAGCTCATCACTCATGCCCTGTTGCTCCACGGCGATCGCTTCCACCAGTTGGTTGAGGTAGCCGGGCAGCAATTTGCCCTTTTCATCTTCGGTGAAAAAGCTGCCCAGGTCGCCCTGGTGTGCGTTGATCAATTGCATCGCTTTGCCCAGGCCCAGCGCTTTGCTGCCGCGCAGTTTACGGCTGACCAGCTCGGCAGAAATATTCACGCTGTTGAGCACGTTGCCGACGTTGTGCAGCACGTTGGTGGCGATCTCTGCCATGCCTGCCTGGCGGGCGCTGTCCAGCAGTTCGCTCTGGGCATCCTTGAGTTGTTGGGTGCGCCGTTCCACCCGTTGCTCCAGGGTTTCGTTGGCCGATTGCAAGGCGCGATTGACGCGGTTGATCTCGGCGAAACTGCGCAGCAGGCGCACCGCCAGGTAGAGCAACAGCACCACCAGCAGCGTCGAGAAAATCAGCAGGTAGCGATGATATTGATGGTCAACGAGGTCCGCGGTCTGCTGGTCCTGATTGAGGTGGGTGGTCAGGTCATCGAGGCGCTCGGCCACCGGCACGGCAGCAATGCGTTCGAGGAGGCTGTTGACCAGCGGCTGCTCGCGCAGGATCAGCGAAATATGGTTGCTGAGGATCTCCACCGGCGCCTGGAACTCACTGGGCAGGCTCTGTTTGTTGATCGCCAGTTTGCCCAGGCCCACCAGGATATCGGCGGCGCGTTCATCGCTGGTGACCTGGGCAAACTCCAGGCTGCTGAGCAGCAGGTCGTAAGTGTCGGTGGCCACGCCTTGCAGTTGCAGCCGGCCTTGATCGTCAATCTGGTTGAATTGGGCTTGAATGTCGTCTTCGGCGGTCGGCAAAAACGCCAGCGAGTTGCGCAACACGGCGTTGTGGGACTTGAACTGATCCACCAGGCGGGCTTTTTCCTGGATGGCGGCCACATACGCTGCCTGGCTGGCTTGCCAACTCGGCAGGTCGGCAGGGTTGTGGTAGGTGTCGCGGCCTTGCAGTTCAGACCAGATACGGGTCATGTCCGAGAGGGGCGTGACCAGCGGATCGTAGTTGTGGGTAATCGCGATCCGGGCCTTGAGCACTTCACTGTCCCATTGGGCATTGAGTTGCTGAAGCTGGCGGATCAGGTCTCGGGACTGGGTATAAGTGGCTGTTTGGTCGCGGGAAGATTTGAGGTACAAAAACACCAGTGTAGAGGCCAATAACAAGGCTATCAGGCCCAGCAGCATCTGGCTGGCACGACGGCGCGAAAAACGTCTCATAGCGGCTTGCCCGCCCATTCGCCGGTCAAGGTTCTGAGAAACTGGATAATCAGTTCCTTGTCTTCTTGGGACGGAGTGCGCCCCAACTGGTACTTGAACATCACGTCGACCGCGTCCTCCAGGGTCTTGGCCGAAGCGTCGTGGAAGTAGGGCGCGGTGACGGCCACATTGCGCAGGCTGGGCACCTTGAACACGTGGCGGTCCTCTTCATCGCCGGTCAGCAGGTAGCGGCCCAGGTCCGATTCGACCGGGTTGCCACGTGCCTTGAAGTAATCGCCCATCACGCCGAATTTCTGCAACATATTGCCGCCGATATTCACGCCCTGATGGCAGGCGATACAGCCGTACTCCTTGAAACGCTGGTAGCCGTATTTTTCCTTGATCGTCAGAATTTCGGTGTTGCCCAGCAGGTACTGGTCAAATCGCGAGTTGGGCGTCAGCAGCGTGCGCTCGTAACTCGCCAGCGCGTCCTGCACGTTGGCGGCACTGACGCCATCGGCATACACCTGCGCGAAGGCGCGCTGGTAATCAGGGTGGGCGGACAGGTTGTATTCCACGGCTTTCCAGTCGCTGCCCATTTCCATCGGGCTGATGACCGCGTGCTCGATCTGCGCTTGAAGGGTGTCGACCCGGCCATCCCAGAACTGCTTGAAGTTCAGGCTGGCATTGAACACGGTGGGCGTATTGAGTGGCACCGGCTTGCCATCCAGGCCTAGGGAGAAAGGTTTGTTGTCGGCACCGCCGGTTTCCAGGTGATGGCAGCTGGCGCAGGACAAGCTGTTATTAGCCGATAAGCGCGGCTCATTGAACAGCCGACGGCCCAGCTCAACCTTGGCCGGATCCTGTAGGGGAACACTCGGCAACGGCTTGAGCGCTTCGTCCAGCGGTGCGGCTGCGAGTGCTGCGCCGGTGCACAGGCAAAACGCGAGCACAAGGCTGAATCGGGTAGTTGAAACGTTGCTCAAGCGAGCACTCCTTGCAGGCCTAGGGCTATGGATGGGGCATCAGTGTCGCGCAACCCACTTGCAGCAACTGCACGAAATCCTTGGGGGGCAACGCCTTGCTGAAGAGGAAACCCTGGCCCTCTTCACACTTGTGGGCCTTGAGGAAATTGAGTTGCTCGACGGTTTCCACGCCTTCGGCAATGATGTTCAGCTCCAGGCTCTTGCCCATGCCGATGATAGCGCTGATCAGTTGTTCGTCCTGGTTATTTACGCTGAGGCCGCGCACGAAGGACTGGTCGATTTTCAGCACATCGATGGGAAAGCGCCGCAGGTAGCTCAGACTCGAATAGCCGGTACCGAAATCATCCAGCGCCAGACGCACGCCCATGGCCTTGATTCTGCGCAGGGTATCTACGGTCTCGTCGACATTCTGCATCAGCACGCTTTCGGTGATTTCCAGCTCCAGCTGGGCGGGCGGCAGGCCGGTTTGCTTGAGGATGGCGGCCAGGTTGTCGACGAAGTCCCGTTGGCGAAAGTCGATCGCCGAGATGTTCACCGACATGCGCAGCGGCGCCAGGCCCAGATCCCGCCAGGCTTGGGCTTGCTCGCAGGCTTGGCGCAACACCCACTGGGTCAGGCGCACGATCAGCCCGCTGTCTTCGGCCACCGGAATAAACTGCGCCGGGCTGATCCAGCCTGACTGCGGTTCAAACCAGCGGGTCAACGCCTCGGCGCCGACGATCCGCCCGGACGCCAGATCCAGCTTGGGTTGGTAATGCAGGACGAACTCATGGCGTTCCAGGGCCTGGCGCATCGCGCTCTCCAGGTTTTGCTGGTGCTGGGCGCGGCGGTTCATGTCTTCGGTGTAAAAGCTGAAGTCGTTGGGGCCGCGTTCCTTGCTGGTGCGCATGGCGGTTTCGGCGTGCTTGATCAGTTGCACCGCATTGGTACTGTCATTGGGGTAAATGCTGATACCCAGGCTAGCGGTGACGTTCAGGTCGTGCCCCGCAATATGACGCGTTGCGCTGACGGCGCTGAGCAGTTTTTGCGCAATGTGTTGGGTTTGCTGAGGGTGCTGGATATCGTTGAGCAGGATCACGAATTCATCGGCGCCGTAGCGAAACGTTGAGTCCGAAGCGCGTACCGTCGCCACCAGGCTGCGACTGACGTGCTGCAGCACTTCATCGCCCACCGGATAGCCAAGGGCGTTGTTGATGCGTTTGAAGCGGTCCAGCCCGATAAACATCACCGCCAGTTGCGAGTCATGCCGCCGGCCCAGGGCGATGGCCTGGGTCAGCCGGTCGCCGAGTAACGTGCTGTTGGGCAACTCGGTGAGGGCATCGTATTGCAACAGGTGCGAGACCTTCAGCAGTTCCTGCACACGTTCTTCAATGATGCGTTCCAGGCCGAGCACCTTGTGGGCCACGTCCTGGACCAGTTGCCATTTCCAGGTCAGTGCGCTGGCCATCTGGCGGATTTCCAAGGGGTCGAAAGGTTTTTTCAGGATCAGCAACTGATCGCTGTATTTCAGTCGCGCTTCGATGGCCTCAAAGGAATAGTCGGAGTAGGCGGTGCACAGGGCGATTTGCAGGTTGGGGTCGACGTTCCATAGCTGTTCGATGGTTTGCAGCCCGTCCCAGCCGGGCGGCATGCGCATGTCGATAAACACCATGGCGTAGGGGGCGTTGTCCGCCAGCGCCTTGTTCACCAGCGCCAGCGCTTCCTGACCCTGGTAGGCGGAATCCAGCTCGAACGCTTGGCGCAACGGTGCAGTGGTGCCGAACAGGGTCGACTCCAGGGTGTCGAGGGAGGGCTTGGCGTCTTCATCGGCGCAGAGGATCTTGCGAAAGTCCTGATGGATCGAGGCGGTGTCATCGACGATGAGGATGCGACGGTTGGCCCGTTCACCTTGGGTGTTCATGGCGCGTCTGGCCTAGGCAAAAGACTTGATGGCATAGCGATTCCTTCCCTGGCTGGACTGCGTAGCTCGGTGCCCACTGGCAGTGACAGCATAGTCGAGCTCCTTGATATCGACGGCCAGTTGGCGTCAAATCAACAGCGCTGTGCGCCGGGAGCCGGTACGGGCACGCCCCCCCCCCGCGTCAATCTAGCTTAACTTCGTTCAATTTGAAGGCAGAGTCACCATGGATGAACAACTCGCTACGAAGTCTGCCGTTTTGCTGGTTGACGATGAGGAATCGATCCTCAATAGCCTGCGCCGCTTGCTGCGCGGCCAGCCTTACGAGGTGTTATTGGCCACCAGCGGCGCCCAGGCGCTGGAGATCATGGCCAGTCGGCCCGTGGATTTGGTGATGAGCGATGCGCGTATGCCCGGTATGGACGGGGCCACGCTTCTGGCGCAGGTTCACCGCCTGTATCCCGCCACCGGCCGCATCCTGCTCACCGGTTACGCAGACCATGACACCATCATCAAGGCAATCAATGACGGGCAGATCCACCGTTACATCAGCAAGCCCTGGAATGACGCAGAGCTGATACTGGTGCTGCAGCAGTGCCTCGAACACCAGCGGCTCCAACACCTGACCCGCGAGCAGAACGAGCAGCTCAAAGCGCTCAACGCCACCCTGGAAAAACGCGTGACCGCGCGCACCGCCGAGTTGCAGCAGACCGCCGATATGCTCGACCTGGCCTATGACGAGCTCAAGCGCAGCTACGTGACCGGCACTGAAGTGTTTTCGCTGTTGGCCAACCTGCGCTTGCCCAAGAACAAGCAGACCAACCGCGCGTTGATCGAGCTGATCCGCGTGTGCTGTGCCGCCCAGTCCCTGGATGAAGCCAGCACCCGCGACCTGACCATGGCCGCCGCGCTGTACAACATCGGCAAGCTGAGCTGGAGCGACAGCATGATGGTGTCGCCGGCGGACAAGCTGCACAGCACCGACCGCGCGCAGTATCGCGAGTACCCGACCCAGAGCGAATCACTGTTGATGACCCTGGAGCCGATGAAGGATGCAGCGCGGATCATTCGTCATCACCAGGAGCGCTGGGACGGCTCGGGGTTTCCCGACCACCTCAAGGGCGACGCGATTCCGTCGGGTTCGCGCCTGCTGAAACTGGCCGTGGACTTCATCGAGTTGCAAAAGGGCCTGATCCTGGAGCGGCACCTGAACAGCGACGAAGCGCTGCTGTATATCCGCAAATACGCCGGGCGTTTGTATGACCCGGCGCTGGTGGAAGACTTTGTGCTGGCCTGCGCGACTTTCCTCAGTGACGTGACCCTGGGCGACCCTACGGTCAAAGTCCTCACTACCCGCGAACTTGAAGCCGGGATGGTGCTGGCCCGCAACCTCAATGCCGACAACGGCATGTTGCTGCTCAACGCCGGCAAGGTGTTGAACCTGCCGCTGGTAGACAAGCTGATTGCCTTCGAAGCCATGGAGGGTGCCAAATACAGCATATTCATCAAACAACCGGACGAGACCTCGATTCCTTCATGAGCCATTCAACTATCCGCATCGCCGCCGCCGTCCTGATCGATAAAGACGGCCAAACCCTGCTGGTACGCAAGCGCGGCACCCGGGCTTTCATGCAGCCTGGCGGCAAGATCGACGCTGACGAAACCCCGCTCCAGGCGTTGGCTCGTGAGCTGCACGAAGAGCTGAACCTGCACATCAATCCGCAAGAGGCCGTGTACCTCGGCCAATTCTCGAGCCGGGCCGCAAACGAGCCGGGTTTTATGGTGCAGGCCGATATGTACCAGCTGCATATCGACGTGGCGGTCGAACCGGCGGCTGAAATAGAAGAAATATGCTGGATCGACCCCATGGGCGACGGCGGCCTGGAGTTGGCGCCGCTGACGCGTGAGTTCATCCTGCCGCATTATCGTGCTTCCTTGCTCAGCGCATGATGATTCGCCCGCTGCAGGCTAGCGATGCCCTGGCGTATCGGGCGTTGATGCTTGAGGCTTATGGCGCTTATCCCCAGGCGTTTACCTCCAGTGTTGCCGAGCGCGCCGCGATGCCCCTGAGCTGGTGGGAAAAACGCGTGAGCAGCGCTCTGGATCACCTGCTTGGCGCATTCGAGGGCGACCAACTGGCGGGTATCGCCGGCCTGGCGTTCGAGCCGCGGGAGAAGGCGTGGCACAAGGCAACATTATTCGGCATGTATGTGAGTGCGGCTTATCAACAACGGGGATTGGGGCGGCAACTGGTAGAGGCTGCGCTGGAGGAGGCCCGTAGACACCCGCGGCTGGAACTGATCCAACTGACTGTCACTGCCGGGAATGAGGCAGCGTTTGCGCTGTACCAGCGTTGCGGCTTCATTCAGTACGGCTTGGAGCCGTTGGCGGTGCGGGTTGGTGAGGAGTATTTCGACAAGATCCACATGTGGCGTGAGTTAAAAGATCAGTGATATCCAATGTGGGAGGGGCGGTGCGACGGTTCGACTTGCTCCCGATGGCGGCCTCAGGGTTGGTTGGGATGCTGGATCAGACCGAGTACATATCCGTTATTTGGGTAACGGCTGCTATTGGTTCCGCTTTTACAGCGGGTCACTTTTGGAAAAGAGCCCCAAATCCATGGCGGATTACGGCCAGCATGGTTTGACGGGGCGCTTAAGATCAAGATCAAAAGCAGATCAGGATCAAGAGCGGCTCGCTTCGCATCGTGGTTAGGGGGGCTGCGAAGTCGCTTAACGCACTGCGCTGACCCCATCCAGGGTGGAAAACGACGTGTCCTTGGCCGTCAGCAAGAAGTCGCGCATGTACGGCGCATCCAGCATGTCCGCCCGAATGCCCGCGTACAGCGTGGCGAACAGACCTTTCTCGCCCAGGCGCTTGGCCTTCACATACCCGCGTGAGCTGTACTCATGCAGCGCCCAGTGGGGCATACCGCAGACGCCTCGGCCGCTGGCCACCAGTTGCATCATCATCACCGTCAGCTCCGAGGTGCGTACCAGGGCGGGTTCCACGTCGGCAGGTTCCAGGAAGCGGGTGAAGATGTCCAGGCGGTCTCTTTCCACCGGGTAGGTGATCAGGGTTTCCGTCAGCAGATCTTCCGGCACGATGTATGACTTGTTCGCCAGCGGGTGCTGGTTGGCCACGGCCAACATGGCTTCGTAGGTGAACAGCGGCACATAGGTGATACCCGGCAGCTCCAGCGGGTCGGAAGTCACCACCAGGTCGAGGTCTCCACGGGCCAGTGCCGGCAATGGCGCGAAGGCAAAGCCGGAGGCCAGGTCGAGCTCGACCTCGGGCCAGGCATCGCGGAACTGGTCGATAGTCGGCATCAGCCACTGGAAGCAGCTGTGGCATTCGATGGCCATGTGCAGGCGCCCGGCGGTGCCGCCTGCCAGCCGTGCGATGTCGCGTTCGGCGCCACGCAGCAAGGGCAGGGTGGCGTCCGCCAGTTGCAGCAGACGCAGGCCTGCGCTGGTAAAGCGCACAGGCTTGGTCTTGCGTGCGAACAGCGGCATGCCCAGGCGCTCTTCCAGTTCCTTGAACTGGTGGGACAAGGCGGACTGGGTCAGGTGCAGGCGCTCGGCTGCCTCCACCAGGCTGTCGGCTTCACGCAGGGCATGCAGTGTTTTTAGATGACGAATTTCCAGCACTGTGGCCTCCATGAATAGTATTTGCGCACAATGATAATTCATTGAAAGCTCTTCATGTTGGCCGCCCACCTGTTGGGATTACTTCAGCGCCTGGAAGTGCATTCTGGCGAAGGGCTTTTCGATAGACCCACGCCAGATTTTAGTGTCTACAAAGGCCAGTCCCTCTGCTGCGGCTTGCCATTTCATGCCCAAGTAGCGTTGTGCAAAGAGCTTTAAATGCGCCTTGGGGAAACTGTCGAACGAGGACTGCAGCGCGTCATAGTGAAAGTGCGCGTACCAGATCGGTTGGTCAGCCTTAGCCTGCCGGTTCGAGTCGTAGATCTCGTATTCCTGCAGGTAGTCGTCTTTGCCGTCGGGGCGTTTGTCCCTGAGCTTTTTACGCGCGCCGATTTTTCGAATCACAACTCGGCCTTTACCGACCAGATAGTCCAGGTAGCCTTCAGTCGGCGTTGGGCTTTCCAGGCTACGTTGGATCCGTAAGGCTTCGCCTGCCTGTTCAAGCGCAGTTGCACGAATGCGCAATTGATCGACAATCGGGTTGCCCGCGTCGAGGCTTTGCACGTTGTTGGCGCGAGTCCTGAGTTGTTTGGCTTCGGTGACCAGCCTGTGTTCGAGGTTGATCGGCTCCATGGTTTTGTACCCTCGCACCTGCTGTTCATAAGCATCCACTCCGTCCAGGCGGGTACGGGCATCCGCAAGTGTGGCGCGGCGGTCGGTGGGCAGCGCAGGCGGGGCGGCGGCAGGTTGGCTCTGGGTCAGGTTCAAACGGTAGGTGTTGCTGTCGCCAATCTTATCCCATACCTCAGTGGGATTGCCGTCGGCGTCGCTGATGATGAATTGTCGCGGTGATTGTTGCCCGGCGGGTTTTTCGGTGCCTATCAATAGTTGCCCGTCCTCGGTTTCAAAGGCGGTCCGAGTAGCGTTTGGATTGGGCTCGGAGGCGGGTTTCTTGATGGCCCGTTCGGCTTTTCGAATCAAGCGGTCAAGGTCTTTTTGCATGAGTTGGAAAAAGTTCGGATCGAAATGATCTGGTGACCTCTCGTTCCAGGCACTCAGATCACGTGAAAACTCTTCATAGACCTTGATGCAGTTCTGCAATATTCGATTGCGTTCAACCCGGCTGATATTGGCTTCGGGTAGGGTCATGTGCGCGGTTAGAGCGCGGCTGACGTTGTTCCTGGCCTGATTCACCGCAGTTTCCTGGTAGATCCAGTCAATGTCCACGGTTTGCTGTCGGCGGGTGATTGGGTGCAACAGTTGGCCGCTGCGCATACTGGTAATGCGCAGGTCGGTAAATCTCTGCTTCCAATAAGCCAGGTTGGCCGCGACCTCAGTGCGTGCCGTTCTGGCGGTAATGCGTTTGCTCCAGGTGCCCATGTCCTTCATCGAGCGCTCTATCACGTTAAGATCATCAAGTATGTCCAGGCGGCATTGCCTCACTTCACTGAGCAGTGTTTGAGTGATGGGGGAGGCTGAAGGCAGGTTATCCAGCTGCTGGATGATCGCCATGGATCGGTCAAATGACGCCACGGACCGATTGGTGGCATGGTGAATCAGGTGATTGAGTCGGTCAGACACAATGTGGGCTGTTTTACTCAGTTGTACAGCATAGTTGAAGTTGGGTAGGCGGACTTGCTGTTGCTGGGCCAGTTCGAGCGACGTATACATCTTCTTGGCGCTTTCGATGTCCCTGGCCAGGTCGACATCCAGGGCTTTGCTGTCTGTTGTTCTTTGAGTGGACGCGACTTGGGGGTCTGGATAGTCGTTTGCGTGTTTTCTTAATTTTGCGGTGCAGGCATCGACTTGGGTCACAAGGTCGTTGTGTTGGGTTATCACATTTTTACCGAGCGTAGCGCGCTGCGTATTGACCTCTAGCGCGGATGCCGGGAGTTCTCGATTGACTGCAGGTGGAACGCTCCCCGGCTGGCCTCCCCCGCGTCCTCCGCGCCGGCTGCCACCGCCATAAACGGTGTTGCGACCACCGTGCAGCGCGCCGTAGGTGTCCCATTGCAGGGCAGGGTCCAGTTCAATGACCACGCTGTCATACCTGTTTCTGGCAATCAGGCGCATTTCTGCGGTGTGGGCGTCGAACCTGACCCTGTAGTAACGACCTTCACTGAGGATGAAGTAATCGCCGGACACATTATGGCGCAAGGTGTGGCGATAGGGCCCGGTCAACACCGGTTGCAGATTGCCGGCCTTAATGGTCTCGGGGTGTTCGAAGCCGGCGAAGCGCTCGCGGGTGGTTGTCCCCTGGCGTGACTTCAATGATCGCCACAAGCTGGTGCCAGGCAGGTGTTTGAGCTGATGAGCGCGAGTCATTTGCCGGGCCGCACTGCCGCGTGGACCGGGTAAGGCGGCGGATATCGCGACGTCCCCAACCGCCTGGGCCAGAGACTGGAGCGCCGAGATCATTTGTTCGAGGCCTTGTTTGGTGTCACCTCGCCGAAACGCGGCCACCGCTTGATTCATGGTGGTGGAGGCGTCCACAAGGGATACGACGGCACCTACAAAGGGCACAAAAGACACGGCGATTTTGATACCGAGAAGAAGCGTTCCGCTCTTGAGTGCGTACCGTTCATTTGCCAAGTCGTCGTTGGAGCGTGCGTCATTGCGGTTGGCCTCGATCAGGCGGCCCATTTGGGCATCCAACTGATAGGCAGCCAGGGACGTGGTGGCCGGCCAGGGGAAGCCGGCCTGGATCATTGCATTGTATCTTTTGCCGATGGCGTCGCCGATGCGCCCGACGTGGGCCCGCACATCACCCTTGATCGCGCGCCCCGCCACGTAGGTCGCCATGGAGTCGAGGTTGCACAGCTCAAATAGGGCAATGCGCGCCTGCTCAAGGCTGGTAAACCCACGCAAGTAGCGTTCATCGGGCGCCTCAGGCAGATAGAGCAAGGTATTTCCCGAGTTTTGCTCTTCGATAAACGTGATACCCGACAGCGTGATTGGGCTCTCGTCGTTCGTATCCTTGCCGCCTGCGCTCAGGTGGGCCGGCAGTAGGCGGATGCGCTTGCCATCAATGTTCCAGGCGGCATCGGTGGCGGCGTCAATCGCGATGTTCAGCAGGTGCAATTGGCCTGTGTCTATGTGGTTTTGCATGACGGCCAGTCTGCCCTGCATCTTGAGCAATAGACGCAGAGGTTCTGTCAGGCATTCGTGTCGGTATTGCTTCTGGTGCATGGACTCCTCTGGTCCACCTTTGAATGTTTGGCGGATAAGGTCTTCATACTTCTGCGCCAGGTTGAGATCGCGAATGGTGCTGGCCAGGTACCGCTCCGTCACTCCAGCCTTAAGTACATCGCGCTCATTGACGTCGTCGGCGGTGACCTCGACGCTCACGAACTTCAGGCGTGCACTGAGGGCACTGTCGAGATTTTGCAGCGCCAGTGAGTCCAGAGATACCTTGCTGCGTTCAGCGCTGGGCTCGTCGAAGAGGATATGGGGTGCGTTCGGTAATGAATCGAGGAAAATATTAGGTTTTTGCACCACCGAGTCGGGCAATTCCAGGTCGAGAGTAAAACCTTGCTTAAGGGAGAAATCCTTGCGTAAACGTGCGTCGACCGTTTTCCTGACAAACTCGTCTCGAGGTGACAACGAGCGCTCCATCAGCGCTTGCGCGTTTTTCAGGGCACGAACGTA
Source organism: Pseudomonas synxantha BG33R (assembly GCF_000263715.2). Taxonomy (NCBI): domain Bacteria; kingdom Pseudomonadati; phylum Pseudomonadota; class Gammaproteobacteria; order Pseudomonadales; family Pseudomonadaceae; genus Pseudomonas; species Pseudomonas synxantha. The sequence goes on from NZ_CM001514.1 coordinate 1,298,259, forward strand.
GGTCGGGAGCATCGCCTTGAAGGCTTCTCGATTTTCAGCGGTGTTTGTGCGCAGCCACTCTGGCAGCAGCTCGGCAAGCATCTGGCTGTTGTGTTGCTCGATAAGCTGTAAAAACGCCACTTCGCGTGCCATGTTATTGGGGAGCAGCAGCGTCGGGAGTGTTTGCTTGCGCAGTATTTCCAACTCACTGGCAAGTCTTGATGCTTGTTCGGGGGCGGACCAGGTTTGGCGCAGGCTCGCGGCTTGTTCTTCGAAGGCGGTTTGTTGACTGCTCAGGCTGTACTCGAAGGGGGCTTGTGTCAATGGCTTGAACCGCAGGGCCAGCACCTCATCTTGGGGATGGATGGCGAACAAACCTTCTTCCAGCGCCTGTCGGGAGGCGAAGCGTTGCAAGCCGCCGTCGTTACCGGGCCAGTAGACGAAATGCGTGCCGCTGCCGTTGGTACGGGGTTGCGGGGCCTGGGGGGGGAGCAAGACCAGCGGTCCGTTGAGTTCGGTGTGTGTCGGTTGGAGATCGCCGGGCCGCTTGACCGACAACATCAACGCCATGACGTCGGGCTTAGGCGTGTCGAGGGCGCTGGTGATCTGTAGCAGTTCGGCTTCGGTGATCTGGTCCAGGGTTCGCTGAATGTTCGCTTCGATCCGCAGCCCCTGCACGCGCGCCTGGTAGAGCGCGGAGTAGTGGGTGTTGAGTGCGGCTAAATCCAGGTGCCTACGGTTCAGCATGGCGCGTGCCGCGTCTTCAGCGGCGCGTTGCTGCACTTTCAGGTTATTGAGTTGCTGCTCGAACGATTGCCAGGCTGGGCTCGTCGGGGTGTTGCTGCCGAGCAGTTTTTCCAGGGCAAGGCGGTGCTGCCGTATCAAGACCTTGCGTTGGCTGGCGTGTATGCCGTTATGCAGCAGGCCGAACTGTGGCAGGTCGCTGTCGACCTGTGCATCGACGGTCGTCCCCGGTTGTTCGGGCGCTTGCGCAAAGAGTGCCTGGGCCCGGCGCTGGACATCGCGTTGGTCAATATGCTGGCTGGCTTGGTAGGCATCGTGGAGCTTGACGTGGGCCAACGGCTTGATCGCGTCCTCGTATTGCTGGTTGGCCAACTGCTTGAGCCAAAGATTGAGGCCGGCTTCCAGCGGGTTGTTGTTGATCTTGTACTCGATGATGGCCAGGGGATCGATGTCGCTGGCTGCGAACAACGTGGTCTGCCGGTCGAGCAACCAGCGTTCCAGGTCCAGGCGCCGGCTAAAGGTATGCCAGGCAGGCGCCTGTGTCGGCAGGTACACCAGTTGGCTGACCGGTTGTTCTGTATCCAGGGTCAGGACCCAGGCGCCGGGCAGCGCGATGGTATTGGCCCCGGTGCGCTTGAGCAACAGCTGCTCGGCGCAGAATTTTGGCGCGTCGGCCGTGGGCGCTACCGGGTTGATCAGTGAGAACAACGGTGTGAGCACTTCGGGATGGACCTTGTTCTCGGCCAGCAAGTGTTCTCCGCTGGCTTCGAAGTGGATCCGGTAGAGTTCGATCGCCCGGTTGAGGCAGGTCAGAGGCGTATTGGGGGCCCGCTCCGTGCGCCAATAGCGCAACCAGTTGTCCTCTATGGCTTGCTCCAGATCCAGGGTTTTAAGCTCATTGAGCAGTTGGGCAGCGGTGTGCTGCGCCAAGGTGTGTTGCGCTGGCAGGTAAAGCAGGTTGCATTCCGGTATTTGCGCGGTGTCCAGGCTGGGGTGTTGCTGCAGGTAGAGGCAGGCATCGGTCAGGCTGATCAGGCTGCGGCCACGTTGTTCGGTGGCGGAGAACTGCAGCATCACGCGCTCGCCGTCCAGTTGCAGATCGGTTTGGAGCAGGCGGTTGATCGAACTGCGAACCGTGGGAATGCCGGCCATCAGCGTGAGCATATCGCTGCGGCAGTCTTGCCAGCGTTGTGTGGCGTCGACCAACAGGTCTTCGTCAATGCTCGTTAGCGGCAGTGGAGACCAGGCGCCGAAATCGGTGGGGCTTGTTGTGTGGGTCATGGTTTCAATCCTTGAAGTAGAGCATACGCAGTGACTGGCGAGTGCGCATGGCACGACCTGTGGTGATCGGTTCCTGGGCCTTGCTGCGTAGTTGCGCCTGGAGGGCCATGGGATCGTGCTCGCGTAAATAAAGGGAGCCTCATTAACGTTGAGCAAGCGCAAGGTTGTGGCCTACATAGTTAGAGACCGATGACCGTTTAGCGTCATTCATCAAATTGTCATGCAACCGTGGCAGCGCGCTTGCACAAACTTCATCAGACTCGCGCTCTACTGGGGTTCTGCGTTTCGGTGTTTTTCATGCGTGTGTTGCTTCTACTGGCCGCTCTTTTATTCGGCCTGCCGTCTTTTGCGGCTTCTCGATGTGATGTCAATGTCCCGACCCAAACCGTCGACCTGGAAAAGGTGAGCATCGCCTACCAGAGCATCGGGCGGGCGTCAGACCCTGCCTTGCTGCTGGTGATGGGCCTGGGTGGGCAGTTGATCCACTGGCCGGATGAAGTGGTGGTCGCCCTGTGCGAGCAAGGGTTTCGGGTGATCCGCTACGACAACCGTGACGTCGGCCTGTCCACCTGGCGGCAAGCGCCGGCCAGTGCCAACCTGACCTTCGAGGTGCTGCGCTACAAGCTCGGCTTGCCGGTGGCTGCGCCATATACGTTGACCGACATGGCCGACGACGCGCTGGGCTTGATGGATGCGTTGCAGGTGCAGCAATTCCATGTCCTTGGCGCAAGCATGGGCGGCATGATCGCCCAGCACCTGGCGGCAATGGCGCCGCAGCGGGTGGAAAGCCTCACCTTGATCATGACCAGCTCCGGCGCCGAGGGCCTGCCCGCCCCGAACGCGGCACTCGTGCAATTGCTCTCGCGGCGCAGCGCGCCCAATCGCGAAGTGGCTCTGGAGCAGCAAGCCGATTTGCTCGCAGCGCTGGGCAGCCCGAATGTAAAGGATGATCGTCAGGCGTTGCTGCATCAGGCGGCGCAGTCCTACGACCGCGCGTTTAACCCGGAAGGCGTGAAGCGTCAGATCATGGCGATCCTTGCCGAACCGAGCCGCGTGCCGTTGCTCAACCAACTGCGCGTGCCGACCCTGGTGGTGCACGGCACGGCCGATCCGTTGTTACCGGTGATGCATGGTGTGCACCTGGCCGCGCATATCCAGGGTAGTCAGCTGAAATTGATCCCGGGTCTGGCCCACCGTTTCCAGGAAGCGTTCAAGGCGCCGTTGCTGGCGGCGGTGTTGCCTTACCTGCAAGCCCATCGCCAGGATACGGCGCACTGGGCGCAGATTGATCAGGGCGAGCGGTCGAAGCTGCTGTAGCGGTGGTGTATCGTGTAGCTTTGCGGCGCATTAATGCCAGCGAGGTTGCCTACCATGAGTACTGCCCTGAAAATCGATTTCGTCAGCGACGTGTCCTGCCCCTGGTGCATCATCGGCCTGCGCGGCCTGACCGAAGCCCTTGACCAGCTTGGCGCCGAGGTGCAGGCAGAGATTCATTTCCAGCCGTTCGAGCTGAACCCGAACATGCCCGCCGAAGGTCAGAACATCGTCGAGCACATCACTGAGAAATACGGCTCCACCGCCGAAGAATCCCAGGCCAACCGTGCGCGCATCCGCGACATGGGCGCAGCGTTGGGCTTCGCTTTTCGCACCGACGGCCAGAGCCGCATCTACAACACCTTCGATGCGCATCGCCTGTTGCATTGGGCCGGGTTGAAAGGCTTGCAGTACAACCTCAAGGAAGCCCTCTTCAAGGCGTACTTCAGCGATGGCCAGGACCCGTCCGACCACGCGACCCTGGCGATCATTGCCGAAAGCGTCGGCCTGGACTTGAAGCGCGCCGCCGAAATTCTTGCCTCTGATGAATATGCCGCCGAAGTGCGCGAGCAGGAAAAACTGTGGATCACCCGCGGAGTGACCTCGGTGCCGACCATTGTGTTCAACGACCAGTACGCTGTCAGCGGCGGCCAGCCGGCTGAAGCCTTTGTGGGCGCGATTCGCCAGATCATTGCCGAAGCGCGATCCTGACGCCGCTCTAATGTGGGAGCAGGCAAGCCAGCTCCCACACTTGATACTCATTGTTTTCAAAAACGGCGCTCATCCAAGCGCTGGCCCATCCCTTGCATTACCCCCCTAAAGCCCGGCCGGCCTGCGGTTGGGCGCTGCCATTAGGGGTGAAAACTACCTTGAACATACTTGACCTCGACCACAGCCTAACCGGTCAGGCGCCCATTGCCCGGCGGTTGGCCAGCGGCCGGGCCACGCGTCTGGACCTGCTCGACCTGGGGCCGAAACTGCGCCTGTGGTCCACAGAAAAAACCTGGAAACGATTTACCGAACGCCTGGCCCAACGGTCTCGGCCCAGGGATGCGCGCCCGGAAATCCTGTTTGTCGGCTCCGGCGACTATCACCACCTTACGCCGGCCTTTTTGGCTGATCTGAAAGAGCCCGTCAGCCTGATCCACTTCGACAACCACCCCGACTGGGTACGCTTTGCGCCCAAGCGCCACTGTGGTTCGTGGGTCAACCGCGCACTGAAGATGCCGGCGATCAAGCGCATCGTCACCCTCGGCCCGTGCAGCGATGACCTGCATAACCCACAACTGCGTGGCGGCAACCTTGGCGCGCTCAAGCGCGGGCAATTGCAGCTGTTTCCCTGGCAGCACCCGCCGTCGAAGGTCTGGGGTCGGGTCGGTGATGGAGCGGGTCACCAGCAGCAGGAAAACCACCTGCACTGGCGCAACCTGGCAGAGCTCGATTGGGCGAAATTCCTCGACCAGATGATCGCCAGCCTGCCCACCGAAGCGATCTGGATCACCATCGACAAGGATGTGCTGGCCAGCGAAGACGCCGCCACCAATTGGGATCAGGGCGGTATGCGCCTGACCCATCTGCTCCAGGCCCTGCGGGCGTTGGCGGCGCATAAACGCATCATTGGCATCGACGTGTGCGGTGAGTTCGCCACGCCGGTGTTCAGCAACGCGTTCAAGCGCTGGGAAGCCAAGTCCGACCAGCCGCCACCGCAGCGCTGGAGCGCGCAAGACTTGCAGCGCAATGCCGCGACCAATGAGGCCTTGATCAACCTGTTTGAGGAGCTGTTCCCGTGACCCTGACCGTGGTGTTGCTGCTGGCGTTTTCCATTGTTCTCGATGTAATTGGCCAGCTGTGTTTCAAACTGGGCGTGGACCGCTTACCGCAACTCGATGACGGGTTCAGCCTGCGCGCATTCTGGGGCCAGGTGTTCAATGCTCCACTGCTCTGGGCGGGCGTCGGCGCCTATGTCATCGAGTTTTTCGTCTGGCTCGAAGCCCTGTCCCGTGCGCCATTGAGTCTGCTGTTTCCGTTGGCGGCTTTGGCCTATTGCCTGGTGGTTCTGGCGGGCAGGGTGGTGCTCAAGGAAAGGGTCAGCCCAAGGCGTTGGCTGGGCACGCTGGTGATTACCTTGGGTGTGATGTTGGTAGCGATTGCGGGGAGCCAGGCATGACGACGCAGACAGTCGATAGCGGTTGGTTACATGGGCGCCTGGGCACCCTGGTGCTGTGGGCGCTACTGATTGCCACCGAAAGCGCCGGGCAATTGTTTACCAAGGTGGCCGGTGATCAATTGGGGCAGATGGATTTCACCTGGCAGTGGCTGGCCGACGTGGCGCGTAACCCGGGGATCCTGGCGGCGATTGCCAGTTACCTGGGGGCGTTTTTTGTGTGGATGCTGATCTTGCGGCGCAGCAGTTTGTCGCTGGCGTTTCCCCTGAGTTCACTGGTGTTTGTGGCGGTGCTGCTGGGGTCGTGGTTGGGGTTGGGTGAGCACATCAGCCTGTTGCATTGGGTAGGGGTGGTGGTGATTATCGGTGGTATCGCGCTGTTGGCTGAGGGCGAAGAGCACTGAAGATAGTGCTATGAAACACAGTCTCAATGTGGGAGCGGGCTTGCTCGCGAAAGCAGTGTGTCAGTCCCCCGATATTTAACTGACCCATCGCATTCGCGAGCAAGCCCGCTCCCACAATTTTGCTCCCGTGTAATTCAGTCGAAGGTGTAGCTGATCGCCGTCTGCACCTGCCCCTGATTCACCTCGCCGGCCTGCTTGACGATGCTGCTCCGGGCCGCCGAGCCCACCAGATGCACCCAGCTTGCGCTGGTCAGCAGTGACCAGTGGGGCGCCAGGGGAAAAGCGAAGCTTTGGCTCAACGTCACGTTCTGGAAGCCGCCGCTGGCGTTGTAGGGCCGAAAGCCGGTGGCGGCAGCTTCGTTGTTGTCTACGCCAAAGAAGGTATTGGCCTGGCGCGCATCGGCAAAATGCGCCACCAGGCCACTGCTGCCGATAATCCCGCCGCCCAACGGGTAGCCCAGTTCGCCGCCGATCTTACCCAGGGTGCCGCTCTGGGAGTGACCGCCGCCCACGGCCTGGCCCAGCTGCGCGTAGACCCGCCAGAAATTGGCCGGGGCGTACTGGATGAAACCGCCGACCTCAGCCATGTCCGACACATTGCGCAAGCCCTGCAACTCACCGTTGGAGGTACGCCCTGCCAGGTAATTGATATAGGGGCCGGCGGTGATGCCGTGGGTGTTCAGCGCGCTCCAGGTCAGGCCGTCGTCGGTGCTCAGGCTGACGTCGCCCCAATCCAGGTCCAGGTAGGGCACGGGCCGGGTTTCGTAGCGGCTGCCGGTGGGGTCATGGGGCTGATAGCTCAGGCCCGCGCCCACGTCGCCGCTGATGCCGTCTGCCCAGGCCGCACTGGAGCAGCCCCATAGGCCGAGCAAACCTGCGAATACGGCAGAAGTGATGTTGGTCATGGTGTACGTTCCTGAGGTGACAGGCGCGCATGAACGCGCAAACCCTCGCGCCTGCGCAAGCACTCATGTTGTTTGTAGCAAGCTACAAAAATTGTAGCTTGCAGCACGCCTATCACTGCGACTCTGCCGGCAAACCCCCAGCCCGACTGGGTTTTGACTAGTTGGCACACTCCCTGCTCTATCCCTGTTGCAAGCGCATACAGCGCGCTCTCTCAGGTACAGGTAGATGATCCACTGGCATATCGTGTGTGACTTCGATGGGACCATTACCCCCACGGATGTCATCGACAACGTCCTCCAACGCTTCGCCGGCCCCGAGTGGGAAACCATTGAACAGCAATGGCTGGACGGGCATATCGGTTCACGCGAATGCCTGAGCCGCCAACTGGCGCTGATCAAGGCCACCCCAAGCGAACTGCTGGCGTATTTCGACAGCGTCGAGATCGACCCGGACTTCCCGGATTTCGTCGATCACGTCATGGACCTGGGCGCCTCTATCGAGGTGGTCAGCGACGGCATCGAGCAGGGCATCGCGCGCATCCTGTCGCGCAATTACGTGACCTTGTTGCCGATCCTCGCCAACCGTCTGCGCCAGGTCGACCAGAACAGCTGGCGTATCGACTTCCCCTACGCCAGCGATGCTTGCCGCGCCGCTTCCGGCAACTGCAAGTGCAAATCCACCCCGCGCAACAAGCGCGTACTGGTGATCGGTGACGGCAAGTCCGACATGTGCGTGGCGTCCACCGCCGACTTCGTGTTCGCCAAGGGCAGCCTCGCCGACTACTGCGTCGCCAACCACATTCCTCACGCGCGCTTCGACACCTTTGCGCAAGTGACCGCACTGCTGGCCAAGCTGCCCCAAGGCATCGCCGCCAACGCCACCACCTTCAACACCTCTTCTGACACTCAGGAACTCTTCCATCATGTCTGATATCCGTATCGCTACCGCCGAAGACCAGATCCTTCTGGATAAAGAAGCCAAGTATTGCTCCTACGGCGACACCGTTCACTACATCGAGCCTCCGCGTATTTTCAGCCGTTGCGAAGGCTCCTACGTGTGGGACACCGAAGACCAGGCTTACCTCGACCTGCAGATGTGGTACTCGGCCGTCAACTTCGGCTACGCCAACCCGCGCCTGAACAATGCGCTGAAACAACAGATCGACACCCTGCCGCAAATTGCCAGCCAGTATCTGCACAAAGGCAAGATCGAGCTCTCGGAAATGATCGCGGTCGACGCCAAGAAGAAGTTCGGTCTCGACGGCCGCGTGCACTTCAACGTCGGCGGTTCGCAGTCCATCGAAGACTCGTTGAAAGTGGTACGTAACGCCAGCAACGGCAAAAGCCTGATGTTCGCCTTTGAAGGCGGCTACCACGGCCGCACCCTCGGCGCCTCGTCGATCACCTCCAGCTTCCGCTATCGTCGTCGCTACGGCCACTTTGGCGAACGCGCCAACTTCATCCCATTCCCTTACCACTTCCGTGGCCCGAAGGGCATGACCAAGGAAGAGTACGGCAGCCATTGCGTGCAGCAGTTCGCCCGTTTGTTCGAGACCGAATACAACGGCGTCTGGGACCCCAAAACCAACCAGTGCGAATACGCAGCTTTCTATGTCGAGCCGATCCAGGGCACCGGCGGCTACGTGATCCCACCGATGAACTTCTACCGCGAGCTCAAGCACGTCCTGGACCAGCACGGCATCCTGATGGTGTCCGACGAAATCCAGATGGGCTTCTACCGCACCGGCAAACTCTGGTCGATCGAGCACTTCGATGTGCAGCCGGACGTGATCGTGTTCGGCAAGGCCCTGACCAATGGCCTCAACCCATTGGGCGGTATCTGGGCCCGTGAAGAGTTGATCAACCCGAAGGTGTTCCCGCCAGGTTCGACTCACTCCACCTTCGCCTCCAACCCGTTGGGCACCGCCGTCGGCCTGGAAATGTTCAAGATGACCAACGAAGTCGATTACGGCGCGATGGTCATGGCCAAGGGCAAGTTCTTCCTGGAAGGCTTGCAGGACCTGCAAAAACGCTTCCCGATCATTGGCGATGTCGACGGCCTGGGCCTGGCGCTGCGCTGCGAAATCTGCGGCCCGGACGGCTTCACCCCAGACAAGGCGACCCTGGACTATATGGTCGAGGAAGGCATGAAAGGCGACATGGTGGTGGACGGCCAGAAGCTGGGTCTGATCCTCGACGTGGGCGGTTACTACAAGAACGTGATCACCCTGGCACCGTCCCTGGAAATCAGCTACCCGGAAATCGAATTGGGTCTCAAGCTGCTTGAGCAACTGCTGGTGCGAGCGACCAATCGGTGAATGCGCAAGGGATCGACCTCGGTGAAGGTACCGCCGGCTTCGTTCTCGGTGAAGGTCCGGTCGGGATCCTGTTGATCCACGGCTTGACCGGCACACCGACCGAGTTGCGCCAGGTCGCCAAGGGCCTGGCCAAGACAGGCAATTGCACGGTGTATGTGCCCACGTTGGCCGGGCACTGCGGCGATAACAGCGACTTGCAGGCTACCGGCTGGCGTGACTGGTACGAAGGCGTGCGCAAGACCTTCCTGCAGGTCAAGCAACGCCACGGGCAGGTGTTTGTCGGCGGCTTGTCCATGGGCGCGGTGATGTCTATGTATGTGGCCGCCGAACACCCAGGCCAGGTCGCCGGGCTGCTGATGTACTCCACCACCCTGAAGTACGACGGCTGGAGCATCAACAAGCTGGCGTTCCTCACGCCGTTGCTGATGAAGATTCCATTCGGCGTGCACGTTTGCAGCTTCGAAGAGAAGCCGCCCTACGGCATCAAGAATGAGCGCCTGCGGGCCATCGTCGAACGGCAGATGAAGGAAGGGGAGAGCAGCGAGGCAGGGTTGCTGACCATGGAAGGCATCACCGTGCGCGAATTGCACCGCATGAACGCGGTGGTCAAGAAGCGCATGCCCGACATCAAGGTGCCGGCGCTGGTGCTGCATTCCATCGAAGACGACATCACCAGCCGCTGGAACGCCGACTACGTGGAACGCCACCTCGGTGGCCCGGTGACCAAGATTTTGCTGGATAACTGCTACCACATGATCACGGTCGACCTGCAATACCGACGGGTGATCGAGTTGAGTGCCGAGTTTGTCGAGCAGCACACAGCCTTCAGGTCAACGCCGGTCAAGGTGGGAGCTGGCTTGCCGGCGATGGCATCACTGCGGTCTGCCTGACGCACCGAGGGGCCTGCATCGCCGGCAAGCCAGCTCTCACATTTGATCGGCGTTCGCCATAGAAATAAGGGCAATCTGTGATAACCACCCAAGCCTTCCCGACCATCCGGGCGATCCAGCGCGATGCCTGGAACGACTGTTTTCCCGGTGCCCTAGAGGATTGGGACTATTACCTGGCCGTGGAAAACGCCGCTATCGATGATTTTCAGTGGCGTTACCTGGCGGTCTACGAAGATGAAACGCTGGTGGCTGTGGCTGCTGCGTTCATTACCCATTATCGCCTCGACACCACGGTGTCGGGGGCGGGCAAGCGCGTGACCGAACGCCTGGCTCGCCTGTGGCCGCAGGCTTTGCAATTGGCGCTGTACGCCATTGGTTCGCCGGTGGCTGAGCGTTGTGATGCGGGGGTCGCCAGCCATGTGCCCGAGGGCCGCCGCGCGTTGTTGTTGCAGCAGTTACTGGCGGCTGCGCGTCGGGATGCCGACCACTTCGGTATTGGGCTGGTGGCGGTCAAGGACGCGCCGACCAACGACCCGCATTGGGCCGACAGTTGTCGTGCAGCCGGCTTTCAGACCATGCCGAGCTTGCCGACCGGGGTGTTGCCGTTGCCCTATGGGTCGGTGGATGCGTACCTGGGCTCGCTGGGCAAATCCACGCGCAAGGACCTGCGCCGCAAGCTACGGGCACCCGGGCCGCGCATCGAGTGGCGGCACAACGTCGATGATGTGCTGCCCGAGATCATGCGCCTGTACGAGGCCACGCTTGCGCGCGCGGATCTACAGTTCGAGCGCCTGCCTGCCGCTTACTTCACCGGCGTGCTTGAACACCTTCATGAGCGGGCGGTCTGTGTTCTTTACTGGGTGGACGAACGCCTGGTGGCGTTCAACCTGATCCTGCTGGATGAGCAGCGGCTGGTGGATAAGTTCTTTGGCCACGACATCGAATTCAGCCGTGAGTACAACCTGTACTTTCGCAGTTGGCTGACCAATGTCGACTATTGTATTGAACACAATATTCCGGTGTACGAGTGCGGCCAGGCCGGGTATGCCAGTAAACTGCGGCTGGGGTGCGAGTTCGAGGGCAACAGCCTGTTCTTTCGCCATCGCAACCGGCTGGTCAACGGCCTGCTCAAGCTTGTAAAACTGTTTATTCGACCGGATCGTTCCGACCCTGCCATGGCTGCTGCGATAAGCGAAACCTGATGATCACCAAGACCCGCCAGAAAGCCCGCCCCTTTGCCATTTCGCGTTGGAGCGTCCAGCGCAAGCTGGTGCTGGCGTTCTGGCTGGTCAGCGTTATTCCGACCATGATTGCCGCTGAGCTGGCCGCCACCACGCTGTCGCAGATTTTCGACAGCAACGTACGTATCTGGCTGCAAGAATCGACCAAGATCGTCAAGGATGAGATCGGTGACATCCTTCATGACAACGCGCGCATGGCCAAGCTGTTCTTGCGCTATACCAGCCCACCGTCGTCGAAACAGGCGGCCAGGCATGACCGGCTGACCGCCGACATTGCCGATGCCACCGATATCGACGTGGTCGCGCTGATTCGCACCAGCGACCACAAAGTGGTGTTCAGCACAGCCGCCGATGACATCGTCAGGCAGATCAACCTGACCAGCAATGCCGTGCTGCAGACCGTGCAAGTCGCGGGGGTGAGCACGGGGCTGGTGGTGTCAACCTTCGAGACCAGCCGCGATGGCGTTGATTACCTGTTGTTGGTGGCGACCTACCTGGACAGCAGTTTCCTCACCAGCGTGGCCGATGTGCACTCCCTGGACCTGCGTTTGTACCTGGCCAACCCGGCGGGTTTTTCCGAGATATTTTCCACCCAGCGTTTCGAGAATCACCCTTCGCGCATCCCGAAGAACGTCGAGGCCGCGCTGCGCAGCACCAAGCAGCCCAGCGAGCAATTCACTAACCAGTACAGCGGTTTGTACTGGCCGATCTTCAATGATGCCGGCGAACTGCAAGGCGTTATATTCAGCGGCCTGTTGCGTCACACCAGCCTGGTAGGGCTGGTGAACCAGAGCAACCTGTTCGTGCTGATCTTCCTGCTCAGCTCGGCGCTGTCACTGGCGGCCGGGGTGCTGGTGTCGCAGCGCCTGACCAAACCGCTGCGCGACTTGTCCCAAGGTGTGAACGCGGTGATTTCCGGTAGTTACGCGCATCGCGTGGTGGTCAGTGGCGGTGATGAACTGGCGCAGTTGAGCAGTACCTTCAACCACATGACCGAGCGCCTCGGCGAACTGCACCACCTGGAAGCCCAACTGCGCCGGCGTGATCGGCTGCATGCCCTGGGTGAAGTCGCCATGGGCCTGGCCCATGAAATCCGCAACCCGCTGGGCATCATCAAGACCGCCACCCAATTGTTGCACCGGCGTGCCGACCTGGCGGAAACCGACAAGCGTCACCTGGAGTACGTCATCAGCGAGGTCAGCCGCATCAACGAGCTGATTACCGAGTTCCTCGATTTCGCCAAACCCAATCCACCGATACGCGTGCTGCAGCCGGCACGTGCCCTGGTGGAAGAAATCCTCGGTTTTTGCGGCCCGGAGCTGAGCACCCACAATATTGATGCACAGATTGACGACCAGGCGCCCGACGCCACGATCTATGCCGATGCCAAGCAGCTCAAGCAGGCTTGCCTCAATCTGATACTCAACGCCATCGACGCGATGCCCGAAGGCGGGCGCCTGACCCTGGGCATCCGCAACGTGGGCGACAACACGGTGATCAGCATCGCCGATACCGGTCAGGGTATCCCGGCGGATATGGTCGAGCGTATCTTCACGCCGTTTGTCACCACCAAGGCATCGGGCACCGGCCTGGGTCTGGCCAAAGTCTATTCGATCATGGAAAGTCACGACGGCAGCATCGAATGCGCCAGTGAGAAAGATGCCGGCGCCACCTTCAGCCTGTACATTCCGGCTAACGGTGAAGACGACGGTGAGGATGAGGACGGGCATGACGCATAACGTATTGGTGGTCGACGACGAGCCCAAGCTCTGTGATTTGCTGACCCAGGCCCTGAGCCAGAACGGTATCCAGGTGTTCAGCGCGGGCAACGGCCTGCATGCGCTCAAGGTGCTGGGCGAGGAGGACATCGACCTGGTGATCAGCGACTGGCGTATGCCGGGCATGGACGGGCCGGCATTGCTGGCCGAGATCAAGGTGCGCTATCCACAGGTGCCGGTGATTGTGATGACCGCCTACAGCACGGTAAAAAATGCCGTGCAGTCGATGCGCAACGGTGCCTATGACTACATCGCCAAGCCGTTCGATATCGATGAGCTGGACATCACCGTGGCCAAGGCCCTGCAATTTCGCGACATCATGCGCGATAACGCACGGATGCGCGCCGAGCTGGACGAACATGCGCAGTTCGACAGCCTGGTGGGCGACAGCCCGGCGTTTCGCAAGGTGCTGCAAGCCGTGGATTCGGTGCGTGACAGCAGCGCAACCATCCTGCTGACCGGCGAAAGCGGCACCGGCAAGGAAATGGTCGCCCGCGCCATCCACAAGCATGGCAGCCGTGCCGACAAACCCTTTGTGGCCGTCAACTGCGCGGCGATTCCCGAAGGTTTGCTGGAAAGCGAGATGTTCGGCCATCGCAAAGGTGCCTTCACCGGCGCCGTGGCCGACCGGGTAGGGCGCTTCATGCAGGCCGACAAGGGCACGTTGTTCCTCGATGAAGTGGGGGACATGCCCCTGGCGTTGCAGGCCAAGATTTTGCGCGCCTTGCAAGAGCGGGTCATCGAGCCGGTGGGTGACCCACGCGAGCGCAAGGTGGATGTGCGGGTCATTGCCGCCACCAACAAGAACCTGCTGGACGCAGTGGCGAACAAAGAGTTTCGCGAAGACCTCTACTACCGCCTCAACGTCTTCCCGATTCCATTGCCGGCCCTGCGTGAGCGCGTGGAAGATATCGCGCCCCTGGCCCGGCATTTCGCCCAGACCTTGAGCGCCACCGCCGGTAAGCGCATTACCGGCTTCAGCCCCGAGGCATTGCAGGCGATGGCGGCGTATCACTGGCCGGGCAATATCCGCGAGCTGCAAAACTGCGTGGAGCGCGCGACCATCGTCGCAGCGTCGCCGGTGATCGAGGATATTGATTTGCCGGGTTATCTGTTTGCTTCAAAACCGAGCGAGGGCGATGTGACGGCGATCCTCAGCGACGGCCCGGGCGTGCCGCAGGATCTGGATGCGGCGCTGGCCGAGGTGGAGAAAGCCTACATCCTGGCGGCGTTGCAGGAGAGCAACGGGGTGCAGGCCGCGGCGGCGCAGCGGATCGGCATTTCCGAACGCAGTTTCTGGTATCGCCTGAAAAAACTCGGGATTCAAGTCGACAAAATCGTCCGCTGACACACGGCGGGCAAAAAATGTGGGAGGGGGCTTGCTCCCGATAACAGTGTGTCAGTCAGTACCTATTTCACTGATCCACCGCTATCGGGAGCAAGCCCCCTCCCACATTGTTGACCGAGTTGAGTCAGGAGTGGAGGCGAACCCAGATGCTGACCAGGATCGTCGCGGCCATCAACCAGGCCACGGCAGCTACTGCCAGTGATGCCTCCAGCCGCATCCGATCGACCATCACATACAAGGTCGCCAGGTACACGAAGTACGGAATGATCGACCACATCCCGAACACGATGGTGGTCTTCAAATCCTCCACCGAACGCCCTTTGCCGACGATGTAGTGGGCGATCAGTGCGAAGGTCGGAAACAGTGGCACCAAGCCTGCGATGTAATAGTTTTTGGTCTTGGCCAGTGCCGCCAGGATCAGCACCACCGCCGCGCCAAGTGCGGCCTTCAAGAACAGATCCATCAGTGACTCAACCCGTATTTCTTGACCTTGTCGAACAGCGTGGTCTTGGCCATGCCCAATTCCTGGCTGGCCTGGGTCAGGTTGCCGCCGCTACGCTGCAGGGCGTCCACCAGCAGGTTGCGCTCAAAGGCTTCCACCGCTTCGGTAAAGGCCAGGCCGTGGTTGCCGCTGCTGGCGCCGCTTTTCTTGAAGGCGGGCAGCCCCAGGGCAAAACGTTCGGCGACGTTGCGCAGTTCACGCACGTTGCCCGGCCAGTCGTGGCTCATCAGGCTCGACAGGGTCTGGTTGTCCAACTCCGGCACCGCCCGGTCGAAGCGCAGCGACGATTGCTGCAGGAAGTGTTCGAACAGTTGCAGGATGTCTTCGCGCCGCTCGCGCAAAGGCGGCAGTTCCAGGGTGACCACGTTGAGGCGGTAGTACAGGTCGCTGCGGAACTGGTTGGCGCGGCTCAGTTCGTCGAGGTCAGACTTGGTGGCAGCGATTACCCGGCAATCCACCGCCACGCTCTGGTTCGATCCCAGGCGCTCCAGGGTGCGTTCCTGCAGCACCCGCAGCAGTTTGATCTGCAGGTTGATCGGCATACTTTCCACTTCATCGAGGAACAGCGTGCCCTGGTGGGCGTGTTCGATCTTGCCGATGCGGCGTTTGCCGGCGCCGGTGAAGGCATTGGCCTCGTGGCCGAAAATTTCGCTTTCGAACAGGTTTTCCGGCAGGCCCCCGCAGTTCAAGGCGACGAACTGATGGGAGTGGCGTCGGCTGAAATCATGCAGGCAACGGGCAACCAGCTCCTTGCCGGTGCCAGTCTCGCCTTCGATCAGCACGTTGGCCGATGTGTCGGCGACGTTGGCGATCAGCTCGCGCAGGTTCTGCATCGCCGGCGAGCGGCCAATGATGCGGCCTTCCAGCGAATCACGCTCGGCCAACTGGCGGCGCAGTGACCAGACCTCTCGCGCCAGCCCACGCTGCTCCAGGGCGCGACGGGCAACATCGACCAGGCGCTCGGGAGAGAAGGGTTTTTCCATGAAGTCGTAGGCGCCGTTGCGCATGGCGCCGACGGCCATGGAAATGTCGCCATGCCCGGTAATCAGGACCACCGGCAGGCTTTTATCCAACGCCTTGAGGCGGGTCAGTAGCTCCAGGCCATCGATGCCCGGCAGGCGAATATCGCTGATGACGATGCCGGCAAAGTTTTCGCCGATACGTTTTAGCGCTTCTTCGGCGCTGCCCACGCCGACGCTGGGGATGTCTTCCAGCGCCAGGGCCTGTTGGCAACCGAGCAGCACGTGGGGATCATCTTCGACGATCAGCACGGTCAGGTCTTGGGGATCAGTATTCATGTCGACTCAACTTTTTTAGCGCCCGCCAGCGGCAGGTTCAGGACAAAGGCAGTACCACCACCGGCCGGGTGTTCCACGGCCAGGCTGCCACCGGTCGCGGCTGCGAGGCTAGCGGACAGGGTCAGGCCCAGCCCCAGGCCTTGTTCGCCGGGCTTGGTGGTGAAGAAAGGTTCGAACAAATGCTTGCGTGCCTCAGGGGCGATGCCGTGACCATTGTCGCGTACCAGCAGGCGGTATTTGCCCTCGGTACTCTGGCCCTCCAACCACAATTGCGGCGCCGGTTGCGTCTGCATCGCGTCCAGAGCATTACCAATCAGGTTGACCAGAATCTGTTCCAGGCGTGTCTGGTCGATCTGCAACTGGGCGGGTGCGAAGTCGCGGTGCAAGGTCAGTGGCAAACCGTCCATGCGTGCGCCCAGCACCTGGAACGCAGCGTCCACGGCCTTGCCCAGGCTGGCTTCGCCCTGGTCATCGCCGCGCCGGGCGAACGAGCGCAGGCTGGCGGTGATACGGCCCATGCGGTCGATCAGTTCGTTGATGGTCTTGAGGTTGGTGCTGGCGGTGTCCAGGGCGCCGCGCTCAAGGAAGCGCACGGTATTGCCGGACAGGGTGCGCAGCGCGGCCAGCGGCTGGTTCAACTCGTGGGCGATGCTGGTGGACATCTGGCCTATGGCGGCGAGTTTGCCGGCCTGCACCAATTCGTCCTGGGCGCGGCGCAGGGTCTCTTCAGCCTGGCGCCGTTCGCGGATCTGGCCCTTGAGCCGTTCGTTACTGGCGCGCAGGTCGGCGGTGCGTTCGGCGATCCGCCGCTCCAGTTGGCTGTTGGCTTCCTGCAGGGCTTCCCGAGCGGCGAGGCGGGTGGCGATGACCTTGCGTCGCTCGTTCCAGGCAATCAGCAGGAAGGCGACAAGGCCGAAGGCAACTGCTACCAGAATGCCCTGATTGATCGCGGCACGGCGCAGGTCATTGAGCGGGGTGAGCAGGGTGAAATTCCACGGCGTGTCGTTGAGCGGTCGGGTTTGCGCCAGGTAGCTGACAGCGTGCTGGTCGTTGACCACTTCCGAATTGGCCGGGAAGGTCAGTTTCTCGGTGCCTTCGTTCAGGCGCTCGCGGGCCAGGGGTTGCAGTTCATTGAGCGTCGCCCAGTAATATTGCAGGCTGTGGGCCAGGCGATCCTTGGTGTCATCGCTCAGCGGGCGTACAGCCTTGAGGCGGCGCGCCGGGTCACTGGACAGAATGATGATGCCGTTCTCGTCGCTCACGAACGCCTCGAGACGGGCACGCTGCCAGCGTTCTTCGAGGGCTTCGAGGCGCACCTTGACCACGGCGACGCCGATGATCTTGCCGTGCTCTTCCAGGCCATGGGCCAGGTAATAGCCGGGTTCGCCGTTGGTGCTGCCGATACCGTAGAAACGGCCGGGTTGGCCGCGTACGGCATTCTGGAAATAGGCGCGAAAAGACAGGTCCTCACCCTGGTAACTGTCGGCATCGCGCCAGTTACTGGTGGCCAGCACGCGGCCGGTGGTGTCCATCACGTAGATGGCTCGGCTGCGACTGCGACGATTCAGGCCCTCAAGGTAGTCGTTGACCGTTTTACGGGTTTCCTGATTCGGCTCGGCCAGCAATTGCGACACGCTGGACTCCAGCTCCAGCAGGCTGGGCAGGTAGGTGTATTTGCTCAGTTCACTTTCGACGGTGCGGGCGTGCAACTCCAACTGGCGTTCGCCGTTGTCGCTGAGGGTGCGGATGCCATAGTACTCGCTGACCCAAAAGCCGATATAACCCAGGCCGATCATCAGGGCGATGATCAACGGCGGAAGGAACAGTTGGCGTATCAGACGAGGCTTCACGGCAAGTGATGGCGGTGCGGCGCGATATTGATTGGGGTCGCATTTCATCACAGATGCCTTGGGTCAACCAGAGCTGCCAGCCTGTGCGATCCAGTGTGGGAGGGGGCTTGCCCCCGATAGCAGTGTGTCAGTCGATACATCTGTCACTGATCCACCGCTATCGGGGGCAAGCCCCCTCCCACATTGGCCATATTCCTACAGTGGGAGCTGTTTAGTACTTAGTGCTGCAGGATTTTCTCAAGGAAGTGCTGTGCGCGTTCGGAGCGTGCGCTGATGTCGCCGAAGAACTCTTCTTTCGGGCAGTCTTCGATGATCTTGCCGGCGTCCATGAAAATCACGCGGTCGGCCACTTTGCGCGCGAAGCCCATTTCGTGGGTCACGCACATCATGGTCATGCCTTCATGGGCCAGTTGCACCATCACGTCGAGCACTTCGTTGACCATTTCCGGGTCCAGCGCCGAGGTCGGTTCGTCGAACAGCATGACGATCGGGTCCATGGCCAGGGCGCGGGCAATCGCCACACGTTGCTGCTGGCCGCCGGAGAGCTGGCCAGGATGCTTGTGGGCGTGTGCCGACAAGCCTACGCGGTCGAGCAGTTGCAGACCCTTCTTGGTGGCTTCTTCCTTGCTGCGGCCCAGTACCTTGATCTGCGCGATGGTCAGGTTTTCAGTGATGGTCAGGTGCGGGAACAGCTCGAAGTGCTGGAACACCATGCCAACGCGTGAACGCAGTTTTGGCAGGTTGGTCTTCGGGTCGGCGATGGAGGTGCCATCGACCACAATGTCGCCCTTCTGGAACGGTTCCAGCGCGTTGACGCACTTGATCAGGGTGGACTTGCCCGAGCCGGAGGGCCCGCACACCACGATCACTTCGCCTTTCTTAACCTCGGTGCTGCAATCGGTCAGCACCTGGAAGTCGCCATACCACTTGTTGATGTTCTTGATAGAGATCATACGGCAAACCTTTTTTGCAGACGCTTGACCAGCAGCGAGGCGGAAAAGCTGATGATGAAGTAGACGACACCGGCAAAGATCAGGAACTCATTGGAGCGGCCGATGATGTCGCCGTTGGAGCGGGCGGAGTTGAGGAAGTCCACCAGGCCCACGGTGTAGACCAGGGAGGTGTCCTGGAACAGGATGATCGACTGTTGCAGCAGCAACGGCGTCATCTTGCGGAACGCCTGGGGCAGGATGATCAGGCGCATGGTCTGGCCGTAGGTCATGCCCATCGCTTGTGCCGCTGCCATCTGGCCCTTGGGGATCGACTGCACGCCGGCCCGCACGATTTCGCAGAAGTACGCAGCCTCGAACATCATGAATGCCACGACGCAGGACGTGAACGCACCGATCGGCGTGTCTTCGCCGGTGATCCAGCGCAGTACGAACGGCACCGCCAGGTAGAACCAGGTGATCACCAGCAGCAGCGGGATCGAGCGGAAGTAGTTCACATAGGCGCCGGCCACACGCGACAGCAGTTTATTGGACGACAAGCGCATCAGTGCCAGGATGGTCCCGATGATGATGCCGCCGACCACGCCCATGACCATCAGCTTCAAGGTCATGACCATGCCGTTCCACAGGCCCGGGATGGCGGGGATGATGCCGCTGAAATCGAAGTCCATTATTTACCCCCCACGGAGATCAGGCCGGGCACTGCGACTTTCTTCTCCACCACGCGCATCAGCAGCATCAGGCTCATGTTCAGGGTGAAGTAGATCAGCGTGGCCAGGGTGAAGGCTTCAAACAGGTTGGCCGAAAACTCGGCGGTCTGTTTGGTTTGCGCCAGCAGTTCCATCAAGCCGATCAAGGACGCCACGGAGGAGTTCTTGAACACGTTGAGGAATTCGGAGGTAAGCGGTGGAATGATGATGCGATACGCCTGGGGCAGCAGCACGTTCCAGTAGATCTGCGGCAGCTTGAAGCCCATGGCGCGCGCGGCGGATTCCTGGCCACGTGGCAGCGCCTGGATGCCTGTACGTACTTGCTCACACACACGGGCGGCGGTGAACAGGCCCAGGCACACCACAACGCTCAGGTAGGCCGAGGTGGTCGGGTTCAGGTCTTGTTTGTACCAGTCCTGCAGGTTTTGCGGCAGCATATCCGGTACCAGGAAGTACCAGATGAACAGCTGAACCAGCAGCGGCACGTTACGAAACAGTTCTACGTAGCAGGTCGCAATGCCCGACACGAGGCGGTTTGGCACCGTGCGCATGACCCCCAGAATGGAGCCCAGCAGCAAGGCGATAATCCATGCCACGATGGCGATGGCGATGGTCCAGCCCAGCCCGGAGATGTACCAGTCGAGATAAGTCTCGCTGCCCACGCCGGTGGACTTGAAGAACACGCCCCAGTCCCAGTTGTAATTCATTAGGGTCTCCCCTCGAGATCGATCGATGTACAAGCACCCGCTTGGGAAGATCCTTTTCCGCCCGACAATGAATGCCAGGCACACGCGATCGGCTCGAAAACCGCCAGGTCGAGTGTTCCAAGTTGAAGCCAGCAGGTAATTACAGACGCCTGAGGGAGGGTTGGCTCCCTCAGGAGATAAGCTTAGTCAGGTATCAGATTTTTACTTCTGGCGCTGGTTTGTCGCTTGGGTTGGCGATCAGCTCCTTGACCTTGTCGCTCATCGGGAAGTTCAGGTTCAGGCCCTTCGGTGGGATTGGGCTTTCGAACCATTTGGCGTAGATCTTGTTGATCTCGCCGGACTTGTACAGGGCGACAATGGCGTCATCCACGGCTTTCTTGAAGTCCGGGTCGCCTTTGCGAACCATGCAGGCATAGGCTTCGAAGGACTGCGGAGTGCCGGTGATAACCCAGTCATCCGGCTTCTTGGCCTTGGCTTCTTCACCGGCCAGCAGCGCGTCGTCCATCATGAACGCAACGGCACGGCCGCTTTCGAGCATCTGGAAGGATTCGCCGTGGTCTTTGGCGGAGATAACGTTCATGCCCATCTGCTTGTCGGCGTTCATCGCCTTGATGATGCGCTCGGACGTGGTGCCGGCGGTGGTCACGACGTTCTTGCCTTTGAGGTCGGCAAAGTCAGCGTAGGACGGCTTGCCTTCCTTGTCTTTCTTGACCAGCAGGCGGGTGCCGATTTCGAAGATGTTGACGGTGAAGTCGACTTGCTGGGCGCGTTCGGCGTTGTTGGTGGTGGAGCCGCATTCCAGGTCCGCGGTGCCGTTCTGGATCAACGGGATACGGGTTTGCGAGGTCACCAGGTTGTATTTGGCTTTCAGGTCGGGTTTGTTCAGGTCTTTTTTCAGTTGTTCAACGACGGCCAACTGAATGTCGTGGGAGTAGCCCACGGGTTTGCCCGAACCATCCGCAATGTAGGAAAACGGAATAGAGCTGTCGCGGTGAGCGAGAGTGATGGTGCCGGAGTCGTTGATTTTCTTCAGCGTGCCGGTGAGTTCTGCGGCGAAAACTGGAGTGCTGATCAGAGCAGCAGCGATAGCTGCGCCCAGGATATGGGGAACGATACGCATCAATACTTCCTCGACATTTGTTTTTTTTATGAAGCCAGGTGAACGGCTCTCTTGTATAGCGAATGCCCGTGACGGCTCCTAAGGCGCCTCAGGTAATCGTCAGAGAGTGTAGAGCATGAGTCGTGCCATACCGAAAATAAAAGGATAACTACATGATTTATATGGGGATTAACTTTTTGTTTCGGCGATATTTTCAGGCGGGGGTCCGGCAAACCGAATAGGGTGGAGGGGGGGTGTTCGGAAAACCGAATAGTCCGTAGGGGCGAGCTTGCTCGCGAAAAACGCAAAAGCGCCGCGTTTATGCTGAATAAACGCGGCGCTCTCAGGTTTTTCGCGAGCAAGCTCGCTCTTACAATTGGGCGGTCAGGCCGCTTCGATCTTGCTGCGGCTCTGCTCGACCTTGGACAGGTAACGCTGCAGGTTTTCCTGCTCCTGCGGTGTGGTGAACAGGCCAAGCTTGGTACGGCGCCACAGCACGTCCTGCGGTTGGGTCACCCACTCTTCGGCGCACAGGTAGTCGACTTCGCGGGTATACAGGCCGCCACCCAGGTGGTCACCGAGGTCAGCCAGCGATTGCACGCCTTCCAATAGGCGCCAGGTGCGGCTGCCATAAGTGGTGGACCAGCGGCGGGCGATCTCGCTCGGCACCCAGTCGAACTTGTTGCGGATGGCTTCGGCCAGCGCTTCAGGCGTGCTCATGTTTTCGCCGCCGGGCAGGCTGGCGGTGGCGGTCCAGCTTGGGCGCATCTGGGTAAAGTACGGCGCCAGTTGGGCCATGGCCGATTCGGCCAGCTTGCGATAGGTGGTCAGCTTGCCGCCGAACACCGACAGGATCGGCGCTTCGCCGGTACCGCCGGACAGCGACAAGGTGTAGTCACGCGTAATGGCCGACGGGTTGTCCGATTCGTCATTGCACAGTGGGCGCACACCGGAATACGTGTGGACGATATCCTCGCGGCTCAGTTGCTTCTTGAAGTGCGCGTTGACCACCTTGAGCATGTAGTCGGTTTCACCTTCGGTAATCGCAACTGCAGCCGGGTCGCCCGTGTATTCGCGATCGGTGGTGCCGATGATGGTCAGGTGGTTCAGGTACGGAATGGTGAAGACGATGCGTTGGTCTTCGTTCTGCAGGATATGCGCATGGGCACCCTCGTACAGTCTTGGCACGATCAGGTGGCTGCCCTGGATCAGGCGAATGCCATAAGGCGAATCCAGCTTCAGGTCGTCCCTGATGAATTTGGCTACCCACGGGCCGGCGGCATTCACCAGCGCGCGTGCGCGGATCGAGAACAGGCTGCCGTCGGCACGTTCCATGTTCATTTCCCACAAGCCGTTGCTGCGCTTGGCGCTGACGCAACGGGTCTGCGTGTGGATGTGCGCGCCTTTCTCGCGGGCAGCCATGGCGTTGAGTACCACCAGGCGGGCGTCGTCGACCCAGCAGTCGGAGTATTCAAAGCCCTTGGTGATTTCGCTTTTGAGTGGGCTGTCGGCGCCGAACTTGAGGCTTTTGGAGCCCGCCAGCTTTTCGCGCTTGCCCAAGTGGTCATAAAGGAACAGACCGGCACGAATCATCCACGCCGGGCGCAGGTGCGGGCGGTGTGGCAGGACGAAGCGCATTTGCTTGACGATGTGCGGGGCCTTGGCCAGCAGTACTTCACGCTCGGCGAGGGCTTCACGCACCAGGCGGAATTCGTAATGTTCCAGATAACGCAGACCACCGTGGATCAGCTTGCTGCTGGCCGACGACGTATGGCTGGCCAAGTCATCCTTTTCGCAAAGGAATACCGACAACCCGCGACCGGCTGCGTCTGCTGCAATGCCGACGCCGTTGATCCCGCCACCAATTACGGCAACGTCATAGACTTCGGCAAGCGGTGGAGCAGGCAAGGTGGAAGGGTTCATCGGCTAGCCTCGCGATCTTTTCGTCTTGGAATTCGAACATTAATGTTCATTTGCGAAAATGGTAGCTGATAAATGCGGGCACAGCCAGCTGACTTCGATTGAAAAAACTCATCGAAGGGTGGGAAAAGGAAGAATTGTGAACAAAGGTGAATGTATTGGTGTTAGTGAGGCCGTCATCGCGGGCAAGCCCGGCTCCCACATTTGATCGAATTTCAAACTGTGGGAGCCGGGCTTGCCCGCGATGACGCCTGAACAGGCGCTACACCACTTCCAGCCGCACCTTGTGTTCATTCAGCACTTGCACCAGCGCCGGCACCGGCTGCTGGTCAGTCACCAGGCAATCCACGAGGCTGATCGGCCCCAGGCGAATCATGGCATTGCGCCCGAATTTGCTGGAGTCTGCCGCCAGGATCACCTGCCGCGCATTGGCGATGATGGCCTGGGAAACCCGCACCTCCTGGTAATCGAAGTCCAGCAGGCTGCCGTCCTCGTCGATCCCGCTGATACCTACCAGGGCAAAGTCCACCTTGAACTGATTGATGAAATCGACACTGGCCTGGCCCACCACGCCGCCATCGCGGCGCACGTTGCCGCCGGTCAGCAACACATCGAAGTCGTCCTTGGCACTGAGCATGGTGGCGACGTTGAGGTTATTGGTGATGATTTTCAGGTGGCTGTGATTGAGCAGCGCACGAGCGATGGATTCGGTGGTGGTGCCGATGTTGATGAACAGCGAGGCATGGTCGGGAATCTGAGCGGCGATCGCTTCGCCGATGCGTTGCTTCTCGTCACGCATCTGATCGGCCCGCATGGCGTACGCAGTGTTCTCGACACTGGAGTCATAGGCCGCGCCGCCGTGGTAGCGGCGCAGCAGATTGGCGTCCGCCAGCTGGTTGATATCGCGGCGGATGGTTTGCGGGGTGACAACGAATAGCTGCGCCATTTCCTCGATACTGACGTAGCCGCGTTCGCGGACCAGTTCGAGGATTTGTTGTTGGCGGGGAGGCAGATTCATGGGGCGTCCTTTGGGCTGCCATACAAAAGTGGCCCATGATGACGCAGGAATCCGCTCCCTGCCAGTTACAACCTTATTCAGCGCCTTCGTGCGGTTCCCAGTCACGGGTGCGGCTCACCGCTTTTTGCCAGCCGGCGTAGAGTTTCTCTTTGGCTGCTTCATCCAGCTGTGGTTCGAACTCGCGCTCGATCACCGCCTTGCCACGCAACTCCTCCAGGCTGCCCCAGAAACCACACGCCAGGCCAGCCAGGTAGGCGGCGCCGAGGGCCGTGGTCTCGCGCATTTGTGGGCGTTCGACCTGAGTGCCGAGGATGTCGGCCTGAAATTGCATCAGGAAGTTGTTGGCGACCGCCCCACCGTCCACGCGCAGGGCCTTGAGGCGTTCGCCCGAGTCCTGCTGCATGGCGTCGAGTACGTCGCGGGTCTGGTAGGCAATCGACTCCAGCGCCGCACGAATGATGTGGTCCACGCGTACGCCTCGTGTCAGGCCGAACAGCGCGCCACGGGCATACGGGTCCCAGTACGGTGCGCCCAGGCCGGTAAAGGCGGGTACCAGATACACGCCGTTGCTGTCCTTGACCTTGCCGGCGAAGTATTCGGTGTCGTGGGCGTCGTTGATGATTTTCAGTTCGTCACGCAGCCATTGCACAGTGGAGCCACCATTGAATACCGCGCCTTCCAGAGCGTAAGCCACTTCACCGCGGGGGCCGCAGGCGATGGTGGTGAGCATGCCGTGCTTGGATTTCACCGCCTTGTCGCCGGTGTTCATCAGCAGGAAGCAACCGGTGCCATAGGTGTTCTTGGCCTGGCCGGCTTCGACGCACATCTGGCCGAACAGCGCGGCCTGTTGGTCACCGGCAATACCGCCAATGGCGATACCACTTTTGGTGCGGCCGTAGATTTCGGAGGACGACTTCACTTCGGGGAGCATTTCCCGCGGGATGTCGAGAATCTCCAGCATCTTCGCATCCCACTCCAGCGTGTGGATGTTAAAGAGCATGGTGCGCGACGCGTTGGTGTAGTCGGTGACGTGGGTCTTGCCGCCGGTAAATTTCCAGATCAGCCAGCTGTCGACGGTGCCGAACAACAGCTCGCCATTGCGCGCACGTTCGCGGCTGCCTTCGACGTTGTCGAGGATCCACTTGAGCTTGGTGCCGGAGAAGTACGGGTCGGTAACCAGACCGGTAGTGTCGCTGATGTACTGCTCATGGCCGTCGCGCTTGAGTTGCTGGCAAATTTCGGTGCTGCGTCGGCACTGCCAGACGATGGCGTTGTAGATCGGGCGACCGGTGATTTTATCCCAGACCACGGTGGTTTCACGCTGGTTGGTGATACCGATGGCGGCAACCTGATCATGGTGCAAGCCGGCCTGGGCCAGCGCCTCTACCATCACCGCGCTTTGGGTGGCGAAGATTTCCATCGGGTCATGCTCAACCCAGCCGGCCTGCGGGTAGTGTTGGACGAATTCACGTTGCGCGGTGCACACCACGTTGGCGTCGCGATCGAAGATGATCGCCCGCGAGCTGGTGGTGCCCTGATCGAGGGCAATGATGTAGTTCTTATTCTGAAGGTCGGTCATGTCAATTGCCTTGAACGAAATAAGGAAGTCAGAAATCAGCCTGGGCCGTGAAGGGCAGGGGGCCAGGCTGGCGCTTTCAGGAAATACGAGTCTTGCCGTTGACAGCCGTGTCAGGTGTTTCAGCTATAGCAGGTGCTGCGCTCGGCAGGTGGCGAGCGATCAGCCCGCGATAGGCGGCAGCACCGAGGCAAGCACCGACAATCGGGGCGAATATCGGTACCAGGAAGTAAGGAATATCGCGACCGCCAGTAAAGGCCATTTCACCCCAACCGGCGAAAAAGGTCATCAGCTTGGGCCCGAAGTCCCGTGCCGGGTTCATCGCAAAGCCGGTCAGCGGGCCCATGGCGCTACCAATCACGGCGATCAATAAACCGATCAGCAGCGGAGCCAGCGGGCCGCGAGGCAGGCCGTTGTTGTCGTCGGTGAGGGCCATGATCACGCCCATCAATATTGCGGTGATGACCATTTCCACCAGAAATGCCTGGGCCGTGCTCAGCAATGCATGGGGATAGGTGGAAAACACCGACGCCAGTTCCAGGCTGGCCTGGGAGCCACGGACCATCTGGTGGGTTTGTTCGTAATCGAAAAAAAGATTGCTGTAGAGCGTGTACACCAGTGCGGCGGAGCAGAATGCGCCGGCGACCTGGGCGAGAATATAGAAGGGCAGTTTGCGTTTTTCGAAGTCGGCAAAAAGGCATAGGGCGATACTGACCGCCGGGTTGAGGTGAGCCCCGGAAATACCGGCACTCAGGTAGATCGCCATGCTGACGCCGATCCCCCAGATGATGCTGATTTCCCATAACCCAAAGCTCGCACCCGCGACCTTGAGCGCAGCGACGCAACCGGTACCGAAGAAGATCAGCAGCGCAGTGCCCAGGAACTCGGCCATGCATTGGCTCGAAAGTGAAGGCTGTTGAAGAGCAGTTGTCATGGAAAACCTCAGTTGTTGTTCTTGTCTGGCGCACTGCCTCAACGGGCGGTTGCGCGATTTTCACCGTGACGAGGATCCCCATCCTTAGCCGCGGCTTACTGCTGGAGCACTGATGGACTATTCCTACAGTATTCGGAAACGAAAAAATATAGACAAGAATGACCGCTGTCAAAGGTCGAAAGTGAACCATTGGTCACTTTCGAACTATTGGTCTGGTGAATGATCACGCCCTTCATACCGAGCTTTTGACCCAGCAGTGCTTGGACTAGAGCGTTTTTCCGGCGCTTGGCCTAGAATTGGGCACCTGTTTTCCCTGCCGGAGACGCCATGACGCCCGCACTGGATTTGTTGAAAAAAGTTCGCGCCGAACATCGCATTCACAGTTATGAACATGACCCCAAGGCGGCGTCGTATGGTCTGGAAGCTGCGGAGAAATTGGGCCTCGACCCGGCGCAGGTGTTCAAGACGTTATTGGCGAGCAGCGAGAAGGGCGAATTGTTGGTGGCGGTGGTGCCGGTCGTCGGAAGTCTGGACTTGAAGGCGCTTGCCCATGCGGCTGGCGTAAAAAAGGTCGAAATGGCAGACCCGGCGGCAGCACAGCGGTCTACTGGCTATCTGTTGGGCGGAATCAGCCCGCTGGGGCAGAAGAAGCGCTTGCGCACGTTTATCGACGAAACGGCGCAACCCTTTGCAACGATTTTTGTCAGTGCCGGGAGGCGAGGGCTGGAGGTGGAATTGCCCGCCGCGGTACTGGCTGAACATACCCAAGCCAAATTCGCGGCCATCGGCCGGGCGTGATGATCAGCCCTTTGGAGATCTAATGGGGGAGGGGGCTTGCCCACTCCCACATGTATAACCGCTTACGCCTGGAACAGCACCAGATGCTCGGCCGCCACTCGAATCCCCACATCCGTCCCCATCTGTTGATCAACATGGCTGGGGAAAATCGATTCCAGCTGAGCGCCCGTTGGCAGTTGCAACCGGTACAAGGTCGAGGCGCCCTGGAACGTCTTGCCGACGATCCGGGCTTTCAATGCGCTGTCCGGCGCGTAGACGATGTCGTCCGGGCGTAGCAGAACATCCACCGCGCCACCTGTGGGCCAGGTATAGGCGCGATTGCCGCGCAGGTCTCCCAGTTCGGTGCTCACTGACTCCGGTGAGTTCAAGCGACCTCGAATGAAGTAACCCTGGCCGATAAAGCTGGCGACATAGGGCGTCTGCGGTTCGTGGTAAAGGTTGTAGGGCGTGTCCCATTGCTCCAGACGACCTTCCTTGAACACGCCGACATGGTCGCTGACCGCAAAGGCTTCTTCCTGGTCGTGGGTCACCAGGATCGCACTGGTGCCGCGTGCCTTGAGGATGTCGCGCACTTCATGGCTGAGCTTGCGGCGCAATTCGCCATCGAGGTTGGAAAAGGGTTCATCCAATAGCAACAGTTGCGGCTCTGGCGCTAGGGCGCGGGCGAGCGCGACGCGTTGTTGCTGGCCACCGGAAAGCTCATGAGGGAAGCGCTTGCCCAGATTCTTGAGGTTGACCAGTTCCAGCAGCTCGGCGACCACACGATCCTTTTGCGGATGTTTGCGAATACCAAAGACGATGTTGTCTGCCACGCTCAAGTGCGGGAACAGTGCGTAATCCTGGAACACCATGCCAATACGCCGTTTCTCCGGTGCCAGGGTGAAACCAGCACTGGAGATGACTTCGCCCGCCAGGCTGATTTCGCCTTCGTGTACCGGTTCAAAGCCGGCAATGGCGCGCAAGGTGGTGGTCTTGCCGCAACCGGACGAGCCAAGCAGGCAACCGATGTCACCGGCATTGAGGTGCAGGTTGAGGTTCTGCACCACCCGTTGATCTTGATAGCCGCATGCCAGATTGCGCAGGTTCAGCAGTAATGGCTGGCTCATGCGTGGTGGTACGACGGTGGGACGAGAAACTCGAGCAAGGCTTTTTGCGCATGCAGGCGATTTTCGGCCTGGTCCCAGGCGACAGAGCGTGGGTCATCGAGCAGGTCGAGGCTGATTTCCTCACCTCGGTGAGCAGGCAGGCAGTGCATGAACAGTACATCCGGCGCTGCTGTATCGAGCAGGGCGCGTGTCACCTGGAATGGTGCGAACCGGGCCAGGCGCTTGGCCGTTTCGTCTTCCTGGCCCATGGAGGTCCAGACGTCGGTGCTGACCAGGTGTGCGCCAACCACCGCATCCTTCGGATCACGCAGCAACTGCACGCGGCCATCGGCCCTGGCCATGAACTCGGCGCTCGGCTCGTAGCCTTCAGGGCAAGCGATACGCAGGTGGAAGTCGAACTGGATCGCCGCTTCTATATAGCTGTTGCACATGTTGTTGCCGTCACCGATCCAGGCCACGGTCTTGCCCTGGATCGAACCGCGGTGTTCGAGGAAGGTTTGCATGTCGGCCAGCAACTGGCAGGGGTGCAGGTCGTCGGACAGCCCGTTGATCACCGGCACGCGCGAGTTGGCGGCAAATTCGGTCAGGGTGCTGTGGGCGAAGGTACGGATCATTACGGCATCGAGCATCCGCGACATGACGATGGCGCAATCGCTGATCGGCTCGCCACGGCCCAGTTGGGTATCACGCGGGGACAGGAAGATCGCCTGGCCACCCAGCTGGATCATGCCGGCTTCGAAAGACAGGCGTGTACGAGTCGAGGACTTCTCGAAGATCATCCCCAGTACACGGTTTTTCAAGGGCTCAAACAGTACGCCGCGGTTACGCAGGTCTTTAAGCTCAATGCCTCGACGGATCACGCTGACCAGCTCTTCGGGCGTGCAATCCATCAGGGAGAGAAAGTGCCTTGCGCTCATCATTAACTACCTTTTTGCAACAGACCGCAGATACTCAAAGCCTTGTTTATTGTGACAACGGGCGAGACCTGCGGCGAAAGCCGCGCGGGGCGACGAAATAGGGGAAGGCGCGATATTGACATTAAATGTCGCGTCTTACCAATAGGGCTACGGTTTTTAAGAGTGTTCAAGCAGGGCGCTGACGCGCGTTTGAAGACGATTTCCGGACAGCAGCGGGCCATTTGTACACTGGCGCCGAGACCTTTTGCAATGCGCGGGGGCGGGCCCAGGCCAGGTTGTGTCGGTTTTAGTCGGTGCGCGGGAGGCTTCTGAAACATTTGCTCATGGTTAGCCATGCCTTTGCCTATGCCCGTCGATTCACAGCACGAAGGTTGCTGGCGCCCTGGGCGGTCGCGGGCCATAGTTGGGCCAAAGCCCTTATAAAGAGACTGGCCATGACCAAGACTCTCCATCACCGTGCCTGCCACCTGTGCGAAGCCATCTGCGGCCTGACCCTGGAAACGACTCAAGCCGAAGACGGTCGCCTGGCGATCACCTCGATCAAGGGCGACCCCCTGGACAGCTTCAGCCGCGGACACATCTGCCCCAAGGCCGTAGCGCTGCAGGATATCCAGAATGACCCGGACCGCTTGCACCAGCCAATGCTGCGGGTTGGCAACGAATGGCAGCCGATCTCATGGGAAAGTGCCTTTGCGCTTGTAGCCGAACGCCTTGCGGGTATCCAGGCCCGGCATGGCCAGAACGCGGTGGCGGTTTACCAAGGCAACCCCAGCGTGCACAACTATGGGCTGATGACGCACAGCAATTATTTTCTTGGCCTTTTGAAGACGCGCAACCGGTTCTCTGCAACCTCCGTCGACCAGTTGCCCCACCATCTGACCAGTCACCTGATGTACGGCCATGGCTTGCTGCTGCCGATCCCGGACATCGACCACACCGACTTCATGCTGATTCTGGGTGGCAACCCGCTGGCGTCCAATGGCAGCATCATGACCGTGCCCGATGTGGAGAAACGCCTCAAAGCCATTCAGGCACGGGGCGGTAAAGTGGTGGTGGTCGACCCTCGACGCAGCGAGACGGCGGCGATTGCCGATCAGCATCTGTTCGTACGCCCCGGCGGTGATGCGGCGTTGTTGTTCGGGGTGCTCAACACCCTGTTTGCTGAAGGGCTGACCCGCGCCAGCCATTTGCCGGTTGAAGGCCTGGACGACGTACGCCGGGCGATCGCCAACTTTACCGCCGAGGCCATGAGCCGCCAATGTGCAGTGCCTGCCGAGCAGATCCGTCAATTGGCGCGAGACTTTGCCGCCGCCGATAAAGCGGTGTGCTACGGACGCATGGGCGTCTCGACCCAGGCGTTCGGCACGTTGTGTCATTGGCTGGTGCAGTTGATCAACCTGGTGACCGGCAACCTGGATCGGGTGGGAGGTGCGTTGTGCACCACACCAGCGGTGGACCTGGTGGCGTCGACTGGCGGCGGGCATTTCAATCGCTGGCAAAGCCGCGTGTCCGGGCGTCCCGAGTACGGCGGAGAGCTGCCGGTGTCAGCCTTGGCCGAAGAAATGCTCACCGAAGGTGAAGGGCAAATCCGCGCCCTGGTGACGGTGGCCGGCAACCCGGTCCTGTCGACGCCCAATGGCCGTCAACTTGAGCAGGCGCTGGATGGGTTGGAGTTCATGGTCAGTGTCGATCTCTACATCAACGAAACCACGCGTTATGCCGACCTGATCCTGCCGTCAACGTCGGCATTGGAAAATGACCACTACGACACCACCTTCAACATGTTCGCGGTGCGCAATGTCACGCGCTTCAACCGCGCGATCCTGCCAAAACCCGCAGGCGCGCTGCACGATTGGGAAATTTTCGTCGGCTTGGCCAAAGCCTTTGCGGCGCAGACCGGCGTGTCACTAAAACCGACAATGCCGCCCGCGCAAATGATCGATTTCGGGCTGCGCGCCGGTACTTATGGGGATGCGTCTGCACATAAGCTGTCGGTGGCGATGCTGGCCGATCACCCCCACGGCGTGGACCTGGGGCCGCTCCAGCCAAACTTGGGCGCGCGGCTGAAAACCGCCGATGGCAAGGTGCAGGCGGCACCGCCGGTGATCCTGGCGGACCTGTCGCGTTTTGCCGCGCAACCGGTGCCTGCGGTGGACGAACTGCTGCTGATTGGTCGCCGTCATGTGCGCAGCAATAATTCGTGGATGCATAACTATCACCGGCTGGTGAAGGGCAAGCCGCGCCATCAACTGTTGATGCACCCCGACGATCTGGCCAGTCGGCAGTTGAGCGATGGCCAGCGGGTGCGAGTGAGTTCGCGCATCGGCATGATCGAAGTGGAAGTCGTGGCCAGCGCGGACATGATGCAGGGTGTGGTCAGCCTGCCTCACGGTTGGGGTCATGATCGTCCGGGCGTGCAGATGAGCATCGCAAGCGGCCAGCCGGGTGCGAGTGCGAATGACTTGACCGACGAGCGGCAATTGGATGAGTTATCGGGTAATGCGGCGCTCAATGGGGTGCCGGTGCAAGTGGCGGCTGCGTGAGGTGCCCGAGCACTGCGCTGGGATTTTGCGTTACAATGCGCCACCGTGCCGACCTGTGAGTCGCAAAGTTCCAGCCGAGGTGTTCCATGGATATCATCGAAACGATCAAAGACCAGATTGCCAACAACACCATTCTGCTCTACATGAAGGGCGCGCCTAACGCTCCTCAGTGCGGTTTTTCCGCAAAAGCCTCCCAGGCCATCATGGCGTGTGGCGAGAAGTTCGCCTACGTGGATATCCTGCAGAATCCGGAAATTCGCGCCAATCTGCCAAAGTACGCCAACTGGCCGACTTTCCCACAACTGTGGGTAGCCGGTGAGCTGGTTGGCGGCAGCGATATCATCACTGAAATGGCAGCAGACGGTTCGCTGCAAGCGCTGATCAAAGACGCAGCGGAAAAAGCGGCAGCCAAGACTGAAGCTTGATTGACCTGCAATAAAAAGCCCCGATTCTCTGACGAGAGCGGGGCTTTTTTGTATCTGGTAGGGGTTATTCACCCATCTGCGATTGCAGGTAGTTCTCCAGGCTGACCTTGTCTATCAGTCCCAGCTGGGTTTCCAGCCAGTCGATATGCTCTTCCTGGTCTTCCAGGATGTCTTCCAGCAGCTCACGGCTGCCGAAATCGCCTTTGGTCTCACAGTGGGCAATCGCTGCCTTGATGTCGCTGTGGCTTTTGCGCTCAAAGCCCAGGTCACTGCCGATCATTTCCTGAGTGTGCTCGCCGATGTTCAGCTTGCCCAGGTCCTGCACGTTCGGCAGACCTTCCAGGAACAGGATGCGCTTGATCAGCGCGTCGGCGTCCTTCATGGCCTTGATCGATTCTTTGTATTCACGCTTGCCGAGCTTTTCCAGGCCCCAATCGTCGTACATGCGCGCATGCAGGAAGTACTGATTGATCGCGACCAGTTCATTGGCAAGGATTTTGTTGAGTTGCTGGATGACTGAGATGTCGCCTTTCATGACTGGGGTCCTGCCCTGTAATAGCTGTGTATAAGGGGGAGTCTGAGCGGTGAAAATCCCAGTGTCAAACCTAAGTTATTGAATAATAAATGAAAATTAATCGGAATAAGAATGTTTGTGTTCCGCGTCTTGGCGCTAACTAATTGAATTACAGGCATAAAAAAACCGGACACAAGGTCCGGCTCTTTAAAACATGCCTATCAGGCGTGTGTAAATTCTGTCGAGTAGGGGATCGCGGCCTGGGCTGTTTGCAGCTGCGTCAGGGTTTCCCGTACCACTTGCTTGGCGAGGCAGGCGCATTTGCCGCACTGGCTGGCAACGCCCGTGGTTTCACGCACTTCTTTGTAGCTGCAGCAACCTTCGTAGATCGCTTCGCGGATTTGTCCGTCGGTGACGCCAGTGCAGAGGCAGACATACATAAGTGAGAACCGTCGCGGGTTTATGGCTTAAGTGCGATGGATCTTAATGTTAACGAGAATGATTGTCAAAATAGTTTCAGCAGCAATCCGAGAGGAATTGCCCGTGCGCTGACGAACGGTTTTTTCGGTGTATGATGATCGGTCTTCACGAAGCGTGATTGCGTCATATTTCTGTCTGCTTCCACAGGCAGACTCGACCGGTCCTTTTACTTCAATCGTCACCCCCTATATCAGGAGATATCCAATGAGCGTACTCGTCGGTAAACAAGCCCCGGATTTTGACGTTCCAGCCGTCCTCGGCAATGGCGAAATCGTAGACAGCTTCAAACTGTCTGAAGCCATCAAAGGCAAATACGGCCTGGTATTCTTCTACCCGCTGGACTTCACTTTCGTCTGCCCTTCGGAGCTGATCGCCCTGGACCATCGCATGGACGATTTCAAGGCGCGTAACGTTGAAGTGGTTGCTGTGTCCATCGACTCCCATTTCACCCACAACGCCTGGCGCAACACCGCCATCAACGACGGCGGTATCGGCAAAGTCAAATACACCATGGCTGCCGACATGAAGCACGACATCGCCAAGGCCTACGACGTTGAATCCGAAGGCGGCGTCGCTTTCCGTGGCGCGTTCCTGATCGACGACAAGGGCGTCGTGCGTTCGCAGATCATCAACGACCTGCCGCTGGGCCGTAACATGGAAGAGCTGATCCGCCTGGTTGACGCCCTGCAATTCCACGAAGAGCACGGTGAAGTCTGCCCTGCCAACTGGAAAAAAGGCGACAAAGGCATGAACGCTTCGCCAGAAGGCGTTGCCGCTTACCTGACCGAGAACGCCGGCAAGCTGTAAGCCTGCGTCGAGGTACAAAAAAACCGGCCTGAAAAGGCCGGTTTTTTTATGGGAGGGGCGGTGCAGGCTCAGTCGTTGAAGTCTTCCCAGCCACCCATCTGTTTCCAGCGGTTGACGATGCCACAGAACAGGTCGGCGGTCTTTTCGGTGTCGTAGCGGGCCGAGTGGGCTTCACGACCATCAAAGTCGATACCCGCTGCCTGGCAGGCTTTGGCCAGTACGGTCTGGCCATACGCCAGGCCTGCAAGGGTGGCAGTGTCGAAGCTTGAGAACGGGTGAAACGGGTTGCGCTTCATGTCCAGGCGCGCCACGGCGGCATTCAGGAAGCCCAGGTCGAAGCTGCTGTTGTGGCCGACCAGGATCGCGCGTTTGCAGCCATTGGCCTTCAGCGCCTTGCGCACGCCACGGAAGATATCGGTCAGTGCTGCTTCTTCACTGACGGCCATGCGCAGCGGGTGGTCGAGCTTGATCCCGGTGAACTCCAGGGCCGCGGCTTCGATATTGGCGCCTTCGAACGGCTCGACACGGAAGAAGTGGGTGTGTTCCGGGAACACGAAACCCTGTTCGTCCATGCCGATGGTGGTTGCGGCGATTTCCAGCAGGGCGTCGGTGGCGCAGTTGAAGCCACCGGTTTCTACGTCGATGACAACCGGCAGATAACCGCGAAAACGCTCGGCCATCGGGTGGCGCGAGCCGCCGCCACTGTGCTCTTGTTCGTCATCGTAATGGTCTTCACTCACTTGCTTTCCTCCAGCAGGCGCCAGCGCAGTGTTTCACCGGCGCGCAGCGGGATAACGGTCAGCTCGCCAAACGGCAGGCTGGCGGGGGCGGTCCAATCTTCACGGACCAGGGTAATGCGGTCGGTATTCGCCGGCAGGCCGTAGAAACGCGGACCATTGAGGCTGGCAAAACCTTCGAGTTTGTCCAGGGCATTGCGCTGTTCGAATGCTTCGGCATACAGCTCGATGGCGGCAAACGCCGTGTAGCATCCGGCACAACCGCATGCGGCTTCCTTGGCGTGCTGGGCGTGGGGCGCCGAGTCGGTGCCCAGGAAGAACTTCGGGCTGCCGCTGGTGGCGGCATCCAGCAGGGCCACCTGGTGAGTGTTGCGCTTGAGGATCGGCAGGCAATAGAAGTGCGGCCGAATTCCGCCCACCAACATGTGGTTGCGGTTGTAGAGCAGGTGGTGAGCGGTGATGGTCGCGCCAACGTTAGCCGAAGCTTCGGTGACGAACTGCACGGCATCGGCGGTGGTGATGTGCTCGAACACTACCTTTAAAGTCGGGAACAACTCGACCACACGACGCATGTGTTCGTCGATGAAGATTTTCTCGCGATCGAACACGTCCACATCGCCACGGGTCACTTCCCCATGGATCAGCAACGGCATACCAACTTCGGCCATGGCTTCGATCGCCGGCAGGATCTTGTCGATACTGGTTACGCCGGAATCAGAGTTGGTGGTCGCGCCGGCCGGATAGAGCTTGGCAGCGTGTACGAAGCCGCTAGCCTTGGCCTGGCGAATTTCTTCAGGCTGGGTGCGGTCGGTCAGGTAGAGCACCATCAACGGTTCAAAGCGGCTGCCGGCCGGTCGTGCAGCGAGAATACGCTGGCGATAGGCGTCGGCTTCTGCGGCATTGCGCACCGGAGGTACCAGGTTAGGCATGATGATGGCACGGCCAAACGTGCGCGCCACATCGGCCACGGTTTGGGGTAACGCAGCACCATCGCGAAGATGAATATGCCAGTCGTCGGGACGCAGCAGGGTCAGGCGGTCGGACATTGGGGATTCCAGGCGGGTCAATCTGGTGGGAATGCTACCGGAAAAGACTCTTGCAGGCACTCGCTATCAAGTTTTGCCGGATGCGACCGATATCCCCGGGTATGCCTTAACGATGTATGACGCTTTGAAGTGTTGTAGAAACCAGTGGAGCCTCCCGTGCGCCAGCATTATCTAGCCCTGCTCAGTGTGTTCGCCAGCCTGCCCGCTATGGCCCTCACGTTCCAGACACGTCTGGAGAATATTGAGTGGAAGGTAGAGGGCGACCAGTTCGAGTGCCGCCTGACGCAGCCGATCACCGACTTTGGTTCCGGGGAGTTCGTGCGCCGGGCCGGCGAGCAGGCGACGTTTCGCCTGAAAGCCTATAACGGTGCGTTCGGCGCAGGCTCGGCAACCTTGTTGGCCGCCGCTGCGCCCTGGCAGCCGGGCCGAGGCGATATCAACCTCGGGGCGGTACGTGTCGGCAGTGGCGACGTACTGTTCAATAGCTCCCAGGCCCAGGCCGGGCGCCTGTTCACTGGATTGCTTGAGGGGCGCAGCCCGACCGTACGGCATTACGCGCGCGAGGGCGGGTACTCGGAGGTGCGTCTGCTGCCGGTGAGGTTCAGCAAGGCTTACAGCGACTATCAGTCGTGCACTGCCAAGCTGTTGCCCATGAATTACGATCAGGTCAAGCAGACTGAAGTCGGATTCCCCGGTGGCGGCATTGAGCTGGACGCTGCCGCCAAGAAGAAGCTGTCTGTGATTCTTGCGTTCATGAAGGCCGACCCTACCGTCAATCATGTCGAGTTGAACGGCCACTCGGATAACAGTGGCAATCGCCTGACCAATCGCGACGTCTCGCGCCGGCGTGCCCTGGCGGTGATGGATTACTTCAAGGCCAATGGCATTCAGGAATCGCAGATCACCCTGCGTTTCCACGGCGAGAGCTACCCTCTGGCACCCAACACCAGTGCCGCCAACCGCGCCCGCAACCGCCGTGTGAATATCCAGCTTGAGCGGGTCGCTGCCCCCGAGAAACCGGCACCCCAGGCCACGGTACCGAGCAACCCGGCGGTTACCTCGTAGGTGCGACCATCGGTCGCCCACTCGACATAATCTGTCGCTTTATCTTCATTTGCTGTCGCGCCCCTGTAATTTCGCGGTTTTGATCGGTAGAATCGTTGCCTTTCCGTACAACCCCGTGGAGTGATGGCATGGCCGACGTAAACAAGGTCGTTCTCGCGTATTCCGGCGGCCTGGACACTTCGGTGATCCTCAAGTGGCTGCAGGATACTTATAACTGTGAAGTGGTGACCTTCACCGCTGACCTGGGTCAGGGCGAAGAGGTCGAACCTGCACGTGCCAAGGCGCAAGCCATGGGCGTGAAAGAGATCTACATTGACGACCTGCGCGAAGAGTTCGTCCGCGATTTCGTATTCCCGATGTTTCGCGCCAACACTGTCTACGAAGGTGAGTACCTGCTGGGTACCTCCATCGCACGTCCGCTGATCGCCAAACGCCTGATCGAGATCGCCAACGAAACCGGCGCTGATGCCATTTCCCACGGCGCCACTGGCAAGGGCAACGATCAGGTGCGTTTCGAACTGGGTGCCTATGCACTCAAGCCAGGGGTAAAAGTGATCGCCCCTTGGCGTGAATGGGACCTGCTCTCCCGCGAAAAGCTGATGGATTACGCTGAAAAGCACGCGATCCCGATCGAGCGTCATGGCAAGAAGAAGTCGCCGTACTCGATGGACGCCAACCTGCTGCACATCTCCTATGAGGGCGGCGTGCTGGAAGACACCTGGACCGAGCACGAAGAAGACATGTGGAAATGGACCGTCTCCCCGGAGAACGCTCCAGACAAGCCACAGTATCTGGAACTGACTTACCGCAACGGCGACATCGTCGCGTTGGACGGCGTTGAAATGTCTCCGGCCACCGTGCTGGCGACCCTCAACCGTATCGGTGGCCAGCATGGTATCGGCCGTCTCGACATCGTCGAGAACCGCTATGTGGGCATGAAGTCCCGCGGCTGCTATGAAACCCCGGGCGGCACCATCATGCTGCGTGCCCACCGTGCCATCGAATCCATCACCCTGGACCGTGAAGTCGCACACCTTAAAGACGAGCTGATGCCCAAGTACGCCAGCCTGATCTACACCGGTTACTGGTGGAGCCCTGAGCGTCTGATGCTGCAACAGATGATCGACGCCTCCCAGGCCCACGTGAATGGCGTTGTGCGCCTGAAACTCTACAAGGGCAACGTGATCGTCACGGGTCGTAAATCCGATGAGTCGCTGTTCGACTCCAACATTGCGACCTTTGAAGAAGATGGTGGCGCCTACAACCAGGCGGATGCGGCGGGCTTCATCAAGCTGAACGCCCTGCGTATGCGGATTGCTGCCAACAAGGGCCGCTCGTTGTTCTGAGTGTTGCCTCGGTTGTGAAAAATGGCCCCTTATCCAAGGGGCCATTTTTTTGCTTGTTTATTATTGGATGAACATAAATAGGACGCTGATGTTTATCCGCGTTTAGCGAGTGCTTGAGTGTGTTTTTTCTGAAACTTTGCCGGTTGTTTTACTTTTTTGCGTTTTGTTTTTAACGCTGAATGATTTTTTACATCTGCAGAGGAACTATGTCTGACAGAAAATTCACTCATATAACTGCAATGGCGAGGTTATTCGTTGAATCTTCTGTAGGAATTATGGAAATCTATAAATATGTTAAATGGAACTAATACAGACGGGCTTTCCTTGTCGTTCTGCGTGCAGCCTGGCTCCAGGCAAGGGGCATTTCCTGAAAGTCTTGTGCGGTGCGTTTACCTTCATAGGCTTATGCCAAGGACATTTCACTCAAAATATGTGCGCGTCGAGAAAAGTCTGAAAGCATCCATAAAGCCCTATACATCTAAGTTTGCGATTTTTTGTAGGCTAATTCCTAACTTCCTGTGGGTTGGGTCTCTCCCTGCCGTTGCTCGGGGTGGAATGCTATGCCAACTAGTAATCGACTAGGCTATTGTGTTTGCTCTAAATAATTCGAACAGCGAAATTGGACTTTCTCATGAATAAAGTGCTGATCGTGGATGATCATCCCGTCATTCGTCTTGCTGTGCGCATGCTAATGGAGCGTCATGGTTATGAGGTCGTTGCCGAGACCGATAACGGTGTCGATGCGTTGCAACTTGCACGGGAACACATGCCGGATATTGTGATACTGGATATCGGAATCCCCAAGCTCGACGGCCTGGAGGTGATTTGTCGGTTGGCTTCAACCAAGCAGGCCATATCGTTCAAGGTGCTGGTGCTGACGTCCCAGGCCCCTGGCCATTTTTCCATGCGCTGCATGCAGGCAGGGGCGGCCGGCTATGTCTGCAAACAGCAGGATCTTACCGAGTTGTTGAGCGCCATCAAGGCGGTGCTCTCCGGCTACAGCTACTTCCCGAACCAGGCGCTCAATTCAGTGCGCTCAACCATGGGCAACGCCAGTGAAGCTGAAATGGTTGAACGCTTGTCGGGGCGAGAGATGATGGTGCTGCAGCAACTGGCACGTGGCAAAACCAACAAGGAGATTGCCGACGGCATGTTCCTCAGCAACAAAACCGTCAGTACCTACAAGACCCGCCTGCTACTCAAGCTCAATGCCCGCTCCCTTGTGGACCTGATCGAGTTGGCCCAGCGCAACGGCTTGGTGTAGGAGGACGTTGCAACGCTCAAAACCCGTGTATCCGGCAGAAAAAAGCCTCCGTCAGGGAGGCTTCCGGTCGTTCACGCATCGATCACAGATCGAAGTCGTAATCGGCCAGCTGTTTTTGCAAGCGTCGCTCTTCCAGAAGATTGTCGATAGTGCGACGTTTGCTCAAATTGGTCTTGGCTACCTCTACAGGTGTCTCTACCGCGTCCTCATCCGACTCAGCGAGGTCGTCTTCCACTTCCAGTTGTTCTTTGCCAGCGCTCATAAGATTAACTCCGGGCTAAGACTGCCATTGGGGCTCCTTATAGCGATAATCTGCGAACGGGTAAAAAAGATTTTTTCAATCGACTGATCAAAAAAAGCAATGGTCGCTCAATCGTCGGACGTCTTGTCCTTGTATTCACACAAATCTTCGATGCGACAGCTGCCGCAGCGGGGCTTGCGAGCCTGGCAAACGTAGCGCCCATGCAGGATCAGCCAATGATGGGAGTCGAGCAAATACGGCTTGGGCACGAACTTCATCAGTTGCTTTTCCACCTCGACTACATTTTTGCCCCGCGCAATGCCGGTTCGGTTACTGACCCGGAAGATGTGCGTATCCACAGCCATGGTCAACTGCCGGAATGCGGTATTGAGCACCACGTTGGCCGTTTTGCGGCCCACCCCTGGCAAGGCTTCCAGGGCTTCGCGCGTTTGCGGGACTTCACCACCATGCAGCTCTACCAGCAGGCGGCACGTTTCGATCACATTCTTGGCCTTGCTGTTATACAGGCCGATGGTCTTGATGTACTCGGACAAACCTTCCACACCCAGGGCGTAAATCGCGGCCGGGGTATTGGCCACGGGATACAGCTTGGCCGTGGCCTTGTTGACACCGACGTCCGTGGATTGGGCTGACAGGATCACCGCAATCAGTAATTCGAAGGGGGAGGAGTAGGCCAGTTCGGTTTTCGGTTCCGGATTGTCTTCATGAAACCTGCGGAAGATTTCCAGGCGTTTTGCGGCATTCATAGGGGCGGACGTTTCCTTGCTGGCGGTCGACGTGATGTTAGCAATGCAAAGCGCAGGTTCAGGCGTCGGTGTTGGCCTCGGCATCCTGCAGCGTCTGCTCGGCGGCGTTCAACGCAGCGCTCAAGGCTGCCAGTTGCTGCTCGCCAGCCTGCTCGGCCTGGGCCTTTTTCAACTCGGCTCGGCGCATGGCCAGTTGGATCTTTGCACGCTTGAGGTCGGCGCTCTTTGGGGGCGTTGTCGGCGGCGCACTGTTGGCCTCCAGCGCAGCAAGCGCCTGTTCGCAAGCCTCGAACTGCCGTTGCAGCATAATCAGTTGTGACTGTTGCTCAAAGGTCGGGGGATGCCCAAACGCCTTCAACGACTTGTGCAATTGAGCGCGACTCATGGTGACGCTGATTTTGGCCTGCTTGATTGCGGCGTCCTGAGCGGCCTGATGATTATTGACCTGTGCCGTTTCCACCGCAGCTGCGCGTTTGGCCCGTGTCAGGCGTTCGGCGAGCTTGCAGGCTTCCTCACGTTGCAGGCGGGCGTTACGTTGTTCGAAACGCCGCCGCGCCCGGTCACGTTTGCGGTCGCGTTCACGCCGCTCCTCCTCGTTGGCTGCCAAGCCGCCCACGATAGGCAGCACGTCAGCGAGCGCACGCATCTCGATGCAGTCGACGGGGCAGGGGGCGACACACAGGTCGCAACCGGTGCACTCGTCGGTAATCACGGTGTGCATCAGCTTGGCGGCGCCCACAATGGCGTCCACCGGGCAAGCCTGGATGCATTTGGTACAACCGATGCATTCGGCCTCACGGATATAGGCAATCTGCGCGGGCGCTTCCCCGCGGCTGGTGTCCAGGTCCAGCATTGGCAGGCGCAGCAGTTGCGCAAGCCCGGCGATGGTTTCCTGCCCACCGGGCGGGCACTTGTTGATGGCCTCGCCTTTGGCGATGCCTTCTGCATAAGGCTTGCAACCCGGGTGCCCGCACTTGCCGCATTGAGTCTGCGGCAGCAGCGCGTCGATACGTTGAATGAGGTTCATGCTGTGATCATAGCGTTGACGCCCGGCCCAGGGAGGTGGGCAAGCTGAAAAGCCCCGCCGTGGCAACAGCGGGGCATTTTGCAGGGGTTACTTGATGCGTTGGCCCGGCTTGGCGCCGCTGTCGGGGCTCAGCAGGTAGATTTCTTCGCCGCCAGGGCCAGCCGCCATCACCATGCCTTCGGAAATGCCAAACTTCATTTTCCGTGGCTTGAGGTTGGCGATCATCATGGTCAGGCGCCCATCGAGCTTGGACGGGTCCGGGTAAGCGCTCTTGATCCCGGAGAACACGTTGCGCTGTTCGTCACCGATATCCAATGTCAGGCGCAGCAACTTGTCGGCGCCCTCCACGGCTTCGGCCTTGATAATCAGTGCTACGCGCAGGTCCACGGCGGCAAAGGCGTCGAAATCGATTTCCGGAGAAATCGGGTCCTTGGCCAGTTCGCCATTGCCCGCAGGCGCGGATTGGCCGGTATCGGTCTGGCTGGCGACCAGGTCTTCTTTCGAAGCATCGGTCATGGCCTGGACTTTCACCGGGTCAATGCGGGTCATCAAGGGCTTGAACGCGTTCAACTGATGATTACCGAGCAAGGTGGCGTGATCGTTCCAGGTCAGCGGCGTCACATTCAGGAACGCCTCGGCATCGGCGGCCAGCAATGGCAGCACCGGCTTGAGGAAGATCACCAACTGGCGGAACAGATTGACGCCGGTGGCGCAGATAGCCTGA
Source organism: Pseudomonas synxantha BG33R (assembly GCF_000263715.2). NCBI lineage: Bacteria > Pseudomonadati > Pseudomonadota > Gammaproteobacteria > Pseudomonadales > Pseudomonadaceae > Pseudomonas > Pseudomonas synxantha. The sequence goes on from NZ_CM001514.1 coordinate 1,340,996, forward strand.
ACCTCAGCTTCCTTGCCTTCCTGCTTGTTCAGCGACCACGGGGCCTTGTCGGCGATCCAGGCATTGGCACGGTCGGCCAGGCCCATGATTTCGCGCATGGCGCGGGCGAAGTCGCGGGCCTCATAGGCGTCGGCGATGCTTGGTGCGGCGGCCAGGAAGGCGTCGGTCAGTTCCGGTGCGGCGTTCTCGGCTACCAGTACACCGGCGTTGCCCTTGTGGATAAACCCGGCGCAACGGCTGGCGATGTTGACGACTTTACCCACCAGATCCGAGTTGACCTTCTGTACGAAGTCTTCCAGGTTCAGGTCCAGGTCGTCGACACCCCGGCCCAGCTTGGATGCGTAGTAGTAGCGCAGGTATTCCGGCGACAGGTGGTCCAGGTAAGTGCGCGCCTTGATAAAGGTGCCACGGGACTTGGACATTTTCTGCCCGTTCACCGTCAGGTAGCCGTGCACGGCAATGCCGGTCGGCTTGCGGTAGCCCGAGCCTTCAAGCATCGCCGGCCAGAACAGCGCGTGGAAGTTGACGATGTCCTTGCCGATGAAGTGGTACAGCTCGGCAGTGGAGTCCTTGCCCCAGAACGCGTCGAAGTCCAGCTCCGGGGTGCGGTCGCACAGGTTCTTGAAGCTGGCCATGTAGCCGATCGGCGCGTCCAGCCATACATAGAAATACTTGCCCGGCTCGCCCGGGATCTCGAAGCCGAAGTATGGCGCGTCGCGGGAGATGTCCCACTGCTGCAGGCCACTGTCGAGCCATTCGGAGAGTTTGTTGGCCACGGCGTCCTGCAAGGTACCGCTGCGCGTCCAGGTTTGCAGCATTTGCTGGAAATCCGGGAGCTTGAAGAAGAAGTGCTGCGAGTCCTTGAGCACCGGAGTGGCGCCGGAGATCGCCGACTTGGGATCCTTCAGGTCGGTTGGTGCGTAGGTCGCGCCGCATTTTTCGCAGTTGTCGCCGTACTGGTCTTCGGTGCCGCATTTGGGGCAGGTGCCCTTGATGAAGCGGTCGGCCAGGAACATCTTCTTTTCCGGGTCGAAATACTGGGTCACCGAACGTTGGTCGATGTGCCCGGCTTCCTTCAACCGCAGGTAGATCTGGCTCGACAACTCGCGGTTTTCGTCGGAGTGGGTCGAATGGAAGTTGTCGAAGTCCACCAGGAACTCGGCAAAGTCGGCGCTGTGTTCAGCCTGCACGTTGGCGATCAGTTGTTCCGGGGTGATGCCTTCCTTTTCGGCACGCAACATGATGGCCGAACCGTGGGCGTCGTCCGCGCAGACATAAATGCATTGATTGCCGCGATGCTTCTGGAAGCGCACCCACATATCGGTCTGGATGTACTCAAGCATATGGCCAAGATGGATGGAACCATTGGCATAGGGCAGGGCGCTGGTGACGAGGATCTTGCGTGGCTCGGACATGGGGCTCGGCTACTTGATGAAACGGAGGTCGGCCACTATAAAGCGCCGGGAAATTTATTTCACCCCGTGACGCTGTTTCAGAATCTTCCGGAACCTCGAAAGCGTGCCGCTCAAGCGCCGGAACGGTTAGGATAGCCGCCTGTTTCAGTCAGTCTTTTTTCGGGAGTAGCCCATGAGCGCCGTCAATCGCGCAGCGGTGGAAGCCGTTCTTCGCCAGTACACCGACCCTTATTTGAACCAGGACCCGGTCAGTGCCGGTTGTGTGCGCAGTATCGAGGTCCAGGGCGACCAGGTGTCGGTACAGATGCAACTGGGCTATGCCGCAGGCTTGTTCAAACGCGGCTGGGCGCAGATGCTCCAAATGGCCATTGAGGGCATCGACGGCGTGGGTTCGGCGAAGGTCGATATCCAATGCGTGATCGCCCCGCACAAGGCCCAGGCGCAGATCCCGGGCCTGGCCAACGTCAAGAACGTGGTGGCGGTGGCCTCCGGCAAGGGTGGCGTGGGCAAGTCCACCACCGCGGCCAACCTGGCCCTGGCCCTGGCCCGCGAAGGCGCGCGGGTGGGGATTCTCGACGCCGATATCTACGGCCCAAGCCAAGGCGTGATGTTCGGCATCGCCGAAGGCACGCGGCCGAAGGTCAAGGATCAGAAATGGTTTGTACCCATCGAGTCGCTCGGTGTGGAAGTGATGTCCATGGCCTTTCTTACCGATGACAACACGCCGATGGTCTGGCGCGGGCCGATGGTTTCCGGGGCGTTGCTGCAATTGGTCACACAGACCGCCTGGGGCGACCTCGATTACCTGGTGATCGACATGCCGCCAGGCACCGGCGACATTCAGCTGACCCTGGCGCAAAAAGTGCCGGTGGCCGGTGCGGTGATCGTCACCACGCCTCAGGACCTCGCGCTGCTGGACGCCAGGAAAGGCGTCGAGATGTTCCGCAAGGTCAATATCCCGGTGCTCGGCGTCGTGGAAAACATGGCGGTGCACATCTGCTCCAACTGTGGTCACGCCGAGCATCTGTTCGGTGAAGGTGGGGGCGAAAAGCTCGCGACCCAGTACGGTGTCGAGCTGCTCGCTTCGTTGCCGCTGGCGATGGGCATTCGTGAGCAGGCCGATGGTGGCAAACCTACCGTGGCGGCCGAGCCTGAAGGCCAAATCTCGATGATCTACCAGGAACTGGCCCGTCATGTCGGTGCGAGAATTGTCTTGCAGGAAGCTGCTGCGCCGGCGATGCCGACCATTACTGTCAGTGACGACTGATGCCTTTCAACAGTAAGCGGTGGGGGCAATGAGGCTTATTGCCCTTTTCCGCAATTGTGTGTGTAAGCATTTGCTTACCTTTGCGTAAGTGATCGGTTCTTTTATCTTGCATGGACGTCTCGATTTTTTTGAGACTTTTTTCATCTCATTGAAAAACAAGACTTATTTATCTGTGTTTAGGTGTCAGAGCGTGCCAGTCGATCGAACCGGGTCGCGTTGAACTTATCTTCGAACCCTCTAACATCAGCCCTGTGTCCACGGATTGACACAGCCATCAAGGAACGATGGTTTGAAGGAACGTCGCAGGATGCGATTCATCAGGATGATGAAAAGGAATACAGGGACTAGGGAAAAAATGTGGGCGGGTCATACCGCCCCTTTTTTCGCCTGTAGAAAAGTAAAACGCTCCCCTCAGAAACGCAAAAAGGCCCGCAAGGGGCCTTTTGGGGGCGGCGACGCTATCAGCGTTTGAGGTCTGCAATCTTACCTTTTTTGCCATCCCACTCCGCTGCATCGGGCATCGGGTCTTTGCGCTCGGTGATATTCGGCCAGATTTCCGCCAACTCGACGTTCAGCTGAATAAACTCCTGCATCTCCGCAGGCACTTCGTCCTCGGAGAAAATCGCGACGGCCGGGCATTCTGGTTCACACAGGGCGCAGTCGATGCACTCATCCGGGTGAATAACCAGGAAGTTCGGGCCTTCGTAGAAGCAGTCCACCGGACACACTTCTACGCAGTCGGTGTACTTGCACTTGATGCAGTTGTCGGTGACGACGAAGGTCATTTCTAATTTTCTCCTCAGGCGGCGGCAGCGAAACCCCTTGTGGTGGGGTTCGCGAGGTTTGAGAGCGATAGTCTGCGGACCAGGCTAAAAGCCCGCAGCATCCCAAACCGCGCGAGATTCTATCAGCTTGCAAGCGTCTGCGTTATATCCGAGTCTTCAGTGCATATAACATTTCGAGCGCTTTACGCGGCGTCAAGTCATCCAGATCAAGCTTTGCCAACTCATCCAGCACCGGATGGGGCAGGCTGGCGAACATATCGCTCTGGTGCGGCGCGGCGGGTTTCTTGCTGGCCTTGGCAGGGCTGGCGACCACGGTTTCATGGGGCAGGGCTGTGGTTTCCAGGCGGCTGAGGTGTTCGCGGGCGCGAGTAATCACGTCATTCGGCACGCCGGCCAACTGTGCTACGGCCAGGCCATAGCTCTGGCTCGCCGGCCCTGGCAGCACATGGTGCAGGAACACGATGCGCTCATTGTGCTCGGTGGCATTGAGATGCACGTTGGCCACCAGTGGCTCGCTTTCCGGCAACACCGTGAGTTCGAAGTAGTGCGTGGCAAACAGCGTATAAGCGCGCAAATGCGCCAGACGTTCGGCCGCCGCCCAAGCCAGGGACAGGCCGTCGAAGGTGCTGGTGCCGCGACCCACTTCGTCCATCAGCACCAGACTGCGCTCGGTAGCGTTGTGCAGGATGTTGGCGGTCTCGCTCATTTCCACCATAAAGGTCGAACGGCCACCCGCCAGGTCATCACTGGAGCCGATCCGCGTGAAGATGCGGTCCACCAGGGACAGCTCGCAACTGGCCGCCGGCACAAAGCTGCCGATATGGGCCAACAACACGATCAACGCGGTCTGGCGCATATAGGTGGATTTACCACCCATGTTCGGACCGGTGATCACCAACATGCGGGTATCGTCGTCCAGCGACAGGTCGTTGGCGACGAACGGCGTGGTCAACACCTGCTCCACCACCGGGTGGCGACCTTGCACAATGCGCATGCATGGCTCGCTGACAAACCGTGGGCAGTTCAGGTCAAGGTTCAGCGCTCGTTCGGCGAGGTTGCTCAGTACATCCAGCTCCGCCAGGGCGGCCGCAGTGTCCTGCAATGGCGCCAAACGGCTGATCAAATCCTCGAGCAAGGCTTCGTAAAGCATCTTTTCCCGGGCCAGGGCGCGGCTTTTGGCTGACAGCGCCTTGTCTTCGAACTCCTTGAGCTCTGGGGTGATAAAACGCTCGGCACCCTTGAGCGTCTGGCGACGTTGATAATCGATAGGCGCCGACTCCGCTTGCTTGCTCGGCAACTCAATAAAGTAGCCATGCACGCGGTTGTAGCCGACCTTCAGGTTAGCCAGACCGGTGCGGGCTTTTTCGCGGGCTTCCAGGTCGATCAGGAACTGGCCGGCGTTTTCGCTCAGGGACTGCAGTTCATCCAGCTCGTTGTCGTAGCCGGTTTTCAACACGCCGCCATCACGGATGATCGCGGGCGGGTTGTCGATGATGGCTTTTTCCAGCAGCGCCGCGAGGTCCGGGTAAGTGCCGGCAGTCACCGCCAGCTGTTGCAAGTGAGGCGTATCCAACTCAGTCATTGCCAGTTGCAACTGCGGCAGGGCGCTCAAGGCATCACGAAGGCGCGCCAGGTCGCGGGGTCGTGCATTGCGCAGGCCGATCCGCGCCAGGATACGCTCGATATCACCGATTTCTTTCAGTTGCGGCTGCAGCTTTTCAAAGCGATAGCCATCGAGCAGGCAGGTAATAGAGGTTTGACGCGCTTGCAGCACGGTCAAGTCCCGCAGCGGACGGTTCAGCCAACGGGTCAGCAAGCGACTGCCCATCGCGGTCTGGCAGCGGTCGACCACCGATTGCAGGGTGTTATCGCGCCCGCCGGCCAGGTTGGTATCCAATTCCAGGTTGCGACGGCTGGCGCCATCGAGCACCACGGTATCGTCCAGCCGTTCATGACGCAGGCTGCGCAAGTGGGGCAGGGCGGTGCGCTGGGTTTCCTTCGCGTAACTGAGCAGGCAGCCAGCAGCGCCGATGGCCAGGGTCAGCGTTTCACAGCCAAAGCCTTTAAGGTCTTGCACCGAAAACTGCTGGCACAGACTTTTCAGCGCCGAATCACGTTCGAAATCCCACGGTGCACGCCGCTTGGTCCCACGACGTTTCTCCGCCGGCAAGTCCTTGGGCCAATCATCCGGGATCAACAACTCCACCGGGTTGATACGCTCCAGCTCCGCCAGCAGGTTCTCCCAGCCCTTGATCTCCAGCACGCTGAAGTTGCCGCTGGTGATATCCAGCACCGACAGGCCGAACAGACGCTCATCGCCCAACACCGCAGCGATCAGGTTATCGCGACGCTCATCCAGCAACGCCTCATCACTCACCGTACCCGGCGTAATAATGCGCACCACTTGACGTTCCACCGGCCCTTTACTGGTAGCCGGGTCGCCGATCTGCTCACAGATCACCACCGACTCGCCCAGCTTCACCAGCTTGACCAGGTAGCCTTCCAACGAGTGATAAGGAATCCCACACATCGGAATCGACTGCCCCGCCGACTGCCCGCGCGCGGTCAGGGTGATGTCCAGCAGCTTGGCGGCCTTCTTCGCATCTTCATAGAAGATCTCGTAGAAGTCGCCCATGCGATAGAACATCAACTGATCAGGGTGCTGGTTTTTCAGGCGCCAGTACTGCTGCATCATTGGAGTGTGGCTTGAAAGGTCTGTCATACGGGGCGTTCAGCTCTTCCTGTCTATTTGACAAAGTACATCTGTCTAATACTACAGGGATTTTTTCGGCATTGTCGGCGGCAGGCCCACGTTGATTTTACGCAGGCGCAGATAACGTTGTGTCATCTTTGCATCGGTGTGGCCACCGAGCTTCTGTGCGTCGTTGCCCTGGTCGTCCGTGTCGGAAAGCGACTTGGCGCGCAGGTCATGGAGGCTTGCATCTTCAACGCCGGCCTTCCTGCAGCTGATTGCGAAGGCATCTTTCACCGAGCTGTAGTGCACTGGCTTGCCGCCGCGCGGGGAACAGAACAGCGTGAGCCCACGGATCTTCCTAGGCAGCGCCTTTGCGCGCGCGACCAGGTCTTCCAGGTCTGGAGTCATTTGCACCAGCAGCCTTGCGTTCGTCTTCTCCTGCTTGAATGCAATGCCTTCAGGGCTGATGTCGGCCAATCGGATGGACAGCACGTCACCGATGCGCTGGCCGGTCAGGTAGCACATCTCGTAGATGACGCGCATGTTGTCGCTCGAGTTGGCGCAGATCGCCTGGAATTCGCCGTGTGTTATGTACCTGTCGCGCTTGTGCTCTAGGTGCCGACGGACGCCAATGCAGGGGTTAGAGTCGACTATCTGCTGCTCAAGCGCGTAGCTGAACACCGCCCGCAACACCGAGATCACCCGGTTCGACATATTTGGCGTGTCCGCCATGTGAAGCTTGAGCGCGACGACGTGCCGCTGCAGTACCTCGCGTGGCTCGAAGTCGGCGAAGTTTTCCTTCAGTCGTTCGCATGCCGCTTCGTACTGCTTGAGGGTGTTCGGCTTGAGGGGCGGCTTTGTCCTGGTGCGCATCTGTTCGAGGGCATCGTCGATCAGTTTGGGCATGCCGCCCTGGCTGCCCTTGTCCAGCAGCATCGCGTATTCAGCCAGTGCTGCCTGAAAGTCAGTGCCTAGGCGCTTCCACTTCCCCTTGCGAACCAAATAGTAAGCGCCATGTTTCTGGTACATGCACGCCGGCAGGTGCCGGTCCTTCTTGCGCGGTCGCATCGACTCACCTCAACACAGCCGCAATTCCGGCCCCTTCCTTGATTGAATACCACCCAGGCGCCCGATGACAACTTGGCGCAGTACCTTCGGGTGCCCATCACCACCTACCGCGAACCCGTAGCGTTCGGCGGTAAGCCACTTTATCTGTGCCCCTGGCTTCTTGTAGCCGGTCAGGTCGGCAACTTCCTCTGCTGTCAGGAACATATCTACCTCCTTTCGTGTCGCGACACGTTTTCGGTATCCGTGGATGGTGTCGCGGCCTCTTTGTCAAGCGCGGCGCCGGCGATCGCCTTGATTGCTTCGCACTCGGTATAGAAGTCGTTCGGGTTGATCCTGGGCGTTCCCCAGTTGACCAGATCCCGAACCAGGCACTCGGTGTTGCTTTCGACGTGGCTGTACACATTTGTCAGGCCCTTGCGCAGTCGCTCGTTCTCGGTTCCCAGCAGGTTCGCCCGGCCAGTTGCAAAAGCTGCCGCCTTGCTTTCGGTATTGATGACCTGTTCGGCCTTCGCGCAGGCAGCGGTAAGCCTGTCGATTTCTGCGGTGAGCACCAGTATTGCCTTGGGATTCGCTCCCGCAATGAAAGCGGCGTTCGCCCGGCACTGCTCGTCAGTCTTGACCAGGCAGTTGGCGAAGGTGTTGGCGATCCGTCCACCGCGTTTGCGACCGCTGGCGATGTAGCTGTACAGCACATTGTTGTGCTCGTTGATGTAATCGCCGTCGGTGATCCACGGCCCAGGGGTTGCGGCCTTGGCCAGGGCGGTCAGGTCAATGGCGAGCTTCTGTGCCGCATTCTTCTTACCCATGATTCGCACCTCGCTGAAAGTGATCAGCCAGCACCCGGCGCGCGTCGATACCGCATGATGACGACATAGCGTAGATCTGGCCGAATGTGGTCTCCCGGCGCTGCAGGGCGTTGAACAGTTCGATCAGGCGTTGGCCCTTTGTTCCATTGCAGCACTTCATGGACGGTCCTCCCAGTCCCAGTGCAGTTTCGGATTGACCGGCGGATAGCACTGAAGCGTGTGCAGGTCGATCAGCGTGAAGTGGCCACCCATCCAGGCGCCGGTGTCGATGTGGTAGACGTTGCCGAGGATAGCCGGCTGCCGCACCGGGGTGTGCCCGACGATGACCGCCCGCACTTCACTGACTCCTTCGTGGTTCTCGTCGGTGATACGGCTGCGAGACCATTGGCAAACCGCGTCGACGTTGAGCAGGCCGGGCATCAGGCCGGTAAGCGCGTCACGGAGTATCGCCCAGACCGGGAAGGGGCAGTCCGCGTGCACGATCCCCACAATGCCCTCTGCCGTGACAACTTCAATTGCTATCGGCAGGTCAGCCAGCAGGGCGGCGTAGCAATCACGCTCTACGGATGGCAGCCCGAGCATCCAGGCGCCACCGTTTGCGATGTGCATTTCGCTTGCACGTCCGTCCGGATCGAAGTGGTGCGCATCTACTACCATCGCCTCATGGTTGCCCTGGACGGAGAAGAACCATGGCTTGGCCAGCCAGGTATCCACCTCGGCAGACTCTGGCCCGCGGTCAACCAGATCGCCCACGCTGAACAGGCGATCCACGGCAGGATTGAACCCGATAGCGTCCAGAGCGGCCTGGAGCTTGGTGAAGTGCCCGTGCACGTCGCCGACGGCGAAGTCTCGGCCGCAGGTGTTGAGCTCGAATCGCTTGAACTTGTTCATACTGACGCACCGGGCATACCGCCAAACTCCAGCATTGCGCGGTCTATTTCGCGGTCTAGGTCGTCTTTCACCAGCAGGTTGCCAAAATGATCGCGCACCAGGATCTGGTTGTTTGCGCTGAACGCCACGTATCGCAACCACTCATAACGCCGAGCGTTGGCTGCCATCCGCACGCGATCGTCGATGTGTGTCGCATCGGCAGTGATGAGAGTGGTGACGGTGTTGGCCAGAACGTCGAGCAGGATCTGCTGGCGGTTCTGCCCATCCAGGTACTGGCGAACGGCCTGGATGAAAACGCTATTCATGCTGCGATCGCTGGCATTTGCCGCGGCTTCAATGTCAGCCCGCAGGCCGTCGGGAAGTCGCACCACAAACTTGTCAGCGGTGCGGGAATCGTAATTCGGTGAGTTCATAGTGTTCTCCCGGCCGATGGCGCAGATCTGCTCCATCGGCACTGTGGACTTATTAACTGGGCTTTGACTTACCAGCCATCAGCACCACCAACAGCAGGACAACCAAGACCAGGTCGCCCACCATTGAGAGGATGCGACTGGCCGAGTCGACGAAGACAACGCCACCGGCGAGCCCGTAGGCTGCCAGTGACCGAGCCTTGGTACCGAACCTGGCCAGCATGGTTACAGGTGGTCTTTCAGGTTGAGGCCCAGCAGCTTGGCGCTGCGCTCCAGGGCGGTCAGTTCGGTCGGCTCGATCTCGCCATCCGCTTCGGCAACGGTCAGCATCACGTTGAGCACGGTCAGTGCCTCGGCTGGCGAGTGCGCCAGGTCACTAAGCTCTTTCTCTGCGTTCTGGCGAAGGATGCGGGCGCCGGACTTGAAGTCTGTTTTGGCGCGGTCGATGGTGTTGGAAAGCTCAGCGCCGAAGCCTTGAAGGGCCGGGTTATTGCTGAGGATGGTTTCGATCTTGGAGAGCTCGCTTTCTTCCAGCTCGCCATCAGCCGCGGCGACATAAATGGAGCCGTAGACCACGGCCTCCATCAGGTCACGGTTGGCCAGCTTGGCTACCGCAGCGCGGGCCTGACCAGATTTCTTGCCGAACATTTTACCGAGCATGATTACTTCCTTTCAGTGGGTGCGCTTTTGCGCGGGGTTTGAATTACGTAAATCACGAGAGAGGCGGTGACGATCATCCAGACGCAGATGCCGAACACGCCGCCGATCAGCTCGAAGTCGCTGGGGTTATCGAAAATCACCGGCACGGCCTCGGAGAACCAAATCAGCGTTGCGAACAGGTAGAGCACGAACGACAGCAGGTACTTGAACAGCTTCATTTCACTTTCTCCTGGCCGAACGAATCCCGGCCGCGTTGTTGGCTTTCGCAAAAATCAGGTTGGGTTAAGCGGTTTGAGCGGCCTCGATGCGGCGGACGGCCACGCGGGTTTCAATTCGGCGCTCACCTGTGCGGCGGATGCGGCTGAACTGTTCGGTGTTGGCTTGTTGGGCTGTCAGGATCATGCACAACATGATCACCAGCGGCGTGATGATCTGGCGCTTGAAAGCTTCCAGCACCAGCCCGCGCATCGTCTTGACGCCCAACTTGAAGCGGGCGCTATCGAGGCGTTTCTCGGCAGTGATTGGGCTGATACCCATTGCGCGAGCCACCTCCTTCACCGTCATATCGCAGGCAGCCCACAGGGTGGCTTCAAGCTCGCGAGGAGCCAGGCCCATCTTGAGATTGCCCTGCCAGTTGCCGGCGGTGAGGGTGTTGGTGGTCATGTCTGAAGCTCCATGCTGGGGTGCGATGGAGTAAAAAGTACCAAAGGTAATTAATCAAGTAAATACCTTTGGCAATATTAATTTCGGCTAGCCAAAAAAACCGCCCAGCAGCGGCGGCTTTTTGCGACTCAGGGTCTCGATACCCTCACACTTCCCCCGCGCCATACCACTCTTCCAATTAACGGGAGATCTACGGCTGCTGAATTCGGGATAACCTCGTCGGGGAATAGCTGCTTGTCTTGGTTGTCACACCTCAGCACCCAGTTCCCCGAAATTTGCTGTGCTAACCGCCTAACGCTGGTCCTGCCGTCAGGCATGCGGATTAGATATATCTCGCCGTCTTTCAAGGACGGCTTGTACGTGTCAATCATAACCACGTCGCCGGACAAAATATGCGGGGCCATACTGTCATCTCCGGCGTAAACGATGTTGAGCCTATCAAACACAACCCCCATCTCCTGAAGCCAGCCCCGCCTAAATACCATGCCTTCCGTGAGCCCGCGATGCTCATCATTCACGCCCGGCACGAAGGAGTTGTCGTCCAAATACTGCGGTATTAGGACGTACTGCTCGCGGGGCGGAGTATCAATGATACGGGCAGTTTTAGCCCAGGTTGTCCGAAAAGAGTCTGCAGTGATGCGGGATGAGGCAACCATCTCAATGATTCCCGCTAGGCGCGGACTGAACTCAGATACGGGCACATCCAAAATCTTGGCAAAGGCAGCCGCGATCTCGGTGTTTAACGGATTCACACCGTTCAGATAGTGCGATACGGAGCTTTGGTTGATTCCGAGCTGCTCAGCCAGCTTTTCCTGCGTGAGCTTCAACTGTTTCTTTTTTGCGGTGAAAATTGCCTTCAATCGGAGACATTCTTCTTTGCGGTCGGCGGGCAATGGTTTTTTCATCGGTCGATAATATTCCCATCAGTAATAGTTTAACAAATGCCAAAGGTATTGCTTTATGAAAATGCCATAGGTACTATTTTTCCAAAGTTTTGTTTGGAGATTTGGCCGTGAAACATATCAATCTGAAAGATTTTGCCAAAGATCGCGGTCAGCCCGAAGCGGCCTCAATTCTAGGAATGACTCAGGGAGCGCTTAGTAAGGCTATTCGAATCGGCCGGGATGTTCTTGTCATTGAGAAGCTTGACGGGACATTCACCGCTATAGAAATCAGAGGGTTCCCCTCGCGCATTGATCGTAACTCAGCGCCAGGCAACGTCCCGATGTTGAGTAAAACGATACGCCTATCGCTCATCTCTGAAGAGTCTGGCAAGCCATCTGGTTATCCGTCCAGTACTGGGAGGGTGGCGTGATGAATAACGTAATACGCCTGGATTTCGAAGGCCAGTTGGTGCGTTTCAATACAGACGGCTGGATCAATGCCACCGAAGTAGCAAAGCGCTTCGGAAAGAAGCCCATCAAATGGTTGGAGCTACCAAGCACCAAGAGCTACATGGCAGCCATGACCAGGCACCTCGTTAATGAGGTCCGATTTTCGGACCTCAAACTTGTCGAGACTGTCCGGGGGCGCGGCAAGGCAGGAACGTGGCTTCATCCGAAATTGGGCGTGCGTTTCGCGCAATGGCTCGATGACGACTTCGCTGTCTGGTGCGACACGCAGATTGATGCGCTGCTTCGTGGCTTCCCCTCGGCAATGGGGCGGTTCAACCACGCTTGCAAGCGGCTTGATGATCGCCAGTCACAGGCAAGTGCCAGCGGCCGCGATCTTGCTGAATGGAAGCGTGAGAAGCCCGGCTTGATCGCCGAGGTTGAGCGCGGTCGTAACCAACTGCAGATGATCCTCGCCCTGGACAACCCAGAAAACCACAGCTTGCAGGCCTCGTCATGAGCGCCTGCCCATCCCTGTATTTGCTGTCCGGTTAAACCCCAGACAGCAAAAAGCCAGCTGTCGAGGCTGGCTTCTTAATCAGTCCCCTGCAAGGGACTTCTTTGAATCTTCGTCGGAGAAGACGATATGTCACACCCAAAAAATAGCAACAATCAACCCATAGCGCAAGACTCACTCACAACTGTGGTTGATTTTTGCAATACACCTATCAGCAACACAGGCGTCCAAATGCTCCAGGTCGTTGCCGGTATTGAATCGCGCGATGCGATCCAAAAGGCCCGCACCCTCGCTTCGGGTCTCGGCCAGATCTGTCAGCACATGCACGACAGCCTGAATTACGGCGAGATGGTTTATTGCGACGGCATGGCCACTTTGCAATTCGTGGCCGATAGCGTCAGCGCGCTGCTGTGGTCTGTCCAGAAGGGCCTGCCCTCCGAGATCGAAAGCTCGGGGGGTGCCCAATGAAGCCTCCAATGTGGAACCAGCTACTTATTGATGTCGAGCGCGAATTCCCATCTACGCACGGCAAAGGGGCAAGGCTCAACCCAGCTCAAGTCGAGCAGCTCCAGGAAGTGGAAAACGCCAACGACAACTTCCAGATCAGCACCCTGCACGGGGTCGCGGCCATTGGCGAACTCATCGCTCATGCCGCGAATCACGGCGAGCTGACTGACGAGCTCGCCATGAGTACCGGATGGCTCATCAATTCACTGGCCCTTCTTTCGATGTCCATGGCCGAGGCCGGCGCAGCCGCTGCATACAAGCTGCAGAACATCCCGCACCAGGGAGCCGCCAAATGAACAATCCATTACCGACCATGCAACAGGCTGCTCAAGAGGCAGAGTTTCAGCTGTGTGCAGCCAAAGATGTGCTCGAGTGGCAGCACGCATTGATCAAGGCCATCCATCTAGACCACCTGCACGGTGGCGGACAAGGTATTGGCACCTTGTTCGAGGTGGCGAAGTACTTCAGCGACACCGGCTTCGGCGGGGTTTATAGCGCCATCGACCAATTCAAGGAGCTTGGCGAATCCGCGCCACAAAACGCGCAATACGAAAACGTGGCGCGGGAAAGTGGGGGTGATCAATGACCATCGCCAAATTTCAAGGCGGCGATGCCGTCATCACCATCCACAACACCCGACTGCCTATCGTGGAGTATCGCGGCCAGCGTGTTGTCACCCTCGCCATGATCGACCAAGTGCATGAGCGGCCGGAAGGCACCGCGCGCCGTAATTTCAACGAGCACCGGGAACGGTTCGTGGAGGGTCGGGATTACTTCGAGGTGACCGCGGACGAAATTCGTACGCAGTCGCTTGGCCAGGCTTTCGCGCCCAGGACAGCTCGCGGTGCTTTGCTCACTGAGCGCGGTTACATGCTGCTGACCAAGCCATTCAATGATGACTTGGCTTGGGAGGTTCAGTCGCGGCTCGTCGACGAGTACTTCTCGCCAGTTAAGGCTCCGGCGCTTCCTGAGGACCTACCGGCCGCACTGCGCCTGGCCGCTGACCTGGCAGAGGAAAAAGCTGTGCTGACCCTCGAAAACCAGCAGCAGGCCAAGAAGATCGAGGCGCTGGAAAACCTGTTCATGCCCGGCGAGACGGTCCCGCAGTTCGCTAAGCGCCTCAACGGCGTCAACTCCCAGCAGATGCTGGCGTATCTCATCGAAATCAAGTGGGTGTTCAACGCCGAACGCGATCCCGACAGCTCGCCGAAATACCGGGTTTACGCCATCCCGCGCGACAAGCACTGGCTGACTGAGAAGCCGATCACGATCCGCGGCGAGGGGATTGTGCCGTTTATCAAGTACACGCCGGTGGTGCTGGAGGAGGGCGCCCGCCGGCTGCACGACATGTACATCGCCGAGAAGCTGCCCATGAAACAAACCTGGGACGGCAAATTCACCGTTAGCAAATTCACTTCGGAGTCACCCCTATGAGCAAGAAAACCACCTACGAAGAACTCATGGGGCAGATCGCCGAGGCCGCGGTTAAATACCAGCAGGCCGAGACCCAGCGCAACAGCCTGCGCCGCGAGCTGAATGCCCTTTACAAGACCTACTTCACTGCCTACGGGCACCCGTACCCCAACGAGCCTCGCAAGCGTATCGACCCCGAAGATTACCGGTTCAGCGGTGTGCTGCGCTTCACCGATGCAGCTTTCCAGCGCTGGATTGCCGCTCGCTACCTGACCACCAGCACCAAACGCAAAATGCGGACGCTCATTCAGCGCCTGGAGCGTGCGCTATGAGCAAAGCCTTGAATTTTCCAACACCGGCACCCGTTGAGATCATCAATGAGGCTCACTTCGAAAAATTCGATGAGGCGGCACTGCTGCTCATGTGCTTTGAGGTGGCCGCAGACGCGGTAGAGGCGGTCTCTGAAGGTGAAGGAATCACCGAGCGGGATTGTAGCCACGTTGGGCTGATGGAGGTATGCATGGCGCTGGCTGTGATGTTCAGGCGCAGGACTGGGCATGAGGTTCAGCAAGTCTCGGTTGATCATCTTGCCCACGAGAGGAAGTGCTTGATGGAAGGGCTGGAGTCCAAATCCCTGCCTATTCCCATTCGGCCTCCAGCGCTCAGCCCGTTACCAACCGCAGTATTCTCAGCCCTTGCGACTGCAGATCTGGCTCAAGTTGGATTCAACTACATCAGCCGATCGCATGAGCACATCAAGGGTAACTGCCCGAAACTCGTTGAGCTGGATCTCGCCCGCGCGCACTCGCTTGACGCCATGGGAGCGCTCGTTGTCCTGATCGAGAGGCTGTCAGGCGGCGTAGCTTCGATTGCCAGCAGCGAGACGCCAATCGCCAATGCGCCAGGCTCGGAGACGCTGCAATGACCACCACCAACCCTCATGCCCCCCCCCAGGACGCCCGTACAGCGCCGGTAATCGTCGGTCCCTGGCCAACCTACGCCCACTTCAAGGATCTGCCAGAGCGCGAGCGCTGGAAGATGTACAGCGGCGCCAAGGCCCACCGCGAGATGCTGGAACAGGCAGGCTTCGTCATGAGTGAGAGCTACGACGACTTCATCCGCCGTGTGACGCGGGAGTTGAACGTATGAGCATCATCCGCGCCCCTCGTCCCGAGGGTAACTTTTATCTGTTGAACAAGGCGATCAGCGAGGATCAGCGCCTGAGCTGGGCTGCCAGGGGACTGCTGGTGTTCCTGCTGGGCAAGCCTGACCACTGGGAGGTGTCCACTCACCACCTGATCGGCCAGACCAAGGACTGCCTGGGCAAGGCATCTGGTCGCGACGCCGTACGCGGCTTGATCCGCGAACTGGAGCAGGCTGGATACCTGCAAATCTTCCTTGAGCGCGCCGAGGGTGGCGAGTTCGGAGGGCGATCCTACACCGTGTCGGAATCACCGGCGACGGATTATCCGGGCCCGGTGGAACCGTCGCCGGTAAATCCCCCCCTAGTAAGTATTGAAGGTAAGCAAGGACTGAATAAAGCAGCAAGGATTGAAAAACCTATGGCGGACAAGGACATGGCCGAAGCCTTCGAAGTTTTCTGGAAGCTGTACCCCAATAAGAAATCGAAGAAAGACGCTCGAAAGGCTTGGGAAAAACTCAAGCCAGGCGCTGAGCTTCGCCTGACCCTGATGACCGCTCTCGGCAATCACCGGATTTCCCGCGACTGGTCCAAGGACGACGGGCAATACGTGCCGATGGCGTCTACTTGGCTGAACGGGGAGCGCTGGACTGATGAACTGGTACCGGCGTCGGCTGCAAAGGCGAACGCTTTCAACAACCTGCCCACCCACACCCCGGATATGTACCAAGGAGGCGAAGATGGCCCAGCGTTCTAATTTCCGCCGCCAGCCTGAGCAGCGCACCTTCGCCGGCGAGTGCCCGGTCCACGGCACGGTGGATCGCTCCGAGGTGGAGCAGTTCGACGGCACCCTCGCTGTCCGCCCATGCAAGCAGTGCCAGTTCCACGGCCTGCGCGTAGCGCCTCGGGGTAGCGAAGAGCATTCCCAAGCGCTGGCCAACCTGCAGGCTGAGAGCGTCAACAACGCGCTTGTGGGCTCTGGCATCACGCCACGGTTTGCCGACAGCACCTTCGCGAGCTACCGCGCCGCGACACCGGCCATGACCCTCGCGCTGGAAACGTGCCAGGGCTATGCCGAAAACTTCAGCGAGCACTTCCAGGCGGGCCGCAACCTGCTGCTGTGCGGCAACGTCGGTAACGGCAAGACGCACCTGGCCAGCGGCATCGTCCAGCAAGTCATACGCCAGCACCGGGCCGTGGCGGTGATCACCACGGCCGCCGAGATCATTCGCGTGTTCAAGCGCTCGATGGATCGCACTGCCGGTTACACCGAGGGCGACGTGATCAACGAACTGGCGAGTTTCGACCTTCTGGTGATCGATGAGGTTGGCGCCCAAGCGGGCACCCACTACGAGCTGTCGGTCCTGCATGAGGTGCTGGATCGGCGTTACAACCTGATCCGCCCCACGGTGGTGGTGTCGAATCTCAACGCCCAGGGCCTGAGCCAGTACATCGGCGAGCGAGCCCTCGACCGCCTGCGCGAGAACAAGGCGCTGCTGGTCGGGTTCACCTGGGAATCTGCAAGGGGGCGCGCATGAACGACTATCGCGAGCTGTACAGCGACGAGGCGGAACACGCGCTGCTCGGCGCTCTGATGCTGGATGGCGAGCTGTTTGACTCGATCACTGCCAGCGTTACCACGGCGGACTTCCACGATCCGGAAAACGCGGCGCTGTTCCAGGTGATGACTGAACTGCACGCCACCGGCGAGCCGGTAGACCCCGTCACCCTCCATAACTTCAAGCCGGTACTTCCGAGTGGCGGCACAACCATCGCCTACGCTGCGGAACTGGCTAAGAACACGCCCAGCACCGCCAACTGGAAGGCATATGCCCGAACAGTGACCGAGCGGGCGGTACTCCGGCGCCTGGTTGACGCCGCTGATGCGGTACGCGATTCGGCAAACGAAAATCGTCCGGTGGCGGAGATTATCGCCAGCGCGCAGCAAGCCATGGCGGATCTGCGCGACCTGGATACTGGTGAGCCTGACTACAAGCGAATCGACGAGGTTGTCAGTCGCAACATCGACATCATCGACGCCAAGTACAACGGGAGCGTGCAGTCGGGGCTTTCCACCGGCCTGGTCGACCTGGACAAGCTGATCCGTGGACTGCGCAAAAAAACCGTGACGATCGTTGCCGGTCTCCCTGGCAGCGGCAAGACAACGCTCGGCCTGCAGATCGCCCAGCATATCGCTTGCACCGGCCTTGGTGTCGGCATGGTGTTCTCGTTGGAGATGCCTGAGGAGGAGTTGGCCAATCGCGCGCTGGCATCACTTGGCAGCATAGACCTGCAGCTGCTCGACAACGGAAAGCTGGAGGACGACGACTGGCCGCGGCTGACGTCCGCCGTCAACAAGATCATGGACAAGCCCCTCTACGTCAGTGACAAATCGGGCCTGACCGTGCCGCGCATCCGTAGCATCTGCCGACAGGTCAAGCGCAAGCACGGTCTCGACGTGGTGGTTATCGACTACATCGGCCTGATCGGCTCCGACGGCAAGGCGTTTAATCGCACCTCTGAGCTCGGGAAGATATCGACCGGCATTGTGAATATCGCCAAGGAACTCGAGGTGCCCGTGATCCTGCTGGCGCAGCTCAATCGCGACTCAACGAAGCGTCCGGGCAAGAAGCCGATCGCCTCCGACCTGCGCGACTCCGGCCAGATCGAGGCTGACGCTCACTGCATCATCCTGGTCCACCGCGACATGGACAGCGAGGAGGGCCAGAACGGAGCGACAGAGCTGCTTATGCCCAAGTGCAGGCACGCACCGGTGGGCTCATGCATCGTTCAGCAGCAGGGCAAGTTCGCCAGGTTCGTGAACTTCGCTGGGCGGGAGCCCACCCAGGAAGAGGTGGAGATCAGCCGGCCCTTCGCCAGCCAGTACAAGGGGAGGAAGAGCAATGAGAAGTTTTAGGCTGCTGGATCGCCTGTTAGGCCGGCGAAACGAACAATTCGTACCCGGCGAATGCTTGGGTGCGCTGAATGCTTCGATGAAGACGGGCCAGGTCTGGATCGTCCCGGAGGGTGCCGTCGTTGTCCCGTCACCGCCAGAGCCGAAGTACCCGGAAGCCGAGCGAATCGCTGCGTCGATTCGGGATTTCCCCGAAGACTGGTGCTGGGCGCGCAAAGGCTATGACCTGATCCACATTCCCAGCGGGTTCAGGTTGTGGGTAGCCAACGAGGACTATGGGCTGGCCGAGGTCCACCCTAATAATGGGAAGACGAACTTCACAAAGCCTGAGCAGGCAATCATCTGGCCGGCGGTGGCCGATTGGCTTGGGCACCGCAAGGTTGGGTTCACTGGACGACTGCCCAAGGTGCACATCCACTTCGCCAACGGGCATTGGTGGTGCTTGGGCGAGGGGCACCCCTGGGCGGGCGCCGGCGATTCGCCGGCCAGCGCTTATCGATCTTGGTCGCGCGCGGTATCAATCCAGGCTCGCACCTACACGACCCCCAACGAAGTTCTGCACGTATGGAGTGCCGCACGATGAATACAGTAACTGCGGCCTTGCCGCGCAAGAGCCTGACCTCTGACGAACGAGACTTTCTCAAGCAGGGCAACCGGCTGCTGCTCGACAAGCCGAATGGGCGCATCGCCGCCGCCGCCCTGATGGACCTGGTCGCCGACTGGGGCAACCATCGTGGCAGCCTTGGCTTCCAGGACTACGCCCGCCGATGGATCACCGAAGGGCACGCAAAGAACAAAATCGCCGACAAGATGCTCCGTGAGCTATTTGGCCTGAACGAACCGACACCGAGGAAAGCGGCATGAATACAAGAAAACCATCGCGTCTGCCGCTGGGCGATACCGAGTACATGCTTGAGCAATGGGGCTTCTGGCGCATGGATGGCATGGGCGTGCCGAGCTATGTGTCACCGTCCTGGGCGATCATGCGGGACATGGTCCCATCGACGAGCAAGTCCTACGTCATCACCGACGAACTGGCCAGTGTTGTTGATGGAGCTGTCGCCAGGCTTTGCAAGCGTGCGCCAGAGATGGGCGACTTCATTTGGCTCTACTACGGAGCCAAGTGGCCAGCCAAGCGGATCGGCAACAAGTACGAAATGAGCGAGGCGAAGGCCCGGGAGATTATCAAGACGGGCGTGGGATGGATCGATTGTTCTCTGGAGCGATTGATAGAAGCCGCATAAAAAACTTGCACACGCGGAATAGCCCTGTTTTCATGGCACCGTGTTCAGCTTTACAAGCGCGACACCACAGAGAAAGCCCAGCCCACGCGCTGGGCTTTTTTTATGCCCAGAATTTATGCGAGAGCGTGGAGCCATAGCCAGGATGGGCCTTCGGGCGGGCCTGGACGCGGTATCGCCGGTAGTCACGCGTTACGAAAGAACACCGGCAGCTTGAGCAGCTAATTCTGTGTGCTATTGGGGCTGGCTCAAGCGGACAGGCGTGGAGAGACACGCAAACCTATTTCGAGGCTCGCCATATTGGCGGGCCTTTTTCATTGAGGCACAGCAAATGTCCGATCCTGAACTCCAATCCGTTCGCGCTCAGTTCTATGCACTCAGCGCCCAGATCCAGACCGAGTCGGTTGCGCGAGTGGCGGCGGACGCGGCATTGGCAGCGCGGATCGACTCAGTTGAAACAGCGCGCGTCGGTGATATCCAGAGCGCCAACTACGTGCCGGGCGCTTCCGGCTGGAAGCTGGAACAAGACGGTACCTTCGAGATCAACTCTTGCATCCTCGGTAGCGCTGCCAAAGCGCCTGAGCGCCAGATGGTGTCGGTCGAGGTGGCCAGCTGGAGCAAGTACGACTTGCCCAAGAATGCCGCCAACCTGCTCCAGTTCATGCAGGCCGAGCTGCAAAAGGTACCAGAGCAGTATCGCCACGCCGCCGAGTTCGAAGAGTTCGACGCGAGCTACGGCGATGAATCCTTCAATGCTCGCCTGTTTTTGAGCTACTCACGGCTCGAAACCGAGGAAGAGCTAGCTGATCGTCTGGAGAAGGCGAAGGTCGCCGGCACGCGCGTCAGCATCAAGAATGGTGAAATGATCGTTACGCATGACGGTGTTGTGCGGTTCAAGATCGGCAATCCGGATCAGCCAGAGCCTGAGAAACCCCAGCCCTTCAAGGTTGATGGCGATCAGGTCTACATCAACGAGGCCTTCATCGAGGATGCAGTGCTCGACAGCAAGCTCGCCGCCAGCTGGTCGGTGAATACGCAGGTCCTGGCCAACGGGCAGTACTACTCAGCCGGCGTTGGCCTGGGCCTGCCTTCGCGGTTCGTTGTGTCGGCTGATCGCTTCGGTGTGACCAGGGACGGACAGACCGATCTTGAGCGGGCTATCGCCAGTGGTGATGCCATCAAGATCCTCAAAGTGTTGGCTGGCAATATCGGCGAGACCTAGCTTGACCAAGAGCTGAAAGAGCAGGTTGACCTACTGGGTTCGAATCTCGCCGACCAGGTCAAAGCGGTGATCCGCCGCGAGCTCATGCCGGGCGGCCTGCTTCACCGCTCCCGCTAATCCATTCCTTCACTCCCTCACCGGGAGGATACCGAGATGAACCCAATGCCAGAGAAAACCCCCGACTTCTGGGCGCAAGTCTGGCTGGTCCTCTCGAACCCACTGTGGCAGGGCGCAATCATGGCCTTCACGATCACATTGTTGCGCGTGCTGTACGACGCCAAAGAGCCGAACTACTGGCGAACCTTGTTCGAAGCGCTGCTGTGCGGGGCCTTGAGCCTATCCGCCAGCAGCATCATCGAGTGGATGGAGTGGCCGCCAAGCCTTTCAGTGGCTGCCGGTGGCGCTATTGGCTTCATCGGCGTGACAGCGATCCGCGACCTGATCATCAGGTTCCTGGGCAGAAAGGCGGACTCAGCATGAAGGCGATAGCAGTGGCAATCATCGTCGCCCTGGTTGGCCTGTTGCTCGTCGGCATCCAGCAGATGCGTGTTGAGGATCTGCGAAACGAAAAGCTCGTTGAGACCCAGGCCAAGGACGAGGCGGTCAAGGCCAACACGGAGAGCCAGGCCACAATCACAACCCTTCGGGCCGAGGCCCAGCGCAACGCCGCTTACACCGCCGATCTGGCCAAGCGCATCAAGGCCAGCGAGAAGAAAGCCGAGAAGGCGAGGAAAGACTTTGAAGAACTCAAGCGCAACAGCAAGCCTGTTCGTGACTGGGCTGCTCAGCCTCTTCCTGACGGCCTGCGCGGCAAAGCCGGCGGTAGTAACAAAGACCCAGGCCGTAAGACTGGAGGCCCCTGAGCTGATCCCATGTGAGCGGGTCGACCAGGAAGACGCCGACCTTCACTTCAACGGCGACGTTTGGGAGCTGAAGGACAAGGCCATCAAGCTGCTCGATACGTGCGCTGACCAGGTCGACGCCCAGATCGTCCGCAGCCAGAGCAAGTAATCCGCGCCACGTTTTCGAATGCGCCAAATCGTGGCGCGCGACAAGGACCACACCATGAGCACAGTAAGCGCCGAGTACTACCAGATCAAAGGCATGGTCAGTGATATGCCAGCCGATGAGCAGGCCGAGGTCGCACGTGTTGAGGCGTTGGTAGTTGAGCTGGCCAAGTCATCCCAGGCTGCCGCGCTCGGCGTGATCCTAGGCTCGATCAAGCTTTCACTGGAAGGGTGATGGCTCGAATCAAGACCTTGGGCAATAGGGTCAGTACTCAAGGCAACAGGCTGGCAACTGCTGCTCCAGGCTCATGGCGTACCGGCAAGACCACGTCCAGTCAGCGTGGCTACAACTACGAATGGCAGAAGGCTCGGCTGGTCCACCTCAATGACAACCCGCTCTGTGTGTACTGCGATCGCGAGGGAAGGGTGACAGCGGCCAACACGGTTGACCACGTCATCCCTCATCGAGGCGACATGACGCTGTTCTGGGACCGGACCAACTGGATGAGCCTGTGCGGCACCTGCCACTCCTCGAAGAAGCAGCGCGAGGAAGCGCAGGGCGCCTGAGTCGATCTGTAGCACGTCACTCGCACCGTGAAGCACGCCAACTCCCCGGCCTGAGACCCGGGGGCGGTCAAAATATGGGGATCGACTTTTCCCCAGACCACTCCCCCTCTCACGCGCGATTTTTTTCCCCTTTTTAAAGGTTTTGTTAATGGCGTTAACAAACAAAAAACGCCGTTTTGTCGAATCAAAGGCTGATGGGGCCTCGAATCGCGAAGCGGCGGAGGCCGCTGGATACGCGGCCGCTAGCGCTTCGGCGGCTGGATCGAGGCTTGCCAAAGATCCTGATGTTGTTGCCGCTCTGGAGAAGTTAAAGGCCGGTCGGAATGTTAAAGGCTCGTCAGTTGCGCCAGTCCGCCAAGATGCTCCTGGAGGCAACAGGCGGTTTGACGTCGCGACCTGAAGGCTTCGTCTTCTACTGCACCACACAATCGGATGAGCCACCAGCGGGAGTGTTCAAGGCGAAACTCGACTACGCCCGTAATGTTCGCGACGGAAAAATAACGGACCTCCGCTTTCTTCCGGTGATTTACGAATTCCCGAAGGAAATGATTAAGCGGGGCGATCACCGCGACTTGGCAAACGCGCACGTCACCAACCCAAACTGGGGGCTTTCCGTCGACCAGCAGGTTATCGAGCAGAAGTATCAGGAAGCCCAAGCAGAGGGTGAGGGCGCGGTTCGAGGATTTCTCGCAAAGCACCTAAACGTGGAGATTGGGCTTGATCTGCGTTCCGATCGTTGGGCTGGCGCTGAGTTTTGGGAGGTTCAGGCGGCGCCAGGGGGCCTGACCTTCGAGCAACTGATTGACCGCTCAGAGGTTGTCGACATCGGCATTGACGGCGGCGGCCTCGACGACTTGCTCGGCTTCGCCGCCGCCGGCCGCGACAAGCTCACTCGGCAATGGCTTCTCTGGACCCATGCCTGGGCTCACCCGTCCGTCCTGGAGCGTCGCAAAAGTGAAGCGTCCCGATTTCTAGACTTCGCCGGAAATGGTGATTTGACCTTGGTCGAGACCATCGGTGACGACGTGCAGGACGTCGCTGAGCTGGTGGCCAGAGTCGAGGCTGCCGGTTTGCTCGACAAGGTCGGAGTCGACCCCTCCGGTATCGGCGCAATTCTTGACGCCCTCGCCGAGGCCGGTATTCCGGAAGAGAAGATCATCGGCATCAGCCAAGGCTGGAAGCTGAACGGTGCAATCAAGACCACTGAGCGAAAGCTCGCCGAGGGCGGCCTGGTCCATGGAGGCCAACCAATGATGGCCTGGTGCTGCGGCAATGCGCGGGTGGTACCAGCCGGAAACGCCATTTTGATCACCAAGCAGGCGTCGGGCCTGGCGAAGATCGACCCGTTGATGGCGGCCTTCAATGCCATCTCGCTGCTGTCGCTCAATCCTCAAGCCCAAAGCGGGCTCGACAATTACCTGGCTGATGGGTTCTTCGGACTCATCGGCTCGAACTCATAGGCTGAATATGGCATCTCGTTGGTATAACCCGCTGTCATGGCGCATGTTCGGCTACACCGACCCGAAGACCGGCGAATACACCGAGGTCGAAATGGTGGCCGGGGGTAAACGCACGAAGGCGGGCGTCACTATCACGTCCAAGGCTGCGATAACTATCCCCATCGTCTGGGCGTGCGTGAAGATCCTGAGCGAATCTGCCGCTGGGCTGCCGCTCAAGATTTTTGAAGATACGCCGTCGGGTCGAGTGCTGGCCGACACCAAGTCGCGGCAAGCCAGGGTGCTGAGAAAGCCTAACCCGTACATGACCAAACTCAACTTTCTAAAGTGCGCCGTGGTGAACATGGCGCTACGGGGCAATGCGTACAGCATCATTGAGCGCGCCGATAACGGTGACTGGATCGGCTTCATCCCGGTAAGTGCTGACAACGTCGAGATCGATACGTCTGATGATTTGATCTACTGGGTCACTATCGGCGGGGATCGTTCCCCGGTATCGCCAGAGAACATGCTGCATTTCAAGCTGTTCAGCATGGATGGAATCAACGGACTGTCGCCTGTTGAGTACCAGGCCGAAACGATGGGTCTCGCCAAGACCGCGCAAAACTGGTCAGCAATGTTCATGCGCAAAGGCGGCTTTACCGGTGGCTACGTCATCTATGACCAGTTCCTGACCAAGGTCCAGCAAGCGCAGATCATGGAGAAGTTTCCTGATGTGCGTAAAGGCGACATCAACGATATCGGCTCAATGGGGATCTTGCAGGGCGGCCCGAAGATCGTGCCGGCCGGGCTGAGCCAGAAGGACAGTCAGTTCATTGAGTCCCAGCAATTTCAGGAGGAGGCGATTGCCGGCTGTTACGGCGTGCCTCTGTACCTGGCCAACCGTGCCGGCAAGACCTCAATCATGGGGTCGAACCTGGAGCAACAAACCAGCGGTTACGTGACCTTTGGCCTCAAGCCCTACCTCGACGCAATTGAGGATGAAATCAACGACAAGCTCTTCCGCGATAAACCCCAGTTTGTGGAGTTCATCGTGGAGGGTTTGTTGCGTGCGGATAGCGCGGGCCGGGCAGCCTACTACAAGGCTGCGCTTGGCGGCTCTGGTGGCTCTGGCTGGTTAAGTATCAACGCCGTCCGCGAGAAAGAAAACGAGCCCCGCCTGGCTGGCGAAGAATACGACCGGGTCACCCGGTGGGAGATGCAGACCAATGCTAAGCAAGATTGAGGTTCCCTTTGAGGTGAAGGCCAGCGATGAGCTCGGTAACTTCGAGGGCTACGCTGCGGTGTTCAACAACATCGACCTGGGCGATGACGTGATCCTTCCCGGTGCATTCACCAAAGTGAAGACCACGCGAGCGGGCCGTTTGAAGCTGGCCCTGTTCCATGACTTGACGCGGCTTGTTGGCTCGGCCGAATTCACCCAGGACGACCACGGCCTCTACATCAAGGGCAAGGTCAACTTAGCGGTTAGTTACGCCCGTGACGCCTATGAGCTGATGAAGGAAGGCACGCTCGACAGCATGTCTATCGGCTTTAACACGATCCTGGCGGCCTACGAAGAACGCGAAGGTCGAAGCGTGCGAATCATCAAACAGGCGGAGCTCTGGGAGGCATCCCTAGTGCCGTTCGGAATGAACCCGGCTGCACAAGTAACCGACGTGAAGTCGGATATCAGAATTTTTGAGAAGGCCCTGCGCGACCGCATGGGGCTCTCCCAAAAGGAGGCGGCAGCGGTCGCCTCGCTCGGCTACTCCGCAGTTCACCGCGATGGTGAGACTGAGGCCACGGCGACCGTGGAAGAGCTGAAAAAACTCTCACACACATTTGACCAATTTTTTAAGGTGTCGCCATGACCGATCCAATCCAAGAAGTAAAAAGCTCGCTCGAAAACCAGCTGAAAGAAGGTTTCGGCGGCTTGCAGAAGAAGTACGACGCTGTTGCCGATGAGCTGCAGAAGGGCAACACCGTCACCGCCGAGATGAAGTCTCAGATCGAAAACCAAAAAGGTGAGATCGAGCGTGTCATCGAGCAGGTGCAGAAGCTCGAAGAAAAGGGCATCAAGCTGCGCAACCAGAACCCGGAAAAGAAAAGCTTCATCGACTTTGTTAAGGGTAACGATAACTACCAAGCCCTGACCAAAAAGACTCAGAGCTCGGCCGAAATTGAGATCACCAAGTCCGATATGGCCAGCATGGCCGAAGTTAAGGTCACCAGCGCCGGCCTGGTTGCCCCTCAGTACGATCCTGTCATCCAGGGCGCTCCGCGCCAGAACCTGCTGATTCGCGACTTGATCCCGACCACGCCGGTAACCGGCCAGGCGTTTACCTACTACCGTGAACTGCTGCACACCCTGGGCGCGGGCATGGTGCCAGAAGGTGGCGCCAAGCCAACCAGCAACGTGACCTTCGAGCAGGTCACCGACACCATCAAGAAGATTGCTGTATGGATGCCGGTGACCGACGAAGCGCTCGACGATGTTCCGCAGCTCTACAGCTACATTCAGGAATTGTTGCGCTTCGACCTGGAGCTGAAGCGCGAAGGTCAGTTGCTGAAGGGGGATGGCACCGGTAATAACCTGAACGGCATCATGACCCAGGCGACCGTTTTCGACCCAGCGCTGAGCAAGGCCACTGACACGGCCATCGACACCGTGCGCCGTGCGATCTACCAGGCGCGCAAGCAGTCTAAGCTGCCGGCCGATGCCGTGGTCATGTCCGATCTGGATTGGATGAACATCGAGCTGCAGAAGGACGGCGAGAACCGCTACCTGTTCGCCAACCTGCAAGGCCTTGTTACCCCGGTCCTGTGGGGCCGCCCAATCGTTGCCTCGGACAGCATGGACGAGGGTGACGGCGAAACGACCGGCGGCGAGTTCCTGACTGGCTCGTTCCAGCAAGGCGCGCGGATCTACGATCGCATGGGCTTCACCATCAAGGTCGGCATGATCAATGACGACTTCATCAAGAACCAGCGCGCCATCCTGGTGGAAGAGCGTCTCGGCCTGGCCGTGCGCAAGAAGTACGCCTTCGTCAAAGGCCGCTTCAAGCACGTCGCCTAACTCAACCCAGCATCAGGGGCCTAACGGCCCCGAACAAAACTCAGGTGAATATCATGGAAATTAAAGTTCTGTGGGGCTTCGAGGGCGATCCCGAAAAGCTCAAGGTTCCAAATGGCCGAGTATCGGCCGGCACCACCCTCGACGTTGAGGACGAAGAGTTGGCGCACGCGCTGATTGGTAAAGGCCTCGCAGAAAAGGCGAAACCGGCGGCGAATAAGTCGGCCAAGCCCAACGAGACCAAGTAAATGATCGACCTGGCGCGAGTGAAGAGTCACCTCAAGGTCGATGACGATGAAGAGGATGCTCTGATCGCCGGCTACTTGGAGGCGGCCAAGTCCCATGTGGGTATGCACTGCGACAGGGAACTGGTCGAGGCTGATCCTGTGGAGCCTGCTCAAATGGGGCTGACCCCTGATGTCGAGCAGGCCATCCTGCTTTTGGTTGGTCACTGGTACGCCAACCGCGAGGGCGTGGCGCTGGGCACCATATCAACCACCGTACCGCTGGCTGTTGGGCCAGAGCTATCTGCGGACCATCACCTCAGGCAATCGGGACGCCACAAGTTCTTGGCGCTCTCAAGAGGCCGCTGTGCGTGCGCAGGGCGCGGCAATGCAGTCTCTCACTTCCACAGTGGGCAGCTATGCCGCCGCAATGGCTGGTGCATTGGCAGTGGGCAACGTTGTTCACCAGGCTGACGCCTGGAACCAAGTAAATGCTAGGCTCAAACAGGCCACCACCAGCACTGAAGACTTCGCCGTAAGCCAGAAATCCTTGTTTGAACTGAGTCAGCGTACTGGCACTTCGTATTCAGATAATGCCGGTTTGTTCAGCCGCTCGGCGTCATCGATGCGTGAATTTGGGTATTCAACATCTGAGGTGCTTGGAGTTACAGAAGCATTATCGGTGGGTCTGCAAGTATCCGGTGCGACCTCAGCTGAGGCTTCCTCTTCTATCACTCAGTTTGCTCAAGCACTTGCCCAGGGCGTGCTGCGCGGGGAGGAATTTAACTCCATCGCTGATAGCGGAGATCGTGTTCTACGCGCGCTTGCGGCAGGGATGGGCGTTGCTAGGAGCGAGCTCAAGGCCATGGCTGATAAAGGGCTGATCACTATTGATAAGCTCGTGCCAGCGCTGATCAGCCAGCTTGGGGTCCTAAATGAAGAGTTCGGCAAAATGCCCCCTTCAGTCAGCCGCTCAACCACGGCCCTGACTAATGCCTTCCAGGCGTGGATTGGAGGAGCTGACTCAGCAACCGGCAGCACAGCGGTTCTCTCTGGTGCGATTGACCTTGTTGCAAAGAACATGGATGTATTGGCCGCGTCGGCGTTAACTGCGGGCGCCGCCTATGTCGGACTGAAGTCTGGCGAACTGATTAAGGGGTTGCGTGATCAGGTCGGCGCTTTGCGGGAAGCCCGATCTGCCGAAATTGGCCGGACTACCGCCCAGCTTGATGCGGCCACAGCCGCCGCCCGCCGTACCGCTGCAGAAGTGATCGCCGCAGAATCCCAGGTCGCAGCGACAAGATTTACCGATGGTCATACCGCAGCCCTCAGCCGCCTTCGACTCGCCAGGCTGGCTGATACCCAAGCAACCGTCGCGCAGACCGCCGCGCAAGCCGCCCAAACAGCCGCGACATCACTGGCTGGGCGGGCCGGATCGGCGCTGCTTGGGGTAATGGGTGGCCCGGCCGGGCTTGCTGTTACCGCCGGCGCCGTAGCGGCGAGCTATTTATTGTTCCGCGACAACAGCGATAAGGCCCGGCAAGCTACCGTCGACCTAAAGCGCCCCGTGGAGGAGTTGCGCAAAGAATTTTCCGAGCTTGGCAAAGAGCAGGCGCGGTATAAGCTTGACGGCGTTATCCAGCAGCAGGCGGACGCACAGGTCGCGGCACAGAAGGCGCTACGCGAGATCCGCGCCGCTGCCCAGGGCAATGACAAGTGGGGCGATACCTACTCGGCCAACCCGTTCCAGCGCGATCGGGCGGTGACAGACTTCAATCGTCGCATTGCCGGCGGCCAGGATATTGATTCGGCCAGTCAGCAGTTGGTCGCGGCAATCGGTCCAAACAAGGAAATGACCAACGCCATCAACGCCTCGGCAGCAGCGTACGGTGAGGCCATCAAGGCCTCCGGCGATTACGGTGACGTCGCCAATATACTGACAGCACGATTAAACGATGTCGCTGACGCGGCCGACCAGGCCGGTGCGGGCCTGAAGAAGATAGAGGGGCCGGATCAGAAAACGATTGACGGCTGGACCAGTTACTCCAAGACGCTGGTGGAGCGACTGAATTCGGTGCGGGATGGCGGAGACCTGGTCGGTGAGGTGAATCGCCGTATTGAGCGTGAGGGCGTCGACCCAGCTACTGCGGAAGGCTGGCGCATTCTAGCCGGTGCTATCAAAGGTTCCGAGGCTGCGGCCAAGGCGTCGGAGGAAGCCCAGCAGAAGGCGAAGAAAGCGGCGGAGGATATTCACCGCCAAGCCGAACAACTCAACAACGCTTACAAGCAGACCCTGGCCAACCTCACACAGCAGGTAGCGCTATATGGTGAAACTACCGAGATAGGGCGCCTCCGCTACGAGCTCACCACTGGCGAGCTTTCGAAGCTATCAGCGAAGAACAAGGTAATGCTCGAGGGCAAGGCCATTGAGCTCGACGCGCTCAATGCCAGAAAGGCCTATGACGGCTTGATGTCAGGCCTTCAAACCAAAGAGCAGGCCCTGCTTGCAACCACGAAAGAGCGGATGCAGGTCCTGGAAACAGCCAATCGCGCTGGGAAGCTGTCGTCAGACGACTATCGCGCCGGCGCTGATGCCATCTCGAAAGCCACCGTTACCGAGGCGCCAGAGTTTGGTGGCATCGACTCATCGGTGGGCGGGCCGTCCGGTGAGCTGGTCAAGATTGCAGAGGCCGAGGCCGCCCTGAAAAAGTGGCACGACAAGCAGATGTCGATGCAGGCCGAACTTCGCGATCAGATCCTGGCCGACCAGCAAAGCACCAACGAACAGAAGCTCGCCGCCGAGCAGCAGTACTTGGACCGGGTGGTGGAAATCAACCAAACGAACCAGGCGAGGCTTTCTGACATTCAGGGCGCCTATAAAGTGGCCGTGATCGGCACCTTCAGCGAGTTGTCGGGCCAGGCCGCAGACATGGTTGGCAAGATCGCTGGCGAGCAGTCTGGCGCATACAAGGCGTTGTTTGTCGCGCAAAAGGCGTTCGCGGTGGCGTCGATCATCATGAACGCCCAGATAGCTGCAGCGAAGGCACCGGCGGAACTGACCATCCTGGGCGGTATACCGGTGGGCGCGGCGCTGCTGGCAGCGGGTTACGCAAATGCGGGCATGGTCGCCGGCATGGCGCTGGCCGGGTTCTCCGAAGGTGGTTTTACCGGCCCGGGTGGCAAGTTTGAGCCGAAGGGTGTGGTTCACGGCGGCGAGGTGGTCATCCGCAAGGAGGTGGTCGATCAGCCTGGAATGAAGGATTACCTCATCGGCCTGAACCGTAGCGGTAAGCCAGGCTATGCGAGCGGCGGATTCGTCGGAAGCCCAGGTATCACACCGGCCTTCACCGCTCCATCTGTCGCGGCGGGCGCCGGGTCAGGCTCTGCCCCAGAGATTCACCTTCACATCAATGGCGACGGATCTGGTGGATCTGTGAACGCGCCGGAAGGCTATGAGCAGATGGGGCTGGCGCTGCTTGCCACCGCACGCTCCGAAATGCCCAAGATCGCGCGCCAAGTGATCGTGCAAGAGAAAGGCCAAAACGGCCTGCTCGATCCAAACAACCGGAGAAATAGCTGATGGCAGAGGTATTCAACTGGTCGCCCCGGGTTGGCTCTTCCGGTGACGATCAACCTGACGTGCTTGAGTCGAAGTTCGGTAACGGCTACAGCCAGCGATTATCGGTCGGAATAAACAATGTTGCTGGCGCGTACACCGTTTCCTTCACGGGCGGGGAGGCTTACATCAAGCCGATCCGGGAGTTCTTCAAGCGGCACAAGGGGGCAAATCACTTTCTGTGGACCCCGCCGCTTGAGGTGCAAGGGGCGTTCATCACTACCGGTGGATGGCAACTGCAAACCCATGGCAACAAGAAGTACACCCTCAGCACCACTTTCCAGCAGGTATTTAACCCATGATCACTTTGGACGACCAGAAGCTCGAGCCGGGCGCGGTTATTCAGCTGATTGAGTTGGACGGCGAGGCGCGTGGAATGGGCATCTTGCGGTATCACGCGCATCAACAGTCCACGCCGATCATCTGGAAGGGCGACGTGTATCTACCACGTCCTTATGAGACCGGCGGGTTCGGGCGCAGCGTTGAAGGCAACAACTCCACACCCATGCTGAAGATCAGCAATATCGACGGAACGATTACAGCGCTATGCCGGCGATTCCAGGGGATGAGCGGGGTCAAGCTGACGGTTCGGCAGACCTACGTCAAATACCTAGACCCTGCGAATTTCCCAGAGGGCAACCCGACGGCCAGCACCATGGAAAGGCTCGACATCTCATATATCAACCAGGTCACCAGCCTGTTGCGTGAAGAGGTGGTGTTTTCGTTGGCCCCTCCGACTGCTGTTAAGGGTCAGAGGTTGCCGGGCGGCCTGATCATGAACCGGTGCGAATGGTGCCTTTGGGGCGAGTACCGTGGCCCGGACTGCAACTACACCGGGATCAAGATGTTCGACCTCGACGGCAACCCAGTGGACGACCCGGCACTGGATCGCTGTGGCGGCCGGCCAAGTGACTGCGAAATCCGCTTTGGCAAGGGCAACCCGTTGTCGTTCGGCGGCGCCCCTGGCGCTGCGCTTATTGGATAGACCCCATGAACAAGACGATGCTGAAACAAATTCAGGCGCACGCTGCGGCGGAGTTTCCGAAGGAAAGCTGCGGCGTGGTGATCCGTGAGGCCGGGCGGCTGAAGTACGTTGCCTGCCGCAACGATGCCAAGACCCCCAGCGAGCACTTCATCATCAACCCCGAGGATAAGTGTGACGCTGAGGACCGTGGCGAGGTGACGATGATCATTCACTCTCATCCCGACGTTCCACCCATGCCGAGCATGACCGATCGTGTCAGCTGCGAATTGCATGAAAAGCCGTGGGGTATTGTGAGCTGGCCGTCTGGCGAGTACTTCGAATTCAAGCCTGATGGTTACCAGGCCCCGCTGGTTGGCCGCGAGTTCGGCCATGGTCTGCTGGACTGCTATGCCCTGTGCCGCGATTACTACGAGCGCGAGCATGGGATTGAATTGCCGAACTACCCACGCCGGGACGGCTGGTGGAACGATGGTGAGAGCCTCTACGAGAAGTACTACGAGGAGGCCGGTTTCTATCCGGTTTCGATGCCGCGCAAGGGTGACATGATCGTCATGCAGATCAACGCCGCTGCACCGAACCATGCAGGAATCTATCTGGGTGACGGCTTGCTGACCAGTGCCCCGGAGCTGCACCCGGCCCCGGGCACCTTCCTGCATCATCGCTACAGCAAGAAATCCACCCGCGACGTTTACGGCGGCATGTGGGCTGATTACACCGTGCTGATTCTTCGGCACCAACGAATGCCGGAGGTTGACTGATGGCAATGAAAACTACGGTTAACCCGCAGCCTTTGGTGGTGCTGGTGATGCTTTATGGTGTGCTTGGCGCCCGGTTCGGTCGCGTTCACCACCTGGCCGTAGCGTCATGCGCTGAGGCGATTCATGCGTTGTGCGTGAAGATCCCCGGCTTCAGACGGTTCTTGCGCTTTTCGGAAGAGCGCGGCCTGACCTACGCAGTGTTCCGCGGGAAGAAGAACCTGAGCGATACCGAGATTGAGATGCGCCAGGACACCGTTGAGCCGATCCGTATTGCGCCAATTGTGATTGGCAGCAAGGGAGGCGGCTTGTTCGCCACCATTGCAGGTCTTGCCCTGGTGGTGGTCGGTGCAATCACCCAGCAGTACTACTTGGTAGCAGCTGGTGCTGGCCTGATGATTGGCGGTATCGCCATGAGTATGTCCCCGTCACCGGTGGGCGTGCTGGACAAGGAGGGCGATGGCAACAGGCCGTCCTATGCGTTCGGCGGGGCGGTCACCACGATGGCCCAGGGGCGCTGCAAACCACTTCTGTATGGCGAACGCGATATCGGTGGCGCCCTCATCTCGGCTGGCGTCTTTTCGGAAGATCAGCAGTAAGGAAAACCCATGTCTAAAATCGCAACAGCGCCTGCTGCAAAGCATCGGCGCCGGCCTACTGCTGCCCGCGTTTTGGGCGCCAAGGGGGGCGAGCAGAAGCCATACACGCCCTACAAGGCACCCGATACTGCGCTTTCTGTTGCCACTGTAAAATTGCTCTATGCCTTGAGTGAGGGCCCAATCGTCGGCCTGGTCGATGATAAGAAGTCGGTAAAACTCAACGGCACGCCGCTGGTCTCGCCTGACGGTAGCGAGAACTTTCCCGGTACCGTTTGGGATTTCCGCCCGGGCACTGTGGACCAAGAACACATTCCAGGCTTTCCGGCCATTGAGAACGAGGCGTCCCAGGGGCTGCCGGTTGAGTTGAAGTCGGATAACGCCTGGACGCGTGCGATCACTGATCAGCAGTTGTCGGCTGTGCGCATCCGTTTGTCCTGGCCGCAAATTTGGCAGGTCAAGACGAATGGCGACCAGATCGGCTACCGCATCGACTACGCCATTGATCTTTCCGTAGATGGCGGAAGCTATCAAACGGTTTTGTCGGCGACCCTGGACGACAAAGGGACAACCGAATACGAGCGCACCCATCGAATCGACCTCCCTGAGGGCTTCACCAGTGCGCTGGTTCGCGTGCGCCGACTCACCCCCAACCGAAACGATTCCAATTTTGCGGACCTGATGCGCATCAAGGGGCTGACGGAGGTAATCGACAAGAAGCTCCGCTATCCGAACCTGGCGCTGGGCGGCCTGCAGTTCGATGCCAAGCAATTCCAGGACACGCCAAAGGCCAGCTTCCTGATGCGCGGCCGAATTATTCAGGTACCGACGAATTACAACCCAGAGACCCGGACCTATACAGGTGACTGGAACGGCACCTTTAAGCTTGCCTATACAAATAACCCGGTCTGGGTTTGGCGCGACCTGCTGTTGCATCGTCGCTATGGCTTGGGCCGCCGCATCACCGCTGACATGGTGGATCACTGGACGCTGTACGAGATCGGTCGCTATTGCGACGTGATGGTGCCAGACGGCAAGGGCGGTATGCAGCCGCGTATGACCACCAATGTCTATATTCAGGATTCGATTGAGGGATACGCGCTCCTTTCGGATCTGGCCAGCGTGTTCCGTGGCAGCAGCTGCTGGAACGGCTCGCAGGTCACTATGGTGGCGGACATTCCCGGCAACGAGGACGGCTACGTTTTCACCCGCTCGAACATTATTGGCGAGTTCGAGATGGTGGGTGCCGCCTATCCTGATCGGCACACCAGGGCAAAAGTCGCATGGGATAACCCGGAAAACGAGTTCAAGACCCAACCGGCTCCGGTAACCAATGAGGAACTGATCGGCGCCCTCGGGCACCGGATGCTGGATATCTCGCGTTTCGGCTGTACCGTGGAGGGAGAAGCAATCCGTCACGGTATCTGGGCGCTCAAGTCTGAGCAGTATGAGGAGTGGTCGGTAAGCTTCACCACCGGCATGGAAGGCCGCAACGTCGAGCCTGGCCAGATTATCTGCGTGGCAGATGAAACCTTCGCTGGCCGGCCAAATGGCGGTCGGATCAGTGCG
This sequence comes from Pseudomonas synxantha BG33R, assembly GCF_000263715.2. Taxonomy (NCBI): domain Bacteria; kingdom Pseudomonadati; phylum Pseudomonadota; class Gammaproteobacteria; order Pseudomonadales; family Pseudomonadaceae; genus Pseudomonas; species Pseudomonas synxantha. The sequence continues at coordinate 1,375,773 of NZ_CM001514.1, forward strand.
GCCACCAGGCGCGTGATAACTCTCGACATTGACGCCGAGGTACACGAGGAGGACCGTCTGATCCTCAACTTGCCGAGCGGCAAATCCGAAGGTCGTATCGTAAAGTCGGTCTCCGGGCGCCTGGTCACCGTCATGGCAGACTATTCGGAGCTCCCAGAGGCTGAATGCAGTTGGTCCGTGGAAAGTGCTGATCTGGCCGTGATGCGCTTTCGTGTGCAGACCATCGAGCCGCAAGGGCTGCACCAGTTCAAGATAGCTGCCACTCAACATGAGCCCCTTAAGTACCAGGCGATCGACACTGGCGCACGCATTGACCCACAGCCAACGAGCATCATTCCACCAGGGGTGATGTCTCCGCCGGATAACGTCAGCATCGAGGCGCGCAGCGTCGTATCGCAAGGCATTGCTGTTACCAGTATGCGTATCACCTGGGACTCGGTACCGGGGGCCATTGCGTACAACGTGGAATGGCGCAAGGACAGCGGAAACTGGATCCGCTTGCCGCGCACGGGGAGCTTGGGTGCAGAAGTTGAGGGCATCTACAGCGGTCGCTACGTTGCTCGGGTTAGCTCGGTCAACGCAATGGACGTGGCCTCTATTTGGGGCGCCAGCCCTGAAGTGATGCTGACAGGCAAGACCGGCCTGCCACCGGCGGTGTCGTTCCTAACCACCACCAGCCTTGTATATGGCATTGGCATTCAGTGGGGATTCCCACCAGGTGCAGAGGACACTGAGCGCACGGAACTTTGGTACAGCCAAACGGCTGACCTGGCGACCGCGATAAAGCTGAGCGACTTCAGTTACCCGCAAGCCAAGCACGAAATGCACAGCCTGTTGGCTGGCGCGAGTCTGTTCTTCTGGGCTCGCCTGGTGGATCGGACCGGCAACGTCGGCCCATTCTTCCCTGTACCTGGTGCGGTCAATGGTCAGGCCAGTTCGGATCAATCCGAGTATGAAAAATACTTTGCGGACAAGATCGGAAAGGGCGCCCTGTACCAAAGCCTTCGAGAAGAGATCGAGCTGATTACAGGTGATGGTCCAGGATCTGTGAATGAACGCCTGGAGGAGGCCAAGCAGGAACTTGAAGACCTGATCAAGAAAGTGAGCGATGCCCTCGCTTACGACCCGGCAAAGCCGTATTTGAAGGGCGAAATCGTGCGTCTGGATCAACGCCTCTACCAAGCGAAAGGCCCTGTGCCTGTCGGCGCAACGCCGCCCGACGCCACGTACTGGACCGATATTGGCACCATCATTGAGACCACTGACGCGCTGGTGTCGCAGGTCCAGATCATCGAAACCAAGATCGAGGAAATCGACGGCAAGGTGTTGGCCACCGCTACCTCCGTCGAGGCGTTGCGTTCTGCTGCTCGGGGTGATGATGGCGCTGGCGATCTTGCCGACGCAGTCAAGGGTTGGACATCCACGGCGGATCTTGCCGTTGAGCGTAAAACCCGAGCCAGCGAAAATGATGCGATGGCCCAGCAATTGCTGACCTTGGGCGCACAGGTTGGTGACAACAAGTCGTCGCTGACGGTGCTTGAGCAGGTTGTTGCCACCAACCGCGAAACGTCCGCAACGCAGATCACCCAACTCAAGAGTGACCTGTCTGCGGTTGATCAAAAGGCGATCGGCAATGCCCAAGCGATTAATGGCCTCGACACGAAGGTCACCAACTTGGACGGGCGGGTCACGGCCCAGGCATCCAGCAATGAATCACTGCGTGCTTCGGTGCGTGGTGACGACGGCGCCGGCGAACTGGCGGGGGCGTTGAAAGCGTATGAGTCCACCGCAAGTATCGCCCAGCAGATGCGTGTTGAAGCATCTCGCGAATTAGCAACTGCTGAGCGGCTGACTACCTTGCAGGCCGGGATTGATAGCGCGAAGGGGCTTATTCAGCAGGAGGAGCTGGTAAGAGCCACAGCGATAGAAGTGCAGTCCAAACGGACTGATACGGTCCAGGCCAGTCTGGGCCAGACCAATGCATCGGTTCAGCAGGTGAGTCAGGTCGTAGCGGGCCTTGACGGCAAGGTATCGGCACAGACAACCATCAAGGCCCAGACCAATGTGGACGGAAAGAAAGTAATGGCGGGGCTCGCTCTGGGCAGCGATGGGGAGACGTCCGAAATTCTGGCGTTTGCTCAGCGATTCGCCATTATCGACGAGGTCAGTGGCGCTGCAACTTTCCCGTTTGTGGTTTCTGGCGGGCAGGTGTTCATTAGTTCGGCAGTAATTAAGACGGGCATGATCACCAATGCCATGATCGGTAATTACATTCAGTCAAATAACTACGTGGCAGGGGTCAGCGGGTGGAGGCTTTCATTCGACGGTACGTTTGAAATGAACGGGAATATTGCTGGCCTTGGCACCATGAGGCTAACCAATACATTCCTTAAATTCATTTACGCCAACGGTGTGGTTGGTATTGATCTGAGTCTCTAATATGGTCGGATTAGTAATAAGGGATCGCGATACGGGTCTGGTTAAAGTCGATATGACTATGAGTATTAGCCAGACCCAAGGATCAGTGGTTACCAACTCTGCGAATGGTTCAATAGCGATCCCGGCACCGCCCCCTGGAAAGGTCCAGTTTCCAATCGTCGTTCCTCTTCAGGACAGGCAGCTCGAAAAGGGAAAGGTCCCGTCGGTAACCATATCCAACGGGGTTCTCTCTTGGATCTACTCGTACAACACCAATGGCTGGGGTAATTTTTCAGCCAATTGCATTATTTACTACGGTTATTATTAATGGCTAATCTCGTAGTTAAAAAACAAGATGGCAGTCTTCTGTTTGATACGGCCAAAATTACCTATGGTCTTGTGAAAAGCGGAAACCTGAGCGTCATCGAGACCTGGTGGCGCCGGAGTTTTAAAGGAGGGAACGTAGATCCTAATTGGGGGGGGAACTGGACAAGCTCAGGTGTAAGTCCTAGCGTTGCCTTGTCAGATGTTATTTATGGCTTCACTGTGGTTGGAGCCTCGTCGCCAATCGTGTTTCTCACTGGCAGCGGCTGCTTGCAGGGGACAAAGATTTCCGGCGATTCAATGACTTTTCTTTACACCAACGCAAGCGTAAATACTAAGTTCTATTGCTTTGATTTGATGAAGGACGCTATTGCGGGGTCTCCGTACTTGAAAACCCGGCAAACGGACGGTGCAATGACGTTTAACTCTCTGCAACTGGCCTTGAATGTAGTTGCATCCATTCAAGCGCCTCCGCCGACGGGAACGCAGGAGTCGCAATATCCAATCCCATCGGGTAGCAGGCCATACGCGAATGCCGTCTTGAATGTTGAGCAGCGCGAAACACCTCCCAGTTACCAGTCAAATATATTTACCGCCAAGGTAACGATTAATATCAAGCCGGGCGTTGAGTACGCCGCGTACCTTCCCTGGAGTAGGGGGTGTCAGATCTGGTTGTACGGTCTCAATGAGTCGAAGCCGACCTATCGTTATGGGGGGAGCGAGGGGTGTGGCGGTGTCGTAGGAGGCATTCAGTTTATGTTCGGGCCTGCTGGGGGGACACCTCAAGATCACCCGACGGTTGTGAGTGGTACTCCAATGCCACCAAACTTTTCGCAAGTTGCAACGGATAGGCTACCGACCGCGTTGGTGATCGAGACGGCCAACCTGCCATTTCCCTTCAACTGATTTATTAGCTCAAAGAGCCCGCCGTGTGCGGGTAATTTTTTGTCTGGAGAAAAATATGGCTTCTTGGTTTTCAGAAGGAACCGTCACCGTCAATAACGGCAACACCGTTGTGACTGGTGTCGGTACGAAGTTTTCAAACTGCCGCTCTGGCGATATGTTTGTCGGTCCAGATAACGGCGTCTATCAGGTTATAAACCCGTCGAGCGATACCTCCGTGTCGATCTCGCCGGCTTATCGCGGAGCCAATGCCTCCGGCGCGTCCTACGGCATTGTCCCTGTAAACGGCTACCCAAAGGCCCTGGCCGATGCGGTCAACCTGATGGTTCAGCAGTGGGGAGCCACGCTCGCAGGACTTGGTCCCGTCTCCAGTATGGCGGTTGTCCCGTTTGCAAATGGTGGTACAGGTACTACCACCAAGGCAGCAGCCAAGGTGGCACTGGACCTGGGTACCGCTTCTGCAAAAAACTTTGGCCTTACTAACGGCGACTTGATTCCGGCGGGCGTACTCAGCGGGATGTTTTCCAATGTTGCCCCAGACGCCTATCAAATGGACAGACCTGGCGAGCCCGGGCAACAAGGAGCTTTCTACAAGTTTCTGAATAACGGATCTTCGTCTGGGCTGAGCTACTCAACCCTGATTCGAATTCCGTACAACGTTGGATATGAGGCGCAGATTTTCATTCCTGTGTCGCAAGGCACCGGTTCGCTGCTCTTCCGCACCACGCCTGGTGCCGCTGGAACCTTCGGCCCCACGTATAGCGTTTACCACACTGGAAACACCACTCGTGCCGCAGACGGCACCTTAAAGGCTATTTAAATGACTACTCGCGCAGCGGTAAACATTCTAGGCGCAACTGGCGCTGTCATTGACATCGCCTCCCTGGGTGTCGACTCCATTACCACAGAACACCCAGGCCCCGGCCAGTACCTGGTCTACGGCACGCTCGGGATGGCGCTGGCCCCTGAAGGTTGGGGCTACGTTTTGAACCAGATGGATGCGGCTTGCTCAGTAGCGATCAGCTACCATGACGGAGTGCTGGCGGTGAGCGTTGCAAAAGACGGTGAGCCTGCAGATCTGGCACACAGTATTACTCTGCATGTGGCAGTTGACGCCCTGCCGGCCCAGGAGATTCCTCAATTGCCCCCAACTCCAGCCGATCCCCTGGAAGCCGCCCAGGAAGAAATCGCTAAGCTACGTTCAGCCGCCGACTACGCTATCGCGCCACTTCAGGATGCGGTTGATGTCGACGAAGCCACGGATGCGGAGCTCGCTGCCCTGAAGGTATGGAAGAAGTATCGGCTGGCGCTTAGCCGAGTGGTCGACCAGGCGGATTATCCGCAATCCATTGAATGGCCCGTCATTCCGGCTTAACGGGTACCGCGCACCACCAGCCGCCTTGAGCGGTATTTTTTCGCCTGGAGAAAAGCCATGCCTATCACCGAGCAGCAAATGCTGCAGATACTCCCGAACGCCGGCCGCAATGCCGGCGTTTTTGTTCCTGTGCTGAATGCGGCGATGAGTCGACACGCCATTGTCACCCCGCCGCGCATCGCGGCGTTCATCGCCCAGGTCGGGCATGAGTCGGGCCAGTTGCGTTACGTGCGGGAGATTTGGGGACCAACGCAGCAACAGGCCGGGTACGAAGGTCGTGCCGATCTGGGCAACACCGTGAAGGGTGACGGTTCCAGGTACCGTGGTCGTGGCCTGATCCAGGTCACTGGGCGTGCCAACTATGCCGCGTGCGGCGAGGCCCTGGGGCTGGACCTGATCAACAAGCCTGAATTGCTTGAGTTGCCCCAGCACGCCGCCATGTCAGCGGCCTGGTTCTGGTCGACCAAAGGCCTAAACACGCTGGCGGATCAGGGGCAGTTCGCGAAGATCACCCGACGTATCAACGGTGGGCTTACCGGCCAGGACGACCGCCAGGCGCTGTATGAAAAAGCGCTAAAGATCATGGGGTGAAGCTGTCGCAGAAGATCTGCGAAAGGGTCGTGGTACACAAATATGCACTGAAAGTACTGGCGTTAATTGCGTGAGGTAGTTTTATATCTGTATAAAGCTCTACTGGAAATACCTCCTAATTGAAATCGAACCCAACTCGTTAAACCAGAACGGGTTGCCGTTGACTTCTACCATCTGATTAATCATCTTGCCCATGAGTCCAGATGGTATTTCGGAGTTTTTTCCCTCTGATACTCGCTGAAACTCACGAGCCATGCAGAAACTTATGAAGTCAGCTATTTCTAAGAGGAAATGACTTCCGGGTTGAACAAACTTTGGAGGATGGACTGCAATTCCTGCGCACAAATAAGTGAAAAGTCGAGTGTACTGGAGTCCTAAAAAGCACTCGTCAGCCCATCCCTCTTTTTTCGTTCCGTCTGTTGTGTCTTTAATGTTGTCAAACGTCCATCTTATGCCCTTGTTATTTTCTCTGAATATTGATAGCGTGGTAAGTAATGCCTGTTTGTAGATGTCTTGCTTTTGATGTTTTAACGCAGAGGCTCGGTCTTTTTTGTTTTCTGGTAAAATTATCGCGTTTGAAAAGTTAAATGTTGAAAGGTGCGGCTTTAGGTTTTTAATTAGCTTCGAGAGTTTTTGGCCGTAAAATATTTTTTCTTGAACACTGCTGAAGCTAAAAACTCTATCTTCTCCGCTATCACTCCAAATTTGAGTGAAGTGGTGGGGCCAAAGCTCTGGTGCCACATCTGGACGTGCAACTAGTTTTAGCTTTTGAATTTTGTTTTTAGCGATATCGTGCTTGTCCTTGTGCAGTCCGACCAGTGATATGCAAAAGAAGCTAATCTGTTTGCCATTGCGGGTTATTATTCTTGCTGCCTCGTCTCCGAATAAATTCCAAGTGCTCTCTTTCTCTTTGATTGGGGTGTTGAAATGAAAGTCTTTTTTGCAATCTAAGCATGTTATTGGGAATGAGACAGGTACCCAGTGCCCTGAAGCGTCGGATAATTCAATTGGCTCCTTTGGGAAAAGTAAATCCTCAACCCAGTTAATATCATTTTTGAAGCCGCAGTAGATGCATGTGGCCTTGACAGTATCTAAATCAACTGGGACGACGCCTGGGTTTTTTCTAAATGGCCTTTTGTCTACCATATACAGATCCTCCTTTTCATAGTTGGTTTCGGCGCCCGAGCTGCGCCAAATACAAAAGTCGGATTTGGCGCTGCATCGATTCTTGCCATAATTTTGCCCGTTGGATATGTGGCGTAATATGGCAAGAAAGCTGTCTAATACTAGGTCGGGCTATCCCGGTTTTACAGGCCCTCCCACGCACTTCCTTTCTCATTAGTTTTAGACAGTGATTGGTTGGAAGCCAATGAACACGTAGTCTTTAGGCTACTCAAGCCCATACTGCTGCATCATCGGGGTGTGGGAGGACAGGTCTGAAGTGTTTTTACTCATTGGGTAGTAGGCAAATTCGTTGAAAGTGATGGGGCAAAGGGGGCGCTTGGCCCAGCATTTTTTGCGATGGCGGCAAGGTTAACACGCGAGGTCGGCCCTTCGCAGGTCGCAAACGGCTAGGTAAAACGCAAATTAACCCAATAAAAAGCCCGGCACAGGGCCGGGCTTCGAAAGGCGGTGTGCAATCAAGCTCTTTTCGCTTCTGCCTTCATCATCACGAGATTCTGCTGCTTGGTCGCTTCAGTCAGAACCTCACTGTAGACGCGCTTTTTCTGCTCGGATTTTGCGTCACGGATAAAGTCGGCAAAGGAGCTTTTTGCACCTTTGGACAAGCCCAGCTTGATCGATATCATCAACGCGCTCCTGATGGTGGCCCGAGCTTAGCCGCTAGATCGGCCGAAATCCCAAGCAAGCATGGGGTTTTGATACACGTACAAGATCTGTACGATCTGCCCTTTCTCAATGAGCGTTCCACATTGCTTCTAGCTATTTCTAGATTCGAAAAGGTGCCATCGAGCAGGAAGGATTGTCGTTGATCCAATGCGAGGTCGACGATTTTTTCGACCAAAATAGATACGCCTTGTTGAAACAGCCACGAGTTCGCCCCCTGATACGCGGCAAACTCCTTGCGAAGCTCATCGGGGTCGATCTTTAGGATGGGGGTGTCGGCGAACAGGTTCACGAGAGCGATTGAGGCCTCGGTTTTTCCTGCTCCGGGTGATCCTGCCATGAAGACGGACACCGGTGACTCTTCTGATGGATAGATAGCTTTGTCTGTCAGCCGTTTGGCAATTGATTTTTTATTTGAGCGGGCAAAGCGCAGTGCTTCTTCTGAAATATCAATCTCTGCCGGTGTCATCCTGCCTGCTTCGGGAAATGCGGTCTCTTCAATCAAACATCCCCATCTGTTTCGGTGGTGAGGTAGAGACTATCACGCGAGTCCAGCTCCTTTACTGGCCGAAACGTCACTTAATACATCCGTTTTATGTAGATATATGCAAATTAGCATTTGCCAACCTCAAAAACTCCCGTCACTATCCGCGTTATGCAAAAACGCAATGTTTCTATCGTCTTAAGAGAGCTGCTGGATCGCGACCGGATCTCCCCCACGGAGCTTCATCGGCGCACCGGCGTGCCTCAATCCACACTGTCCCGGATCCTCAGCGGCAAGATCGTTGATCCGTCGGATAAACACATCTCCCGTATCGCCGAGTATTTTCGCGTGAGCACCGACCAACTGCGCGGGCGCGCTGCGGTTGGAGCCTTGCGCGATGACGGGCGCGACCCGATGCATTCGGAACTCAAGGACATAAGCCTGTGGGACGATGACACCCCCGTCAATGATGACGAGGTGTCGATCCCTTTTCTGCGCGAGGTTGAATTGGCTGCTGGATCAGGAAGATTCGTCATCGAGGAAAGCGAGAAGGCCAGCCTGCGGTTCGGCAAGCGCAGTCTGCGGCACAACGGCGTGCAGTTCGACCAGGCCAAGTGCGTGACGGTACGCGGCAACAGCATGTTGCCGGTATTGCGCGACGGTGCCACGGTTGGCGTGAACGCCGGTAAAAGCGGCATTGGCGATATCGTCGATGGTGATCTGTATGCCATCAATCACAACGGCCAGCTGCGAGTTAAACAGCTCTACCGCCTGCCTTCCGGGATTCGCCTGCGCAGTTTCAATCGTGATGAGCATCCGGATGAGGACTACAGCTTCCAGGATATACAGGATGAGCAGATCAGCATCCTCGGTCATGTTTTCTGGTGGGGCATGTACGCCCGCTAACCCCCTCGCGTAAGACGAAACCCGCCTATGAGCGGGTTTTTTTTCGCCCCGAAAAAACCGGCAAACCCCATGCTGGCAAGGCCTCAAATGCATTCGTGCATTTCCATAGCAAAAATAAATGCATTGATGCATTGACTGTATATGCATACATGCATATTCTTCACCTCAAGCCAGCCAACAAGGCCTGGTGGAGGCGGCAAGGATGCTGCCAAGGAAGACAAGGAAGGCACGCAACATCGGCAAGGACGCCATCGAAGCGATGGCAGGGATGCCAGGCAACACCGGCAAGGATGCCGACGCTCTTTAGTTTCAACGCTTCAAAAACAGGCAGCGATGAACCGGCCTTGACGGTTCAGAGGGTTGGCAACTGACCCGGGTGTGCAGCGTAAAGCACCAGAAGCAGTTATCCGGCAGACAGGGATCGTGGTCGGAAAAACATCGAGGAAAGGACCGTACCGCGCCAGTAGCGCCGAAAGTCCGAGGACCGCATTACTGAAAAGCCCGGGCAACCGGGCTTTTTGGAATGCCTACCTATCGAAGCATCTGTAAATGAAATATGGATTATTAAATGCTCAGCCAGGAGGCGTGACATGACAAATGAACAGCAAGCGTTAGCGGAAATGCCTATCTGGCTGGTCATCGTACTGGCCGTGATCGGCGGCGTATCCGGCGAGATGTGGCGGGCCGATAAGGAAGGGGCTCGCGGTTGGTCGCTGATTCGACGCCTGGCCCTGCGTTCCGGGGCGTGCATGGTCTGCGGGGTTTCGGCTCTGATGCTGTGCTACGCAGCGGGGATGTCGATCTGGACCGCCGGCGCCATTGGTTGCCTGACCGCCATGGCCGGTGCCGACGTGGCTATCGGCCTTTATGAGCGGTGGGCGGCCAAGCGCATCGGGATCAACCAAGGCTCCCGCCAGGACCCGCAGTAATCGTTGCAAGGACGCTACATAAAATGACGCTTATCGAAAAGCCATCCCAACTGCCCCAGGCCGTGGGCGCTGCGCTGCATGCAGCTTTCCCGGACCTCAAGGTCGGCAGTCATCAGGACTTCCAGGACGACACTGAAAAAACCGGTGTGCAGGTCACAGTCGAAGGCAATGGCCCGGGCATTCGCTCTCGCGAAGGGCGCAAGGCTCACGTGCTGAGCATTTCACTCAGGGCCATGGTCGCCCCCGGGGCATTGCCGTTCGATGCCTGCGACCTGGCCAGCCAACTCATGGATCTTGTGCTGGATAACCGTTGGGACCTGCCCCAGGCACAGTGCGATTTGCCCGCAAATATCGTCGCCGCTCCGGCTGTGCGCAGCACCCTTGATGCGGACTACGACACCTGGACAGTTTCGTTTACTCAAACCCTCTATCTGGGGCCGCCGTTACTTGAAGATCCTACAGGCCAGCCGCTGTTTGCCTGCACCTGGGACGTCTCCAACATCGACGATCCAGCCCAATACAAACCACTGGCAGAGTAGCCCATGTTCGACGCGCTGTTACGCATGCAATTGGGACCGATCGTCGAACGCCTGGCAGAGATGGAGACCCAACTCGAAGACCTTTACCGCCGCGCTGAAAGCTTCTGCCGGATTGGCATTTGCCAGCAGGTCGACGCGGCCAGCAACACCTGCAAGGTCAGCCACGGTGATTTGCTGACCCCGGCGATCCGCTTTTTCAACCCCAGCGCCGGTGCGCAAACGGAAACCCGCATTCCAACGGTGGGCGAGCAATGCCTGTTGCTTAACTACGGTGGCGGGGAGGGCGGCGTGCAGTCAGTGGCGCTGTTCGGCCTCAACAGTGATCGCTTTCCGCCGGTCTCCAGCGTTGCGACGCTGACCCGGCGTCGCCATCACGACGGCACCCAAAGCGACTACGACGACGCCAGCCATACCTTCAACTGGGTCAACGGCCCAACCACCGTCAGCGGCTCCCGTGAACAGGTCGACATTAAAGTCGGCGCCGCCAGCCTGACCATGAATGCCCAGAGCATCACTTTGCAAATCGGCGGCACCAGCCTGTTGCTGGATGTTGGCGGAGCTCACTTCAGCGGCCCGGTAGTGGACCATCAAGGACGCGTCATCAGCCCCCGATAAGGACATCCCATGCTCGGAATCGAGAGGAACACCGGCGCAGCCGTCGATGACTGGCTGCAATTTGTGCAGCGCGCCACCCGAGCGCTGACCACCCCCGTGGGCACCCGGCAAAAGCGTCCGTTGTATGGCTCGCTGATCCCGCAGTTGCTCGGGCAAAACCTCGGCGACGACCTGCTGATTCTCGCCCAGAGCCATGCCGCCCAGGCGTTCTACAACACCCATAACGGCATCAGCGATTTTGACCCCCAGGTCATCGTCGCCACTCGCCAAGGCGCCGGCCTGTTGCTGCGGTTTGCCGGCACCTGGAAAAACCGCCAACAATCCTTCGAGGTCGTGACATGAGCATGTTGATCCCCGGCCAGAACCAACTGGCGGAACCGACCATCATCAAGGTGGATGAGTTCGAACCGTTGCTGGCCGAGTTCAAGACGTTTGTCATCGACTACGTCGCCACCCGCGCGCCGCAAAGTGCGGCCAAACTCAGGGCCAGCCTCGACAACGAAAGCGAACTGCTGACCCTGGCCCTGGAAGCGTTTTGCGTGCGTCTGCAAACCCACGAGCGTAAATACAACGCCCGCATCAAGCAGATGCTGGCGTGGTGGGCCACCGGCAGCAACCTGGATGCGCGCCTGGCCGATATGGGCCTGGAGCGCCAAGTGCTCGACCCTGGCGACTCGGCGGCGTTCCCGCCCGTGCCGCCCACCCTGGAAAGCGACGACGACGCTCGCCTGCGTTACTACCTGGCCCCCCACGCCCCGGCAGCGGGCTCGCGGATGCAGTATCGCCGCGAAGTGTTCACCCTTGGCGAGCGCCCGGCGGTGAAAGTGCAAAGCGCGACGCCGGGTGTGGTGACGGTCACCTACACCTTCGATCCAGATGGTTATGCAGCCCAGGTCAAGGACGGCAACGCCCGACGCACCGCACCGGGTGAAGTCATGGTCACTGTGCTTTCCCGCGAGGGCGACGGCACGCCGTCTGCGGACTTGCTTGACGGTGTGCGTCGACATTTCGCACGGCCGGATGTAAGGCCCGAAACCGATCTTGTCAGCGTCCAAGGCGCACAGATTCAACCCTACAAAATTCGCGTGGTGGCCAAGATCAACGCTGGCCCGGACTCGGGGCTGACCCAAGTGGCGGCGCAGAAGCTGCTGCAAGACTACGCAGAGTCCTGCCATCGCCTGGAAGGGCGGGTCGACCCCAGCTGGATCGACTACGCCATTCATAGCGCGGGTGCTGCGCAACTGCAGATCCTGGAACCGCTGGCGCCGATTGTCAGCACCGCGTTCCAGGCCCCGTATTGCACGGGTGTCGAGGTGGAGGTGCGCACGCTATGAGTGAACCCAACGCGAGTCTGTTGCCGGCCAACAGTTCACCGCTGGAAAAGGCCCTGGACCTGGGCTTCGGCACATTGCTTGAGCGCGTCACGCCGCCGTTTCCAGCGCTGATGAACCCACTTCAAACCCCCAGCGAATTCCTCCCGTACCTGGCCGCCGACCGCGGCGTCAGCGAATGGGATGCCGAGGCCAGCGAGGCCGAAAAGCGCCTGACCGTGGCCTTGTCCTGGCAGATCCAGCGCCAGGCTGGTACGCCCAAGGCGCTGAGTCATGCGGTGGAGTCATTGGGCTTCACTCCCAACATCAGCGCCTGGTATCAGCAGCGTCCCTTGGGTGTGCCTTACACCTTCGACGTACAGGCGATCATCGGGCGCAGTTGGTCCAGCGGTGATCACAACCGGCTGATCCGGCGTATCAATGCGGCCAAGAGTGAGCGCGATCAGGCGACGATCACCATCGTGCATGAAACCGAAGGTCAGCTTGCGTTCACGCAAGTGCTCGACGCCCCTTTAAGCGACGGCGAGTTTTATCTAAACGGCGCGTTGCCGGAATGGGCGCTGGTTGCTCGGCTTAACAGTGCCGGGGTTGCCCAGCACTACACCATTAACGACTACGACCTCAGGGCGCAGCCATGACAGATGAAATCACGCGCCTGGTGCGCTTCACTTCCAAAGGTTTGGATGAAGTGCTGCAGGCAAAGAACCAGGGCCTCAAAGGCGAAATCACCCACATCGGCGCCGGCACCGGCCGCTACAACCCCGACGGCACAGAAGTGGCCTTGCGTGACGAGCGACAACGGGTGGCCATCGTCGATTACGAAGACCTGGGCGAGCGCCAACTCAGGATGGCCGCGCTGTTTGATGGCGACGGCGAATATGAGATTGGCGAGTTCGGTTTTTACCTCGCAAGCGGGACTTTGCTGGCGGTGTATTCCGTGGCGGGGAAGTTGCTGACGTATAAGGCGGCGGCGGCTCGGGTGCTGCAGAAGTTTACGTTGGATGTTTCGCCGTTGCCGACGGATAGCGTGACGATTGTGGTGGGTAGCGACAATTTGAATGTGCTATTGACTGATGAAATTGCGGCCTTATCAGCTGCGAGCATAGACAATATGGCACGCGGTGTAGGGGTTCTATTTCGAGTGATGGAAGTCGAAAGAAAATAGAACGTTTTCAATTTATTTTACATGACGCTATCCAGGCGTTTAGGAGCATTCATTTGAGTACCGAACAGCAACTTGCTGCCGTTGTAAGCGCGGCAAATAACTTGACTAACGTCATTACCGGAAAAGTCGGAGAAATTGACAAGGCGATAGTCGATGCCCGCCAGGCGTACGACGCTCAATTGTCGGAGTTGAAAAATAGACTCCCAAGATTGGCGGTCACCAAGAACTTCAATTTGTCCCCGAATGCCGATGGAACACTGATTGAAAATTGGGGGATTCACGCTGAAGTGACGCCGACTAAGCTGCGAACTATCACCACTGCCTCTCAAGCGGCCGGACGCCCGCAAGCTGATGTGGATTTCTTGCTTCAGGTGCAGGCAGATGTGCGTGAGCAATATCCAAATTTTGAAATCAGGGCCAGCGACTATTGGCGCACGTTGGTACATCTGTGGCAAATGAAGTGGTCGGTGTCAGACGCTAGTCCTTGGCTCGCGTTCCCTTACACTGTCGATATGGCGCTCGCGAATGGCTCTGGTGCAGTACCGCAGAACTCCTACCTTACCGTTGGTGCCTTCGTACGTCTTTTGGAGGGTAACGTGTCTGGAGCATGGAGTAATGGCGTTGAAAAAGGCAAATGGCGCTGGTGCTCCAGTGTTATTTCTCCTACAGAGCTGTTTGGAACTTATTACCATCTGCACCCGATGCGCACCTCGTCAACTGGCGTTGTTGAGGTGATGCTCGCAGGGGCATGCACAGGCGTTGTAACCAACCCAGGTGATTGGGGAACGATGTTGGCCCTAGGCTGAGGAGAGAATATGAAACCACTATTTATACCTGCTGAACTTCATCCGATTATCAAGTGGGAAATGATTCGTAAGGCAAGGGATCAAGACTTGTCGGCGAGTGATTATGCAGCAATGCCAGACTATCCGATGCTCGACACCCATAAGCTCTTGTTCGCTGAGTATCGTCAAAAACTGCGTGATATTCCAGATCAGGGAGAAAACCCTGATGCAGTGCTCTGGCCATCCAAACCAGATTTCCTGAAATAACTGATAACCGCGAAAGCGGTTTTTTTTCGCCTCCTCCAAAGCCCCTCCTCAACAGGGGCTTTTGCATTTTCCACCCGGAGATTTTTCACCCATGCCCACCCGCCAAACCTACACCGTCCTCATCCCATTCCCCATCGGTAACGGCCATTGGTCCATCGCCGGCGAAGAACTGGAACTGCTGGACGTCGAAGCATCCGCCTTGCGCACCGCTGGCCGCCTGGAACTGTCCAGCGTCCTCAACTCCACCCCCAAGAAGGCTGAATAATCATGGCTGAGGTTTTGAACTTCGAGCACAACGGCATCACTGTGAATGCCACCGAATCTCCCGAGGCCATGGGTGGCCTTGGCGATAACGTGATTGGCCTGGTCGGCACTGCGCCGAATGCCCACGTATCGATCCCGAAAAACGCCCCGTTTCGTATCAACAGCTTCACCACCCAGGCGCTGCTGGACCCTACGGGCACCGAGTCGGGCACCTTGTTCCAGGCGGTGTATCAGATCCTCAAAGTGGTCAAGGTGCCGGTCTATGTGGTCATCGTCGAAGAAGGCGCCACCCCGGCCGATACGATCAACAATGTGATCGGTGGCAATGACCCGGTCACCGGCCGCAAGCTGGGCCTGGCTGCCCTGAGCAGCGTGCCTGAAGACCTGACCATCATCGGCGCCCCAGGCTTTACCGGCACCAAGGCCGTGGCCGGTGAGTTTGCCTCTTTCGGCAAGCGCATCAAGGCGCGTGTGGTACTGGATGGCAAGGACGCTTCGGTGGCCGATCAAGTGACCTACAGCGGCGAGCTGGGCGGTGCCGACCTCGGTTTCGACCGTTGCCTGCTGGTGCACAACATGCCTTCGGTGTACTCCAAGGCTGCGAAGAAAAACGTGTTCCTGTCGCCATCCTCGTTGGCCATCGCCGCACTGGCCAAGGTCAAACAGTGGGAAAGCCCGGGCAACCAGGTGACCTTCGCTGAGGACGTTTCCCGCGTGGTCGAGTACAACATCCTCGACACCTCCACCGAAGGCGACCTGCTCAACCGCCATGGCGTGAGCTACTACGCCCGCACCATCCTCGGCGGTTTTTCATTGCTGGGTAACCGCTCCATCACCGGCAAGTTCATCAGCTACGTCGGCCTGGAAGATGCCATCAGCCGCAAGCTGGTCAAGGCCGGCCAGAAAGCCATGGCCAAGAACCTCACCAAGTCCTTCATGGACCAGGAGGTCAAGCGCATCAACGACTGGCTGCAAACCCTGGTGGCCGACGAAACCATCCCCGGCGGCAGCGTGTACCTGCACCCGGAACTGAACAGCGTCGAGAAGTACAAGAACGGCACCTGGTTCATCGTTATCGACTACGGCCGCTACGCGCCTAACGAACACATGGTTTATCAACTCAACGCCCGCGATGAAATCATCGAGCAGTTCCTGGAGGATGTTCTCTAATGTTTACAAACCGAGTCAGACAGGCCATTGCGGCCACCCTTCAAGGCCTGCCGTTGTCCGCAACCGTGGAAGAGTTCACCCCGCCAAAGATCGAGTTCGACATGGAGCCCATGTCCGGCGGTCGCTTTATCGCCGAGGAAATGGCCAAGAGCGGCAAGGTGCTCAATGCCAAGCTGGTGCTGCAAGGTGCCGGTCCGGAAATCATGCTGGCCCTGGGCGTGCGCATGGGCGACGACATCCTGCTGAACGTGCGTGAAGCCGGCCAGGACCAGGACGGCAAGACCTACTTCACCTACCACACCGTCGGCGGCAAGCTCAAATCCCTGGAGGAGGCGAAGCTGAAAATGGGCGACAAGGCTACCACTACATTGGAACTGTCCTGCCGCACCTACAACCGTCTGGAAAATGGCGTTTCGGTGATCGACATCGACGTGCGCACCCAGAAGTTCGTGCTCAACGGCGTCGACATTCTGGGCGATGCGCGCCGCGCCGTGCTGATGCCGTAAGGATAACTGCAATCGAAGCGGGCACGGTCAATGTGGGAGCCGGGCTTGCCCGCGATGCAGGCGACTCGGTGCGTCTGGAGCACCGAGTTGATGCTATCGCAGGCAAGCCAGCTCCCACAGAGACCGCGCTCAGATTGGGATTCCCGTGCTTTTCAATACCGCTCTACAAGGAATTGCCCCATGGCCTGGATGCCACCGTTGCATATCCTGCTGGCTCCGATCACCGCCGACACCGGCGCGACGATCCAGCAGGTTCAGCTAAAACCGTTGTTCTACGCCGCGCAAAAAGACGCGCTGGCCCGGGCCGGTGATGACGAGGACGATCAGTTTTTCGAACTGGCGAAACTCGCCACTGGCCTGTCGGAAAAAGAGCTCGACCAGCTCAAGCGCCCTGATTACGTGAGCATTGCCCAGTACGTACACGAGATGTCGACGCGCCCGACGTCGTTCTTCCTGAATGCGGATGAAGTGACACCCCAGGACCAACCCGTCCAGTTGCTATTGCCCCTAAATGCAGCCGGCCGAACCCTGACCGAACTGCCGCTGGAAATGCCTGCCCTGCGCGCCACCAAGGTGATGAAAAAGCTCGCCACCAACAAAGAGCGCGCCGAATTCATCACCGCCCATTGCACCGGCCTGATGATCCCTGACCTGGCCGGTTTGACCGTGCCCGACTGGACGGAACTGCAGGAGCGTATCGACGATTTTTTAAATCAACCGGCGGACTTCTTTCGCAGCGCGACATCGAAGTAATCCTCGATGTGGTGCCGCTGATCTACTCGGTCAATGAGGCGGAGATCCTCGACTGGGACGCCGGAAAAGCATTGCGCCGCTACGACATTGCGATCACTCGCCTTGGCGTTAAACAGGAGTAAGCGGGATGCAAGAAACTCAATTTGGGACCAGGCTCGTCCAGGAGGACAAGCGTTGGCTGCTTGGCGATGCGGACCTGGGCAATGTGCTGGCGCCGTTTTCCGCAGACCTCGCCGCGCCTGTCAGCCTTGAATCGGTACCACAGTCGGCGCCGTTATTGTTGCCGCAGCCGCAGCCGCAACCGCAACCGCAACCGCAACTCCAACCCCAGCCGCAACCACTGCCGGAGCTGACCTCGGCGCTGATCACCGTCAGTGTGGACATCAACGCTCTGGCCCAAGAGCAAATTCGGTTGCGCGAATCGCTGGAAACGCTCACCAGCACGCTGTTCATTAGCGCCAATTCCCTGGCAACCAAGACGGCAGAGGTCCGCGCGGGAGTCGCAGAAAGCAAGCAGGACAAGCCTGCGTCTGCTACCCCGTCCTGGGGGGAAAAAAGTGTTGAACTGGCCACGGATGCCGTCAAGTTCGTCGGCAAGGAAGTGTTCACCGGTTTGTGGGATAAAGCCAAAGACCGTCTTTCAGGCAAGGCGATTGATGCGGTGGCTGCCAGGTATCCGAAGGGTGCCAAGTGGCTCAAGGACGATAACGGCAAGGGCGCTGAAAAAGGCAAGGACTGTTGCTGCACGGGAGCACTGCCTGCGCAGATTCGCGGCCCGCTTGATAGCGCTGCCGCACAGTTGCCAGAGAGTGTCGGTGAGACCGCCAGGAAAGAAGAGAAGGCACGCCCCAAAGATAATCCCAGGAGGCCGCGCGGCAAGCGTAACAAGGCCCGTCAAATAAAATCGCGCGAGGTCAAAATCCCAGAGGTCAGAAGGCGGACGGATCTCAAATCGCAGCCTACTGTCACGCCAGCCCCTGCTGCGCCGCCAGTCAATATCATGGGCCAGCCGCAGCTAGCGTTCGACAGCAAACGGGTGAGCGAGACTACACGCAGTATTTCCGGCAACTCATTGACCTCTTACGCAGCCGCTTCGGCAGACCGAGTCGCAGCACAGGGTGGGCCCAAGGGTTTGGCCCCTGGACTGTCGGGGACGCTCGCAAAGCTTGAATCGTCCGCCGTACGTCGCCTTGGCCCGCTGAAGTATGTCGACACCGCCGTGGATGTGATCCAGGGCGTACGCAATGGCGACGCCAAGGCCGTTGGTGCTGGCCTTAGCACTGCTGGCGGCGCCTGGGCGGGAGCATCCGCCGGCGCCGCGCTCGGCACGCTGGTTTTCCCTGGCATTGGCACCGCAGTCGGTGGCGCCATCGGTGGCTTGCTCGGCAGCGAAGCCGGCAGCTGGCTTGGGGACAAGTTGTTCGGTTCAGGCGATCGTCTACCTGCGCCGAACGCGCTGAGTAAAGAGCTCAACAGCGCGCGAACGGACAACGTCCAGGTCACGCTCTCACCGAGCATCCAGATCACCGGCGTTAATCCGGCGGACGCCCAGCAAGTGGTCAATCAGGTGATCCAGGCCCTGCAATTTCAATGCGTGCCGATGGTCACCGATTCCCTGGGCATCCGGCGCAACGCGGCACTGGCCGATCCTTCAGGAGGTGATTGATGCGACAACAAATGGTGCTGGGCGACTTTATTTTTGGGTTATCCCGAGGGTTCGCCTATTCCACACTGGCCCGCAACAGCGACGGCGGCTGGAGTGACCTGGCGATTATTGCCAGCAAGCCGCAGTCGCGTCAGAGCGGCCAGAAGCTGGAAAAACTCACCTTCAGCGGCACGGCCATGTACGCCGTTGGCATGCAGCGCCTGGACGAATTGCGCGCTCTGCAAAATGCGCGGGCGCCGTTGCCGCTGGTCGACGGTATCGGCCGTAACTGGGGCCTGTGGCGGATCAATTCGGTGGTGGAAGCCCAAAGCAATGTGATCGATGACGGCACTGCCATGGTCATGACCTGGACCCTTGAGCTGGAGGAGTACGTCAATGCGTAGAGTGCGAAGTATTGCCGGTGATTCGGTCAACCTGCTGCTCTACCGCGAACTGGGGCGTTGCGATGACGCGGCGGAAGAAACCCTCTGGCGCTTGAACCCTGAACTGGCTGAATACGGCCCGGTACTGCCGGCAGGCGTATGGGTGGTCGTGCCTGAGATGCAAGCCCGGCCGGCTGCTGTACGGCCCGTTCTGGCCTGGGATTAAGGAGGCTGCATGGCACAGGGATTTACCCCGATCGTAGAGTTCTACGGCGCCAACGCGGCGCTGCTCAATCAACGCCTGATGCACTGGAGCCACACCGACGCCGCGGGTATCCAGACTGACCGCCTGGAACTGACCCTTAATATAGAAGGGTTGGAGGGCTTGCCCAGCCTCAGTGGCAAGATTGGCCTGCGCGTCGGTTACCAGGAAACCGGCTTGGTGGAAAAAGGCGAGTTTGTTGTCACCCAACGCACCCCAGTGTTGTTTCCGATGCGCCTGATGATCGTGGCGACCGCCGCGCCCTTCAGCGAGGCGGATAAAAGCGGCTATCGCCAGCGCCGCTCTGCCAGCCATGGGCCGACTACCTTGGGGGCATTGTTTCGCCAAGTGGTCAGCCGCCATGGTTTTTCACCGCGAGTGGCACCGACACTGGACGGCATTGCGATTGCGCACATCGACCAGTCCAACGAAAGCGACATGGCCTTCATCACCCGCCTGGCCAAGCGTTACAACGCGGTCACCAAGCCGTTTAACGAGCTTTACGTGCTGGCCGAAGCGGGGCAGGCCAAGTCCCTTACCGGCCAGTTGCTGCCCGAAGTGAAGCTGTCTGTGACACACGACAACCGCCCGGGAGACCAGGCCTTTATCACCGCCAAGCTCGACGAAAAATCGCGCTCCAAGTACATGGGCAGCCGCGTCAGCTGGTGGGATTCCGGGGCTGGCAAGCAGCGCATGGTCCAGGTCGGGATTGCCCCGTTCAAGACCTTGCGCCAGCGCTGCCAGAACGAAGCCGAAGCCCGCGCCGTGGCCGAAGGCGAACTGCGCCGGGTGGGCCGTGAAGGTTTGAAGCTGCAGATCGATTGCCCCGGTAACCCTTTGCTCGCTGCCGAAGGCTTGCTGGTGCTGGATGAAACCTGGCCTTCGTATATGCAGGGGCGCTGGTCGATTACTCAAGTGACCCACGTTGGCGACCCGGCGACGGGATATCGCAGCTCGATCATGGCCAGTGGACTGGCGTCTTGATCGTCACTACTGCGCGCCGTTGAAGCTCCCCATTACCGACCTGAAGCGATACAGGAACCAAGATGCCTATGAACGACGAAGAATTGGCCGCGATCAACCGCTTGATCGCCGCCCTGCAAACCCAGACCGATGGCCAGGTGGCGCTCAACGCGGCCATTCGACTGTTGGCCCAGAGCAACCAGGCGTTGGTCGACCTGATCAAGAGCCGAGAGCCGGACCCGAATGCGCCGCCTTATCTGGATGGCAAACCGGCCCCCTGATCCCGTCTCGACCTGCCTTGCACGCAGCAACACAGCCGTTGCACCCCACAGCCCGCCTTCGCGGGTTTTTTATTGTTCATGGAGAACATTCGATGTCGATTCTTACCCAAGGTACCCAGATTTTTGCCCTCGTCCCGCCGGTCTCCGGCACCGGGCCCTACACCGTGCTGGAAGTCGAGCACGCCACTTCGTTCGAACCGGGCGGTGCCCCGGCCGAGCAGATTGAAGACACCAGCCTCAATGCCGAAGAGCGCAGCTACAAGAAAGGTTTGCGTACCCCTGGCACGGCGAGCCTGGGCCTGAACGCCGACCCGACCAACGCCAGCCATATCCGCCTGCACCAGCTCTCCGAGGCCAAGGGCGATACCGGCGTGAAGTGGGCGGTGGGCTGGTCCGACGGCAAGGACGTGCTGCCAACCGTCAACGCCAAGGGCGATGGCTTTGAGCTGCCGGCAACCCGCACCTGGTTCACATTCGACGGCTACGTCTCGGACTTCCCGTTCAACTTCGCACTGAACGCAGTCGTGACCACCACCGTCACCATCCAACGCACCGGCGCCAGCGCCTGGATCAAGAAAGTCTGAGAGACGCCATGAACCTCAAACAACTGAAAGCCAAGGGCGGCATCGTCGATGCCCAGCCGGTGAAGAAAGACATCAGCTGGACGCACCTGGACAGCAAAACCGGCAAGCAAGTGACTGACACCTTCACGGTGCACATCCGTCGCCAGTCGTTCGGTGTGATCGAACGTCTGTTCAGCCAGGGCGAGTCGGCACAGAGCCGCAACGCCAGCTACCTCGCCGCCTCAGTGTCATTGGGGGCCGAGGGTGATGAAGCCCTGAGTTACGACGATGCGTTCGGTCTTGAGCCGTCATTGGGGTTTGTGATCCTCAATGCAGTCAATGAGGTCAATGGCACCCAGGGTGGTGGCGCAAAGAGCTGACGGCCGCCGATGAGTTCTGGCACGAACTGGTGCTGAACGGAGTGGGCGGCCGCACGATCGCCGAAGCCAAGGAACGCATGACCTACCACGAAGCCCTGGCCTGGGGACGCTATATCGACCGATATGGCTCCCTGCACGCCGGTAGGCGGCTGGAGGCGGGCAGCGCGTTGGTGGCGCTGCAGACCCACCGGCTGGGCGGCGGCACGGCCGAGATGATTGACTTCATGCCCCACGAGCTGCGCCGGGGTGTGTCGCTTGAACGTGCGATGAACGAGTGGCGTTAAGGACGACGCCACTTTCCTTGAAACCCGTTTCGACGGGTTTTATCCATGACCCGGAGAAACCTATGGCAACTGCTTCCCAGGGTAATCTGACGCTCAACCTCGGCAGCCTGGAGCAGGCCCTGGCGAAGGCGTCGCGGATTACCGAAAACAGCATGCGCGAGATGCAGCAGAAGATCGAGGACGCCAGTAAAAAGGTCAGCGCCTCTGCTGCAGCTGCGCTACAGGTCACGTCCGGTCAGTTCAAGGGCTTTCAAAGGGCCTATGACCCGGCCACGGATGCGGCGGAAAAATTTATCCAGAAAAATGCGCAACTGGTGCAAGTGCTCAAGCAGAGTCAGGGTGCGCAGAATGATTTTGTTGGCGCGCTGGATGCGCAGTCCAGTTACACCGAGCGGGCGGGGCTGAAGTTTCCAGTGGGTGGGCCGTACGCAGAGGCTGTACCGACGCCTTCGGGTGACGACGCGGCGATGGCATTTCTGGACGACGCAAAGACCCGGCAGGTAAAGAGCAACTTCGCCGAAATGACGCAGTTGCTTGATGACTGGCGCCAGGGGGCGAGCAGCGCATTCGAAGAGTATTCGACCAAGGCAGGCACGGCGGCCGAGCAGTCGAAGGCAGTGTTTAGCAGTGCTTTCGAAAAGATGGACCAGGCTGTTCTGACGTTCGCGACCACGGGGAAATTCAACTTCTCAGATTTTGCTACCTCGGTTCTCAAGGACATGGCCACGATGGCGGCGAAGACCGCGGCATCCAGTGCGCTGAGTTCGTTGTTCGGGCTGGCCAGTTCGGCAGTGGGCGCCTGGTTGGGCAGCAGCACGCCCGCTCCGACAACCACCAGTGTCGGTGCTAACAGCTACACCTTTAACCCCCAGCTCAACACGGCGGGTATTCATTACAACGCGAAAGGGAGCGCCTGGAACTACGGTGTTCAAGCCTTCGCCAACGGCGGCACCTTCACCAATTCCGTCGCCTCAGGCCCAACCCTGGCCCCCATGGCCCTCTTCGGCGAAGCCGGCCCCGAAGCCATCATGCCTCTGAGCCGTGGCTCCGACGGCTCCCTCGGTGTGCGCGCACTGGGCGGCGGTCAGTCAGGCAGCACCAGCAGCAACCAGGTGGTGATCCAGCAAACCATCAACGTTGCCGACGGCCAGGGCTCAGGCACCGACACCAACGCCCAGAACGTTGCCCGCGCCTACGCCGGCTCTGCCCGTCAGGGCGCCGCCGAGCAGATCGCCCGCGACCTCAAGCCGGGCGGGCAAATCTGGTCGGCCATCAACGGCCGCTGACCACCAACGGCTTACGCCTGGAGAAAACATGAGCACAGAAACTTTCACATGGGTGCCCAAGGTGGAGCCCGTCGGCAGCGTCGAGTTTCGTCTTAAGACGGCCAAATTCGGCGATGGCTACCAGCAAACGGCAGCGGACGGGATCAACAACAAGACCCAGTCCTGGCCACTGACGTTCGTGGGTGACGAAGCGCGCATCAAAGCGATCGTTGCTTTCCTTGATCGCCATGCCGGCGCCAAGGCGTTCAACTGGACCGCACCACTGGCAGCGCCTGCGTTGTATCGCTGCAAGGGTTACCAGCCAACGCCCATGGGCGCCGGGCTCTACTCCCTGACGGCAACGTTCGAGCAAGCCTTCCACCCCTAGCGCCGCCTCCACCCCGCCGTAGTGCGGGGTTTTCTTTGCCCGGAGAATCATATGTCCATCACTGCAGATATCCAGACCCTGGAGCCCGGGGCCTGGGTGGAGCTTTTCGAGCTCGATGCCACCCACCTGGGTGCCGAGTTGTACCGATTTCACGGTTACCCCCAGGAGTCATCGATCTTCTGGCAGGGCCACGAATATTCACCCTGGCCGATCCAGGCCGAGGGCTTCGAAATGTCGGGGCAGGGCACCCAACCGACGCCGACACTGGCCGTAGGCAACGTCGGCGGTTTCATCACGGCGCTGGTGCTGTATTTCGAAGACCTGGTAGGCGCGCGCCTGATCCGCCATCGGACTTTGGCCAAGTACCTCGACGGCCAGCCCGAAGCTGACCCGGAAGAGGAACTGCCGCCAGACATCTGGTACGTCGAGCGCAAGGTTGCCGAAAGCAGTGAGACGGTGAAGTTCGAACTGGCCAGCGCGCTGGACTTCAACGGCGTGCAACTGCCCCGTCGACAGATCGTTGCCAACGTATGTTGGTGGCTCAGCTGCGGCGGTTATCGCGGCCCCTATTGCGGCTACAACGGCGGCCCGGTGGCGGATGCCAATGACGTGATTGTCACCGACGCGGCCAAGGATAAATGTGGTGGGCGGCTGACCAGCTGCAAGCTGCGTTTCGGCGAAAACAACCCACTGCCCTACGGCTCATTCCCGGCAGCCGGACTGTTGCGGAGCTGAGCATGAACAAGACCAACCTGGCGGCGATTGCCCGGCACGCCGTGGCCGCGTATCCCCATGAGTGCTGCGGCCTGCTGATTCGTGAAGGGCGCAAGCGTGTGTATGTGCCGTGTCGAAATACGGCGAGCACGCCCAGCGAACATTTTCGTCTGGCGCCCGAGGACTACGCTGGCGCCGAAGAGCGGGGCGAGATTCTCGCGGTGGTGCACAGCCATCCGGATTGTCCGGCGACACCCAGTGAAGCAGACCGCGTGGCGTGCGAAGCCTCCGGGTTGCCCTGGCACATTGTTGAAGTACGCACCGACGACGACGGACAGGTGCGTACCGGTGAATGGGCCAGTTGCACGCCAAACGGCTACCAGGCGCCCCTGATCGGTCGTGCCTTCGCCCACGGCGTGCATGACTGCCTGAGCATCATCCTCGACTACTACCGGCGCGAGCTGGGCATCGAGCTTGGCGACTATCAGCGTGAAGACGGTTGGTGGGACAAGGGCGGCAACCTCTACCTGGACAACCTGCCGGCCGCCGGTTTCGTGCAGGTCAGCCAACTGCAACAGGGCGATATCGTGCTGATGCAGATCCGGTCGCCAGTGCCCAACCATGCCGCGATCTACCTGGCCGACGGCGTGCTGCAAAGCGAACCCGAGCATTACCCGGCCCCAGGTTCCATCCTGCACCACCTGTATGGTCGCGACAGCAAGCGCGATACCTACGGTGGCTATTGGGGCGAGGTGACGGTCAGCTATTGGCGACATGGCCTGCGGGCCAAACACTAACCACATCGGCGGATCATTCGCCTGGAGGATGCCATGCATCATGAAAAAGTCAGGACGGTGCGCCTCTACGGCAGCCTGGGCGCGAGCTTCGGGCGTGTGCATCGGCTGGCGGTGAGCAATGCTTCGGAAGCGATCCATGCGCTGTGCATTCTGGTGCCGGGGTTCGAGCGTTTCTTGATGGAGTCCAAGGACCGGGGCGTGACGTATTCGATTTTCCTGGGCCGCGACAACATTGGCCAGGATCGCCTCAAGGCACCTCCAGGCGCTGCGGATATCCGTATCGCACCGGTGCTGATGGGCAGCAAGCGCGCAGGGTCGATGCAAACCATTATTGGTGTGGCGCTGATTGTGGCTGCGTCGTACTTCTCTGGCGGTCTGGCCTCGGGCAGTTCCTCTGCCTTGATCGGTGCTTCATCCACCACCGGTTGGACCTTCGCCGCGAGCATGGGGATTTCCATGGCCATGGGTGGCGTCGCGCAGTTGATGTCACCCATGGCCAAAGGCCTGGGCACCATGGACCGTCCGGAAAACCGTGCGAGTTACAGCTTTAATGGGCCGGTCAATACCAGCATTCAAGGCAGCCCGGTGGGTCTGCTTTATGGTCAGTTGACGGTAGGCAGCGCGGTAATCAGCGCAGGCATTTATGCACAGGACCAACTATGAGGAAGATTGCGGTGACTCCCTATTCCCCAACGTGCGTGCCAGCCATACAACAAGCCGCCACTGAAAAGGTGCGCACGGTTCGCCTGTACGGCGTGCTGGGTGCGCGCTTTGGCAGAGTACATCGATTGGCGGTCAGTAGCGTTTCAGAAGCCATCCGGGCCCTGAGCATCCTCCTGCCTGGCTTTGAACGTTTCCTGATGGAATCCAAAGACAACGGGCTGACCTATTCGGTGTTCATGGGCAAGCAAAACATTGCCCAGGAGCGCCTCAGTGCCCCTGTCGGCGATGATGACATCCGCCTGGCGCCGGTGCTGATCGGCAGCAAGCGCGCAGGTGCCCTGCAGACCATTGTCGGTGCGGTGCTGATCGTCGTTGGCGCGATTATCACGGGCGGCACCTTTGGTGCCGGCGCACCGTTTGGTTCGAGTCTGATCATGATGGGCGCCTCCATGGTAATGGGCGGGGTAATGCAAATGTTGTCACCCGTACCCAAGGGCCTGGCGGCGCAAGATGGCCCCAACAACCGCGCCAGCTACAGCTTCAACGGCCCGGTCAACACCAGTGCCCAGGGCAACCCGGTCGGCCTGCTTTACGGCCAACTGATCGTCGGCAGCTCCGTGATCAGCGCCGGGATCTACACCCAGGATCAACTCTAACGTTCCTGCTCTTCAACCAGCCCGCCGCGTGCGGGCTTTATTTCGCCTGAAGGAAAGCCATGACTGACCTCACTCTCGCTGGCAGCAAAGGCGGCGCGTCCAAGCCCCGTCCCTCCGTGGAGGCGCCAGACAGCCTGCAAAGTACGGCCTATGCCCGTATCCTCGATCTCGTCAGCGAAGGCGAGATTGTCGGTTTGAAAAACGATAAGCGCTCGGTGTTTCTCGACGAGACCCCGCTGGCCAACGCCGATGGCAGCCTCAACTTCAGTGGCGTGACCCTCGACACCCGCAATGGCAGCCAGGACCAGTCACACATCCCTGGCTTCCCGGCAGTGGAAAACGAAAGCCCGGTGTCCATCGAGCTGCGCAGCGATCAGCCCTGGACCAAGTCCTACTCCAACCTGCAATTGTCGGCAGTGCGGATACGCCTGGCGGTCACGCGACTGTCGCAGACCAACACCAGCAATGGCGACACCAACGGTTATACAGTGCAGTACGCCATTGACCTGTCTACCGACGGCGGTGCGTTTACAGAGGTGCTGGCCGCCGCGTTCAGCGGTAAAACCACCACCAAGTACGAACGTTCCCACCGCGTTGACTTGCCCCCTGCCAAAGTGGGCTGGGCCCTGCGCGTGCGGCGGATCACACCGAACTCCACCAGTGGCGCGATTGCCGATACCACCACCGTGGAGTCTTCCACTGAGGTGATTGATGCCAAGCTGCGCTACCCGGGCTCGGCGTTGATCGGTCTGCAATTCGATGCCGCGCAATTCCAGTCGATCCCCTCGCGCTCTTTCGAACTGCGTGGGCGAATTATCAAGGTGCCGAGTAACTACGACCCGCAAACCCGTGTGTACAGCGGCGTGTGGGACGGCACGTTCAAATCCGCCTGGACCGACAATCCGGCATGGATTTACTACGATCTGCTGTTGCACCAACGCTATGGCCTGGGCCACCTGCTCAACGCCGGCCAAGTGGACAAGTGGGAGCTGTACCGCATCGGCCAGTACTGCGACCAGCCGGTGTCCGACGGCAAGGGCGGCACCGAACCGCGCTTCACCTGCAACCTGTACCTGTCGGTGCGCGCCGACGCCTTGAAGGTGCTGCAAGACCTGGCGACCACCTTCCGTGGCATGTCCTATTGGGGCGCGGGTTCGGTGATGGCGGTGGCGGACATGCCGGAAGACCCGGTCTACACCTACTCCAACGCCAACGTCATCGGCGGCCAATTCATCTACGGCGGCTCGGCGAAAAAGACCCGCTACACCGTCGCCCTGGTCAGTTGGAATGACCCGACGGATTTCTATCGCCAGAAGGTGCAGTACGTCGACGACGCCGAAGGCATCGCGCGCTATGGCATCCAGCAAACCGAAATCAGTGCCACCGGTTGTACCTCCCAGGCGCAAGCCCAACGCATCGGCAAATGGGCGTTGCTGACCAACCGTCTGGAAACCGAAAGCGTAACCTTCTCGGTTGGCCTCGACGGCACCCTGGCCCGCCCCGGCCAGATCATCCGCGTGGCCGACAACGACCGCGCCGGCCGCCGCATTGGCGGGCGCCTGCGTGCTGCCACACTCGACAGCCTGACCCTGGATGCCGAAGTCACCGCCACTGCCGGCGACACCATCACCCTGGTAATGCCCAACGGCAAGGCGGTGTCCCGGGCGGTCAAGTCCGTCAGCGCCGCAGGTGCGGATGAGCAGTTGGTAGTGCTGCAAACCAGGCTCGACGAACTCCCGCCGGCCCAATCGATCTGGGCTATCGATTCGGCGACCCTGGCTTTGCAACAGTTTCGCGTACTGTCGATATCCGAAGACTTTTCGGATGACGAAATCAAATACAGCCTCAGCGCGGTCAAGCACGTACCGAGCAAATTTGCCGCCATCGACAACGGCGCCAAAATCGACAGCCCGCCGATCACCGTGATCCCGCCGAGCGTGCAAGCAGCACCTACCGGCGTGACGGTCAGCAATGACCATTTCGTCGAGCAAGGCAGTGCGGTCAATGTCATGACCATCGAGTGGCAGCGGGCGGCCAATGCCATCGCCTATGAGGCTTACTGGCGCAAGAACGACGGTGAGTGGGTCTACGCTGGCCGCACGGGCGGCAGTTCTATCGAGGTGTCCGGCATTTATGCCGGGCGTTATGTGGCCAAGGTGCGGGCGATCAACGCGCTGGATATCGGCTCCCTGTATAGCGAGTCCGTGGAGACCGTCCTTAACGGCAAGACCACACTGCCGCCGACCGTGGCAGCGCTGACGACGGAGTCGTTGGTGTTTGCGATCAAGGTCAAATGGCAGATTCCGCAGGGGGTGAGCACAGCGGATTTGCAGCGCACGGAGATCTGGTACGGGAAAACCGCTGATTTGGCGATGGCAACCAAGCTGGGGGATTACGCCTATCCGCAGACCGATTTGACCATGATGGGGCTGGCGGCGGGGACGTCGTTGTTTTTCTGGGCACGGTTGGTGGATCGCACGGGCAATATCGGGCCGTGGTTTCCAAGCGGGTCGGGCGTCAACGGGCAAGCGAGTTCGGATGCGTCGCCGATTCTGGATCTGATCGCAGGGCAAATCAGCGAGACGGAACTGGGCAAGCACTTGCTCGACCGTATCGAGTTGATTGATGGATCTGGCTCGGGTTCGGTCAACGACCGATTGGACAATACCCGTAAAGAACTGCAAGCACTGGTTGATCAAGTCACGGATGCGTTGCTGTACGACGCGGCCAGGGCATATGCCAGTGGCGAGTTTGTACGCCAGGAGAGTCATCTTTACCAGGCTATCCAGGCAGTACCGGCTAACAGCCCACCGCCTAACGCGGCTTATTGGCTGGACATTGGCTCCCTGGTGCAAACCAGCAATGCACTGGCGTTGCAGATCCAGCAGAACAAAACGGCGATTGAGACGGTGGACGGCAAGGTCACCAGTACTGCCCAGAAAACCGACGGGGTGTATGCCCAGGTCAACCCGAAGATGGCAGGTGACGAGCAAACCTCATTCGCGGGCGATGACGTTTCCATGGCTGGCACTTGGTCGGTGATGTCGGCGATTGCCGAGGGTGATATTGCCCAGGCGATGAAGACGGATGCGTTGGAGGTGAGGGTCAATCAGAACCGAGCCAGTATTACCACCGTAGACAGCGCTTCTGCTTCCCGGGATGAAGCCCTTGCCCAGCGGGTTACGCGGCTGGATGCAAGGGTCAGTCAGAACCAGGCCAGTATCACCAACGTAGACAGCGCTTCTGCCTCCCGAGATGAAGCCCTTGGCCAGCGGGTTACGCAGCTGGATGCAAAGGTCAATAACAACTCGGCATCGATCGATACGCGACTGACGACCTTGGCCACTGCGGATAAAACGCTGGCCCAAAGCATTGAAACGGTACAGACCAAAGTTAACCAACAGTCAGTGAGTATCCAGACCAATGCCTCGGCGATTGCGGATACCAATGGGAAGTTGGCGGCGAATTGGTCAGTGCGGATGCAAGTTGCTGCGGGTGGTGGTTATAAGTTCGCCGGTATTGGGTTGGGCATCGAGAATGGTCCAGGTGGGTTGCAAAGTCAGTTTCTGATTTCAGCGGATCAGTTTGCGATTTATAACGAAAATACCCCGGGTAAGCCGACAACGCCCTTCGCAGTCAGGGGGACTGAGACGTTTATCGATAGTGCATTCATTCAGAACGGCACGATCACTAACGCCAAAATTGGTCAGGTTATTCAGTCCAATGATTATCAGCCGGGTGTCCGTGGTTGGAAGCTTGACAAGGCGGGGGGGTTGGAACTTAACGGGGTAGGGGGCGGTGGCCGGATGACCATCAGCAATCAATTGGTTCAAGTGTTTGATGCTAACCAGGTATTGCGTGTTCGATTCGGGATCTGGGGTTAATCACCAACCCATCAACAGGAGAGAGGCTATGGCAGCAGGATTTCAAGCGTTCAATGCACAGGGCGGAGTGCTGGTCGATGTAAATACTCGGCTTGCCCGGGTCATTGGCAGAATAAGCAGCGGCACGGGAGCAGGTTCGTTGGTGGTCGATGCATTTGCCCAAGGTCGTCCTTGGTATATGGTCACACTTGAGGCCGGCATCAATGTTACTGATGGGCCCCAATGCCGTATTTCGCAGAACACCTTGATGTGGAGTGCCTCTGTCAATCCAGGGCTTATTACGTACGGTATTTCATGATGGCTATTGGCTTTCAAGTTTTAAACGATGACCGTAGTGTCCTCCTTGATCAAAACTTTAAAACCTACGGTTTTGTGAGTAAGACAACTCAGGTGAGTACTGCCACCAGCAGTAACCCGGCGTGGGGGCAGTACTTGGATGTCTGGATACCGGATGCCGAGGAAATTGTGGCTGTACGCGCCCAGAATGAAGCTCACTCAGTGTGCCTGGCGAATGTATCGCGCAGTGGCGGCGGTTACATCCAGCGTTACGTCACGGATGGTTCAACGATCGTCAACTTGGATGTATATCGTTTCCGGCCGGGCGTGTCTGCGGGAGGTGCCTTTGGCATGCAGATATTCAATGACCATGGCGAGTTGGTGTATGACGCGACGACGCCTCAGTTAATTGTAAGAGACGTATTGGTCGGAACGGATAATTTTGAGGCGGTGGTCGGCGATCATAATTATGAAGCAGGCAAGAAATATGCAGTTGTGTTTGGAGGCCGATGTGGGCGAAGTTGGCGCACCACGCAATTTACAGGTGGCGGTGGGAACTTTAGGATTAATGAGTATGCGAGCACCAACTTCTTCACTCACGGCCCAGGTAAAATAAATTTCAAGGTCAAATATTATTATTATTTTGGTTATACCAAGCAGCATCAGGTGAAAGAGTTTAATTATCGAGCTGAAGCCTACAGCTACCTCGTAGTAGACGTAAGCGGGATATGACTACGAGAGATAACAAGATAAGGATATTGCTGAGCTTGAAATGGATTTTCAATTTGGAGGTGAAGGATGTCACGACAAGAAATTGATCTCGGTACGCGCCCCAGCGGCGTAGGGGGTGATACTCCGCGTAGCGCTAACTTTAAAATCAACGCAATGACTCAAGAGCTATATAGCCGGATGGATGCACTTGGCTCGGCGGCTTCCGGCATATTGACGACAAGCGCCGATGACCATACTCCAGGCCGAGTCGTTCGCGTGGGCGACTTCGGCGTGGGTGCCTACAATCCCCTCCCGGAAGCAGACCTTGATGGTGTGCGCAAAGCGGGCACCTATTATTCAATATCCGGCTTGCATACCCCCACAGGCCAAAACGGTTGGTTGACCGTCAATGAGGCCGGCGCCGGCTATACCATGCAAGAGTACTTCGTCGTCAACGACGCTTCGAGGTGGGTTCGTGTGGAGGTTGTGGGTGTTTGGCAACCCTGGCAAAAAGTCCTCACCGACGGCCCGGGCCTGGCTTCCACCCAGCAACGGCTGGGTCTCAAGTCGCGTGCCTTCCAGGCCGATGGTGAGCGCCTGCTTGGGCAAAACACCACGGAGGCGGGGAGGGCCAGTGGTTCTCTGGTTTCCTCGCTGACCATCCACACCACCATGCCCTACACCGAGAGCGAGTCACCGTTGATTCGGTGTGTGGGCTGCATAAACGGCTACACGTCGCCATTTACGCTCGACCTGTCCTGGTACTACTACCAAGGCTCGTTCAATTCCGGCGTTGCGCTGTTGAATGCGGCATCCCCGGCCATCGGCAGCGTGCAAAGCGGTGCATCGTTGAAAGTCAGCGTATACCGCCGTCCAGAGACCGGCCTGATGTCCATTTACATCGGTTTTCCCGGAGTGGTCTACCTGCCCCGGTTTGCGATGTACTCAATTCAGACCGGCACCCTTGAAGTGCCTGCAGCCTTTGCATCGAACTGGATCACGGAGGCGGACATCGCACCGCCTACCGCCGGCATGAACATGGGCGCGCTGAATGTCATCACCACTCTGAACACGGCCAACTGCGCAAAGCAGGCCGATGGCTCGATAAAGGCGATTTGAAAATGAGAGCAGTCATTGAACTACGCGGGGCTGAGGGGACTTGTACGGTTGTTCCGTTCAGCAATCAGAAAGTCACCTCGAAGCGAAAGGCTCAAGGTGTCTATGAAGTGCGCGGTACGTTGGGCCTTATCCCGCTGGCGCCTGAAGGAAGTGGGTGGGGCTACAGCATGGGAGTGGGTGAGAAAGAGGTTTCGGCAGTTGTCACGTACTCCCGAAAAATCATGACCGTTAAATTGCAAAAAGATGGGCAACCCTACGAGTTGGTGGGGGCCGTCTCTTTGCATTGTGAAATCGCTGATTCGGCTCCGGTGGTCGTGCCAGTTTTTTGAATAGTTGACTGGCGTTTCCGGTGCCCGCCTTTGTGCGGGCTTTTTATTGAAATGACTATGGAGAGTCCACATGGCACGACAGGAAATCAATATTGGTGCGGCACCCACTGGCGTCGGCGGTGACACACCGCGCAGCGCCAGTATCAAGATCAACGCAATGACCCAGGAGCTGTTCGCCCGCCAGGCTCAGTTGGGCACTGCAGCCACTCAAAACGTGGTGAGCGGCAGCGACGACTTCACCCCAGGGCGGGTGTCAATGATGGGTCATGCGGGCTGGGGTGCCGAGCCCATTTCGAAACAGCCCACCGACGATGCCAACGAACTGCCGCGTGTCAGTGGGTTGTTTCAGTTTGGTAATGGGGGCGCCAACCTCCCCAATCCTTATGTGCAGATCCTGCAGATTGCCAACTCGGGTGGCTATATCTGGCAAACCGCGAAAGCCATGCTGGATGAGTCGGTTTTCACCCGTGGTCGACGGGCTGATGGCCAGTGGACGCCGTGGCGCGCCGAAATCAATACCTCGGTTTTCGCTCTGGGGACTGCGCCAGGCGCGACGCCGGGAGAATTGATGGGACTATCGGCGGCGCAAACCGCTTCGCCCAACAAAGCCAATACCGGCCTGTACAGCTACTACCTACACCCCGACGGTGTGCCGGGCTTTGGTGCGATCAGTGTGCTGTCCCAGGCGTGGGGCCATGACCCGCAATGGCGTGCGCAGTTGTCGATGGCGGTATCGGGGGACGGTATTCACTTCCGCCAGTTCAGTGTCAACCCAGGCGCGGCTGCGCCCAACTGGCGCAGCATTCTTCATAACGGCAACGCGATTTCCGGGGTACTCAACGCTGGCCCTTCGGGTGCCCTGCCGATTAATTCGGGGCTCATCGAGCGCGGTGGTTCGCTTGATAATTGGTACTTCCGCTTTGCCGGCGGTTTGCAAATCTGTCAGCAGCGCTTCACCGGCTACACCGCTGGTGTCACGCGCAACGTTGCATGGCTGGCGGCTTTCGCGGATACGCCTGTGGCGGTGTTCCCCAACATTTACCCGTCGATTGACTGGGACATGTCGGCCAGGTGCTACGGCAATAGTGGTTCCTACTTTTTTATGTCTGACCGGACGCTGAACAATATCGTGACAGTGACGGCAATCGGGAGATGGCACGCATGATTATTCACCATGTTCCTTTTCGGCCTCTTGGCACCGCGACTCCCACGACAGCCTTTGTCGAAGGTGAAATATTGATCCTGAATGACCAGAGGATTGACCTTTCGCTGATCCCTGACGGGATGACCCTGCCGATGTCCGCCATCGGGCATGAATTGTTCGCAGGGCCCGTCAGCCGTCGTAATGGCGAGATCGAATTGACCTTGAAGCTGGCCGTCAACGCGGATGCGCCAGCTTACATGTGGCAGAACGGCAGGCTCCAGGTATCGGCGGGGCCGGTTCCCTTTCCGGTCGAGCCGATTGATCTGCCCACTCACTTAGCCAACCCCGCGGAGGGCTTGAGCGATGTTTGATTTGTCGAAGCTTGAACAAAACCAGACGCCCCAAGACCTCCAGGCACAGGCGGACTCGCGTGAGGCCCTCGCTTATCTGGCGTCTACCGACTGGTACAGTTTGCGGTTCCTTGAAGAGAACACGCCCGTACCCGCAGAGATTCTGGCGGCCAGGGCGGTGGCTCGTGGCAAGGTCATCCCATGACGCTCACGCAACTTCAGCAAGTCTTCCCACGCGCCCGCTCTCTAGCGGGCGTTTTCATATCCTCACTCAACTTGGCAATGCTGAATCGGCAAATCAGCACTCCCCAACGCGCCGCAGCCTTCCTCGCTCAAATCGGTCACGAGTCCGGTGAACTGCACTACGTGCGCGAGCTGGGCAGTGATCAATACCTGAGCAAATACGACACCGGCGTCTTGGCGGCGCGCCTGGGTAACACTCCCGAAGCGGACGCAGATGGACAAAAGTATCGTGGCAGAGGGTTGATCCAGATAACCGGCCGCCGTAATTACCTTGCGTGCAGCCAAGCGCTGTTCGGTGACGATCGCCTGCTGCGACAACCGCAGTTGCTTGAGCAGCCGCAATGGGCCTGCGAATCCGCCGCCTGGTTCTGGCAAAGCAACGGCCTCAACGAGCTCGCCGACAAAGACCAGTTCACCACCATCACCCGGCGTATCAACGGCGGCCTCAACGGTCTGGACGACCGTTTGCAGTTGTGGGCCCGGGCGAAGGCGGTGCTATGCGTTTCCTAGGTGTGTTTCGCTTGATTGGTGTGTGTCTGCTCATGGCGTTGGTCTGGCAGGTACAGGCGTGGCGATACAGGGCGCAGTTGGAGCTGCAATCGGTGGTCCACGCGCAAGCGCTCAGCCAACAAAGCCAGGCAATCCTTCGCCAGCAACAGGCCGAACAGACCAAACGCCTGGCCCTTGAACAACAGCTCTCGACTAGCGACCACCAACACATTCAGGAATTGAACGATGCCCAACGCAACCAAGCGGCTCTGCGCGATCGCCTGGCCACTGCTGATGTGCGGCTGTCAGTCCTTCTCGACAGCGCCGCCACTGGCTGCACAGTGCCTGCCACCTCCGCCGCCGGCAGCATGGTTCATGCAGCCCCGCGAGCCCGACTTGACCCGGCGCATGCTCAGCGAATTATCCGCATCACCGACGACGGCGACAGCGCCCTGATCGCCTTGCGCGCTTGCCAGGCCTATGTGCAGGCCGTCGCGCGTTAGCCTCTTGATGCACTCTGTATCTTGCATGGCCGATAGGCTCCTGTAGGGTAGGCGAACCCCCGCCCACTCCTGGAGACGACCGTGAAGGAAATCACTCAACTGGCTGCTGAACTGGGTCGCCGTTTGCAGGTGCTCAGTGCCCACGTCACCACTGCCGAGTCCTGTACCGGCGGCGGCATTGCCGAGGCCATCACGCGGATCCCGGGCAGTTCGGCCTGGTTCGAGGCGGGCTATGTCACCTATTCCAACCGGCAGAAGACCCGGCAGTTGAACGTGCCGGAAAAACTCTTCTCCAAAGTAGGCGCCGTCAGCCAGGAAGTGGTGGAGGCGATGGCCCGCGGCGCGCAGGAAAAAAGCCTGGCGCGATTTGCCGTGGCGGTCAGCGGTGTGGCCGGCCCCGATGGCGGCTCGCCAGACAAGCCGGTGGGCACCGTTTGGTTGGCCTTTGCAGTGGGCGACGAGGTGACAGCCGAGCTTGCGCACTTCCCCGGCAACCGCGACGAGGTGCGCCGACAAACGGTAAAAGCCGCACTGGAGGGCTTGTTGCGACGAGCTGCAGCAGAAATCGAGAAACAGGGGTAGGCGATCACCGATCTTTGTGGAACAATACTGTCTACTTATACAGGTGTTGGCCGTCAGGCCTTATTGATTACGTGAGGACTTTAATGGACGACAACAAGAAGAAAGCCTTGGCTGCGGCCCTGGGTCAGATCGAACGTCAATTCGGCAAGGGTGCCGTAATGCGTATGGGCGATCACGACCGTCAGGCGATCCCGGCTATTTCCACTGGCTCTCTGGGTCTGGACATCGCGCTCGGCATTGGCGGCCTGCCAAAAGGCCGTATCGTTGAAATCTACGGTCCTGAATCTTCCGGTAAGACCACCCTGACCCTGTCGGTGATTGCCCAGGCACAAAAGATGGGCGCCACCTGCGCGTTCGTCGACGCCGAGCACGCCCTGGATCCTGAGTACGCCGGCAAGCTGGGCGTCAACGTCGATGACCTGCTGGTTTCCCAGCCGGACACCGGCGAGCAAGCCCTGGAAATCACCGACATGCTGGTGCGCTCCAACGCCATCGACGTGATCGTGGTCGACTCCGTGGCTGCCCTGGTACCCAAGGCTGAAATCGAAGGCGAAATGGGTGACATGCACGTGGGCCTGCAAGCCCGCCTGATGTCCCAGGCGCTGCGTAAAATCACCGGTAACATCAAAAACGCCAACTGCCTGGTGATCTTCATCAACCAGATCCGCATGAAGATCGGCGTGATGTTCGGCAGCCCGGAAACCACCACCGGTGGTAACGCGCTGAAGTTCTACGCTTCGGTCCGTCTGGATATCCGCCGTACTGGCGCGGTGAAGGAAGGTGACGAGGTTGTCGGTAGCGAAACTCGCGTCAAGGTTGTGAAGAACAAAGTGGCCCCGCCATTCCGTCAGGCTGAGTTCCAGATTCTCTACGGCAAGGGTATCTACCTGAACGGCGAGATGATCGACCTGGGTGTACTGCACGGTTTCGTCGAGAAGTCCGGTGCCTGGTATGCCTATAACGGCAGCAAGATCGGTCAGGGCAAGGCCAACTCGGCCAAGTTCCTGGCGGACAACCCGGATATCGCTGCCACGCTTGAGAAGCAGATTCGCGACAAGCTGCTGACCCCGGCGCCGGACGTGAAAGCTGCCGCTAACCGCGAGCCGGTTGACGAGATGGAAGAAGCCGACACTGACATCTGAAGCAAACGATGACTGTTGTACTGGATACACTCGTTGCCGTTCGGCGCACTGCAATGGACCTGCTCGCTCGCCGCGAGCATGGCCGAGTCGAGCTGACGCGTAAATTGCGTCAGCGCGGCGCAGAGCCTGAGATGATCGAAACAGCCCTCGACCGTTTGACAGAAGAAGGGCTGTTGTCGGAAGCCCGTTACCTTGAAAGTTTTGTGTCCTATCGAGCGCGCTCCGGTTACGGCCCTGCGCGGATTCGTGAAGAGCTGAGCCAGCGTGGTCTGCAACGTGCCGATATCGACCTTGCCCTGCGTGAGTGCGGTATCAACTGGCAGTCGCAGTTGGAAGACACTTGGCGCCGCAAGTTTGCGGGGCACCTTCCGATTGACGCCAGGGAGCGTGCGAAGCAAGGGCGCTTTCTGAGCTATCGCGGGTTTTCGATGGACATGATCAGCCGCTTGTTGAGCGGCCGCGATATGGACGACTGAACGCCCCAAAACGAAAAGGCCCACTATGAAAATAGTGGGCCTTTTTTTTCGCCTGCAAAAAACTACGCCGGCAGTGATGTCACGCGTTGCTGCGTCTTGCCTTGGGCCTGTGCCCAGTTTTCCGGCAGGTTGATGTAATCCACCAATTCACGCAGTCGCCCCTGGTCGCGGCCATTGAAGTTGAACACCAGGCGGGTCAAGTGACTGAACCTTGGTTCGTCATGGTCTTCGCCTGTATAGGCGAGTTGTTGAAACTCGCCACTGAGCCGCAGGCTGGCAAACTCTTGCTGCAAATGGGCCAGAGCACGCTCACTGAGAGGATGGTTCATGCGCACCACAAACTCGCGTTTCAACCAACGGGTGGAGTGGAAGTTAGCATAGAACTGGTTGATTTCATCCACTGCTTCTTCGGCGCTGTAGACCAGGCGTATCAGCTTGAGGTCAGTGGGCAGGATATAGCGGTTGGCTTCCAACTGGCTGCGGATAAAGTCCAGGGCACCTTGCCAGAACCCGCCGCCCGGCGCATCCAGCAACACCACTGGCACCAGCGGGCTCTTGCCAGTCTGGATCAGGGTCAGTACTTCCAAAGCCTCGTCCAGGGTGCCGAAACCGCCTGGGCACAACACCAGCGCGTCGGCTTCCTTGACGAAGAACAGCTTGCGAGTAAAGAAGAAGTGGAATGACAGCAGGTTTTCGGTGCCATCGATGGTGGGGTTGGCGTGCTGTTCAAAGGGTAGCGTGATATTGAACCCCAGGCTGTGCGCCAGGCCCGCGCCTTCGTGGGCTGCCGCCATGATGCCGCCGCCACCGCCGGTGATCACCATCAGGTCGGAGCGCGCCAATGCTGCACCCACCTCTCGGGCCAGCGCATACAGTGGGCTTTCCACAGGTGTACGTGCTGAGCCGAACACCGTCACCTTGCGCCGGTCCTTGAATTGTTCGAGTACGCGAAATGCATGGTCCAATTCACGAATGGCGCGCAGGGTGATCTTGGCATTCCAGCGATCCCGGTCGTCCTGGGCCATGCGCAGAACGGTAAGGATCATGTCGCGATAAAGGGGGATATTCGGGCTGTTGGGGGCGATCAACTGGATTTGCGCGTCGACCTGCTGCGTGAGGTCGGTCCCGTTTTCTTCAAAATGACGAAGCAACTGATCATTGGATTCATAAGGCATTCAACTTCTCCTTCTTTACAGGGCCGGATAGTCGACGAGAGCGTCGTCGGGGCCACGACACTGCATGTGTCGTTGCATGCCACAGGAGGGCAGGCCGCTTATGCCCTGAAAGTGTTACTGAACAGCATTGAAATAGCTGTGGGCGGGCGTATGGGATGGCTTGATCATGGGCCGAAAAACCCTTGGCTGGCAACCGCTTATTGGTTACGCATCAGAGCGTTCAGTCGTTGGCAGAAAACGGATCGAAGGATTGCGCGCCGCTGGACAGCCGCGCGCGAGGGTTTAGCAGTGGTTACTTTTTCTTCTTTGTCGGAGCCGGGCAATCGGCTTCAACGAACTTGACCGAAGCCACGGGGCGGTTGGTCTTGTTCTCGGTGATTTCGTAGCGCATTACAGCACCCTTTGCCATCAGTTCGCGGTAGCCTGGGTTGGTGCAGACGCTGCGGCCGAGCTGGAAATACACAGCCTTGGGGTTGGCACGCATCTGTTCGGCACGATCAGGCTGAACGCTGAGGTGATCAATCAGCTGCATACCTTCAACGGTGTAGGCCACTTCCAGGGTCTTTTCATCAATTTCCCGGGGCAGGTCCTTGTTGCTTTCGGCCGCGACGCTTTGCAGCTTCCTGTTCATTTGAGCCTCCAGCAGCGAAGCCGCGTGGGCGCCCATAGGCAAGACCAACGCTATGGCGAGGGATGGGGCAACAAGGCGCAGCATGGAACGCAGCATGAAACTCTCCTGATTCGGTTACTGGTGCATAGACCAGCCACTGCGCTGTGCGTTCAGTGGCGCGCAATTATAGGTGAGCCCTTGCCACTACAGCCAGGCGTATCGCTGGTAAACTTCGGGACTTCTGTTTTTCACGAGTTTCTTCCGTGTCGATTCCCTTTTCTTCGCCGCGTGCCCGATGAGCCACGCCGTTTCCCGTTTGCGTGCTCAGCGTCTGGCGCGTGCCGTCAGGCCGTTTCTTAATCGTGGTTCCCGAGCTGAGCGTTGCTCCGGCTGTCGGGTAATTCCCGAGTACTGCTTATGTGCCTGGCGGCCCCAGGTACAAGCCAAGTCGGCCATGTGCCTGTTGATGCATGACGTTGAGCCGATGAAACCCAGCAACACGGGTTGGCTGATCGCTGATGTCATACACGACACCACTGCATTCGCCTGGTCGCGCACCGAAGTCGACCCCGATTTGCTCAGATTGTTGGCCGATCCGCAGTGGCAGCCATATATTGTCTTCCCCGGTGAATTCGTGGCACCGGAACGGGTGGTCAGTGAAGTGCGCATGGAGGAGGGCAAGCGCCCGCTGTTCATCCTGCTGGACGGCACCTGGAGCGAAGCGCGCAAGATGTTTCGCAAAAGTCCCTACCTTGAGCATTTGCCGGTCCTGAGCCTGGCCCCTGAGCAGTTATCGCGCTACAAACTGCGGCGTTCCAAGCGTGATGACCATTTCTGCACCGCCGAGGTGGCGGCACTGTGTCTGGAGTTGGCCGAAGACGTGGCCGCCAGCGAAGTGCTGGATGCCTATCTCGATGTATTCAGCACCCATTACCTGGCTGCCAAGTTCCAAATGCCGCTGGACCCGACGGACGTTGTGCATACTCGCCTTGCACCCTACATCCCGGCGGTATAACCAGACGACGTTTGCATGATGGCACCGTAAACCTGCAACCCGCTAAAATGCCCGCGGGCGTAGTGCTTGACCCTCCAGGCTACGCTGGTCATGCTGGGCGCCGATTGGGGCGCAACCGTGAATGCCTGACGTCGTTTCAAGTGCTTTTGACGTTGAGCAAGCCCTGTGGCGATAGCTGCCAGGCCGTCGCCTTGTGTATTGGTGAGCCCTGAACCATCAGGGCTGCCATAAAAAACAGGATCATTTAACCAATGGCCACATACGAAATCCTGATAGCCGATGACCATCCGCTGTTTCGCAGCGCTCTGCATCAGGCAGTCACCCTGGGGCTTGGCCCTGATGTTCGCCTGGTCGAAGTGGCCAGCATCGCCGAACTGGAAGCTCGTCTCACCGAAAAATCCGACTGGGACCTGGTGCTGCTCGACCTGAACATGCCCGGTGCCTACGGCTTTTCCGGGCTGGTGCTGCTGCGCGGGCAATACCCGCAGATCCCCGTGGTGATGGTCTCGGCCCAGGAAGAAGCCGACGTGGTGGTGCGCTCCAAGGAGTTTGGCGCCAGTGGCTTCATTCCCAAGTCCAGCGCGATGGAAGAGATCCAGAAAGCCGTGCGCGCGGTATTGGACGGCGATGTGTCCTGGCCGCCCCAGGCGTTTGAACAAATCAACGTGTCCGACGAAGCCAAGGCCGCCCGCGATGGCCTGGCCAGTCTCACCCCCCAGCAGTTCCGGGTGCTGACCATGGTCTGCGAAGGTTTGCTGAACAAGCAGATTGCCTACGAATTGAGCGTGTCGGAAGCAACCATCAAGGCCCATGTCACGGCGATTTTCCGTAAGCTGGGGGTGCGTACCCGGACCCAGGCGGCGTTGCTTTTGCAACAACTTGAGTCAATCTCGCAACATTAAGTTACAGCCACTTCACGCTTTTTTGACTTTGCGTGATCTAGCTTCCCCACTTCTTTGGTTCAGTTGCCTACATCTATGTCGCCTTTCAAGGGTCAAACCGGTATCAAACGTATCTTCAATGCAGGGGGTTATTCCCTGGATGGTCTGCGCGCAGCTTTCACCGGCGAGGCGGCGTTCCGTCAGTTGGTGTTGTTGAACGTCATCCTGATCCCTTTGAGCTTTTTCCTGCAGGTCAGCCGGGTCGAGCGGGCACTGCTGATTGCGGTGTGCCTGCTGGCGTTGATTGTCGAGTTGCTCAACTCTGCGGTAGAAGCGGCCATTGACCGTATTTCCCTGGACCGCCACCCGCTGTCGAAAAACGCCAAGGACATGGGCAGCGCCGCGCAATTTGTGGCACTGACCATGATCACCCTGGTGTGGGCTGTGATTCTGATCTGACGATCAGGCGATACTCGGCAGTACGATCTCGTCGCTGCGCTGCACCCCAGCGGTGAAGGCGCGGCACAGTTCGAGAAACTCGCGCATCGCCGAGGTCTGGTATTTCTGCTTATGCCAGATGAAGTAGAACTGCCGGGCCAGGTCCAGGTCCGGGGTTTCCACCGGTACCAGGCTGCCGCGGCGGAACGCGTCGCGCAGCGCCAGCCGCGAAATGCAGCCGATCCCCAACCCCGACTCCACTGCCCGCTTGATCGCCTCGGTGTGTTCCAGTTCCAGACGGATATTCAGCGCGCTGCGATGATGGCGCATGGCCTGGTCAAACGTCAGGCGCGTGCCCGAGCCTTGTTCGCGCAGGATCCACGCTTCGTGGGTCAATTCGTCCATGGTGGCCACGCCACGCTTGGCCAAATGATGCTGCGGCGCACAGAACACCACCAGCTCATCTTCTACCCACGTCTGCACCTCGATATCCGGGTGGCTGCAGTCGCCCTCAATTAGACCCAGGTCAATTTCGTAGTGCGCTACCTGATGCACGATATGTGCAGTGTTCTGCACATGGAGTTTCACCTGGCTTTCGGGATGCTGCTGCATAAAGCTGCCAATCAGCAGCGTCGCCAAGTAATTGCCGATGGTCAGGGTCGCGCCGACCGCCAAGGAGCCGAAGCCGGACTTGCCGTTGAGCAGGTCCTCGATCTCTTTGGCCTGGTCCAGCAGTGCAACCGCCTGGGGCAATAGCTGGTGACCGAGGGCGTTGAGACTCAGGCGTTTGCCGGCGCGGTCGAACAATTGGCAGCTGGATTGACGCTCCAGCTCGGTGATCGACGTGCTGGCGGCGGATTGAGATAAGGCCAGAAGGCCAGCAGCGCGAGAGACGCTTTCCTGCTGGGCGACGGCGACGAAAACTTGCAGTTGACGGAGAGTAAATCGCATATCGATATAACCGATAACCCTTATCTTAATAATCCAGTTAACAGATATTGTCGCCGCCATTAGAATGCTGTGCAATTGCGCATCCTTACCTTTGGCGC
Source organism: Pseudomonas synxantha BG33R (assembly GCF_000263715.2). NCBI lineage: Bacteria > Pseudomonadati > Pseudomonadota > Gammaproteobacteria > Pseudomonadales > Pseudomonadaceae > Pseudomonas > Pseudomonas synxantha. Next base: position 1,418,603 of record NZ_CM001514.1, read on the forward strand.
AGACCCATTTCCAGGAGTCCCCCGTACATGAGCAACATGAACCACGAGCGTGTCCTCAGTGTTCATCACTGGAACGACACTCTGTTCAGCTTCAAGTGCACCCGCGATCCGGGCCTGCGCTTCGAGAACGGTCAGTTCGTGATGATCGGCCTGCAACAGCCCAACGGCCGCCCGCTCATGCGCGCTTACTCGATTGCCAGCCCGAACTGGGAAGAGCATCTGGAATTCTTCAGCATCAAGGTGCCGGATGGCCCGCTGACTTCCCAATTGCAGCACTTGAAGGAAGGCGACGAGATCATCATCAGCAAAAAACCGACGGGCACCCTGGTGCTTGACGATTTGAAGCCGGGCAAACACCTGTACCTGCTCAGCACCGGCACTGGCCTCGCGCCATTTATGAGCGTGATCCAGGATCCGGAGACCTATGAGCGTTTCGAAAAAGTGATCCTGTGCCACGGCGTGCGTTACGTCAACGAAGTTGCCTATCGCGAATTCATCACCGAGCACCTGCCGCAGAACGAATTCTTCGGCGAGGCCCTGCGTGACAAGTTGATCTACTACCCGACCGTGACCCGCGAGCCGTTCGAAAACGAAGGCCGCCTGACCGACCTGATGCGCAGTGGCAAGCTGTTCAGCGATATCGGCCTGCCGCCGATCAACCCCGAGGACGACCGCGCCATGCTGTGCGGCAGCCCAAGCATGTTGGATGAGACCAGCGAAGTGCTGAACAGCTTCGGCCTGAAGGTTTCGCCACGGATGCGTGAGCCGGGTGATTACCTGATCGAGCGTGCGTTCGTCGAGAAGTAATACCGCGTCAGTAAGCAGATCAAAATGTGGGAGGGGGCTTGCCCCCGATGGCGGAGTGTCAGTCACTGCATCTGGTGACTGACCCACTGCTATCGGGAGCAAGCCCCCTTCCGCATTCAGTCTCCGGTTTATCCGGCGGGAACCACTTCCAGCACACAAATCATCCCGGGTTCCGGGTAGTGCCAGCGCACATCCACATCCCAGAATTGCGCACCGTATTCCCGTTCCGACGTAGGAACCTGATACGCCGGCCGCGGATCCTGCGCCAAACACTGCTCAATCAGTTCCACCAACGGCTCGCCGAGGCGTTGAGCGTGGCCTTGCGCCTGTTGCAGCGCCGTCTTCAGCCACTGCACCGCAATCAGTTGCGGCGCGCTGCTGGCGATGCTGTTGGTAGCGCTGTCGACAATGTCGGCATAGGGCACATATGGCTTGATATCCAGCACCGGCGTGCCATCGAGCAAGTCGATCCCGGAAATCCACAGTCGCCCCGGTTCCACCTTGTCCAGCTTGACCACCGATTGGCCAATGCCGTTGGGTCGATGGGTTGCACGGGTGGCAAACACGCCCATGGACGTATTGCCGCCCAGGCGTGGCGGGCGCACTTTCAGGCGTGGCTTGTCTTCAAGGGCCTGATGAAACAGGAACAGCAACCACACATGGCTGACCTGTTCCAGCCCCTGCACCGCCTCGCCCTGGTCGAACGGCGCCACCAACTCCAGTACGCCACGGGCAGCCGGTGCCAGTTGCGGTTGGCGCGGGATGGCGAACTTCTCCTTGAAGCAGGAGCGTACGAAACCGACGGGCGAGACCTGGTAACTCATGGCTTAGGCACGGACCCGCAAGGTCAAGCCCTTGAGGAAGTTACGCAGCAACTGATCACCACAGGTGCGGTAGTTGGTATGGCCGAACTTGCGGAACAGCGCGCTCAGCTCTGGCTTGGACACCGGGAACTCCGCTGCCTTGAGGATGGCATGCATGTCGTCTTCCTTGAGTTCGAAGGCCACGCGCAGCTTTTTCAGGATGATGTTGTTGGTCACCGGCGTTTCGATCGGCTGCGGTGGACGGCTTTCGTCCTTGCCGCGCTTGAAGATGACCAAGCCATCGAGGAAGTGAGCCATGACTTCATCCGGGCAGAACACGAAGCCTTCTTCCTCATCTTTCTTGAGGTAGGTCAGCAGGTCTTCCTTGGTCACGTCCATGCCGCCGAGCTTGATGATCTCGACCATCTTGTTGTCGCTGATGTCGAGCATGTAGCGCACGCTGCGCAGTACGTCGTTGTGAATCATGGTGAGCAATCCTGCTATTGAACTGATGACGCCGCCCAATCAGACGGTGTCGGGAAAAGGGGAACGGCTTAGAACTTCTCTTTGCCGGACAGGTAGCGCCATTGGCCCACTGGCACCTTGCCAATGGACACACCGCCGATGCGGATGCGGCGGATGGCGATGACTTTCAGGCCAACGGCTTCGCAGAACAGTGCGATCACGCCGGGTTGCGGGTTTTTCATCGCAAAGCGCAGGCGGTTTTCGTTCTGCCAGCTGGCTTTCACGGCGGGCAGTTCCTTACCTTTGTAGGTCAGGCCGTGGTTCAGGCGGTTGAGGCCGTGGGCAACCATGTCGCCTTCGACTTCTACTACGTATTCCTGCTCGATCTTGGCGGCATCGGCGGTCAACTTGCGCAGAATCTTCCAGTCCTGGGTGAACACCAGCAAGCCGCTGGCCTTGGCTTGCAAGTCGGCGCTGGCGGTCAGGCGCAGGAAATGCCCCTTGAGCGGGCGCTTGCTGAAGCGGTGTTCTTCAGACAAGGTTTCGGCGCTGATCGTGGCCATGGCGGTTTCAGCGTCCATACCTGCCGGCGCGTGCAACAGAATGGTCACCGGCTCTGGCGGGGTGGCTTTGGCCTCTGGGTCCAGCTCGACTTTTTCGGTTGTGACCTTGAACTGCGGCTCGTCGATCACTTCGCCGTCCACCGAGACCCAGCCGCCTTCGATAAACAGCTCAGCCTCCCGACGGGAGCAACCGACCAGTTCGATAAGGCGTTTGGAGAGGCGTATGGGGTCAGTCATGACAAGGGCCGTAACAAAAGGGGGCGGCTATTGTACCTGCCTGGCGCCGGTTAATCCCGAGCCCATTTCATTTAGCCCTGGCGCGCCTGTTGTTGCAGCTGGCGCAAACGCATATGCAGCAACGGGTAAGGCTGCCCAAGGCCATCATGCTCCGTGCGTCCGATCACCTCGAAGCCCTGCTTGAGGTAAAAGCCCAGCGCCTGGGGGTTCTGCTCGTTGACGTCCAGTTCCTCGGCGTTCAGGTGTTCGATGGCATAGCCCAGCAATTGCCGGCCCAGGCCCTGGCCACGGTGTTGCGGGTCGATAAACAGCATTTCCACCTTGCCGGCCACCACCCCGGCGAACCCGGTGATGCGCTGGCGCGAGTCCTTGGTGCAGATCAGCATCACCGCATCCAGGTAGCGGGTCAGCACCAGGTTTTTCAACAGGTCGATATAGCTGTCCGGCAGGAAGTCGTGGGTGGCGCGTACCGAGGCTTCCCAGATCTGCGCCAGGCGCGGGTAGTCGCTGGATTTAGGCGTATGGATGACCGAATGCTGTCGCATGACCGCTGCCTCTTGGCGTTATTGGCGCTGATGAGCAAAACGATAGACCTAAAAAAGCCCCGCATCTTGTCAGAGGCGGGGCTTTTTCAAAATATTACGCAAACACGCTTCAGTCGCGCTTTTCAGCCCACAAGTCGTACTCGTCGGCGTCGGTCACGGTGCACCAGACCTTGTCGCCCGGCTTCAAGCCGCTGGCATCGTCAATAAACACGTTGCCGTCGATTTCCGGTGCATCGAAAAAGCAGCGGCCAACGGCGCCTTGCTCGTCAACTTCGTCGATCAGCACTTCGATTTCCTTGCCGATGCGCAGTTGCAGGCGTGCAGAGCTGATCGCCTGTTGGTGCGCCATGAAGCGCTCCCAACGATCTTGCTTGACGTCGTCCGGCACCACGGCCAGGTCCAGCAGGTTGGCCGGAGCGCCTTCCACCGGCGAGTACTGGAAGCAGCCGACGCGGTCCAGCTGCGCTTCGGTCAGCCAGTCGAGCAGGTACTGGAAGTCTTCTTCGGTCTCGCCGGGGAAGCCGACGATGAAAGTGGAACGGATGATCAGCTCCGGGCAGATCTCGCGCCAGTTCTTGATACGCGCCAGGGTCTTGTCTTCGAACGCCGGGCGTTTCATTGCCTTGAGCACTTTGGGGCTGGCGTGCTGGAACGGGATGTCCAGGTACGGCAGGATCTTGCCGGCGGCCATCAACGGGATCAGCTCGTCCACGTGCGGGTACGGGTAAACGTAGTGCAGGCGCACCCACACGCCCAGGCTGCTGAGGGCTTCGCAGAGTTCGGTCATGCGGGTTTTCACCGGCGCGCCGTTCCAGAAACCGGTGCGGTATTTCACGTCGACGCCGTAGGCGCTGGTGTCCTGGGAGATTACCAGCAACTCCTTGACGCCGGATTTGACCAGGCGCTGGGCCTCGTCGAGCACGTCACCCACCGGGCGGCTTACCAGTTTGCCGCGCATCGACGGGATGATGCAGAAGCTGCAGCTGTGGTTGCAGCCTTCGGAAATCTTCAGATACGCGTAGTGGCGTGGGGTCAGCTTGATACCTTGAGGCGGCACCAGATCGATCAGCGGGTTGTGATCCTGGCGTGGCGGCACCACGTCATGCACGGCGTTGACCACCTGCTCATACTGCTGCGGGCCGGTCACAGCCAGCACGCTTGGGTGCACGTTGCGGATATTGCCTTCTTCCACACCCATGCAACCGGTGACGATGACCTTGCCGTTTTCCTTGATGGCTTCGCCGATCACTTCCAAAGACTCGGCCTTGGCCGAATCAATAAAGCCGCAGGTGTTGACCACCACCACATCGGCGTCCTGGTAAGTGGACACGACGTCATAGCCTTCCATACGCAGTTGCGTGAGGATGCGCTCGGAGTCGACCAGAGCCTTCGGGCAACCCAGGGAAACAAAGCCAACCTTGGGGTTGGCTTTTGCGATGGTGGTGGACATGTCTAACCTCGGTATTGAATGACGCTGCCGGTCGTGCACGACAAGGCAACGGATGGACGCTTGGTGCGCCTCTGATCAAAAAGTGCGCAATTCTATCGGCGGGCAGCGCACTTGACCAGCTTTATGCAGGGAAATGCGACGAGTGCTGCGCTATGCTTCGCGCCGTTGCGCACGGGTAATGCCCTTGGGTCAATAAAACGTCTGTTTCGAGAAGTAAAACAGCGCATGCTAGGGTCAGCTTAGTCGTGCTGTTTATAAAAGACCTTGGGTCAAAGGGCAGGAGTGGTTGATGGGTCAGGCAAGTAGTCAGGCAGCAGGTGCCGAGCATTCAAACGCCAAACCGATTGGCATGCTGGTGGCGGCAGTCGGGGTGGTTTATGGCGATATCGGGACCAGCCCGCTCTACACCCTTAAAGAGGTGTTCAACGGCGGTTACGGGGTGCAGGTCAATCATGACGGCGTGTTGGGGATCCTGGCGCTGATCTTCTGGTCGCTGATCTGGGTGGTGTCGATCAAGTACATGTTGTTCGTGCTACGTGCCGACAACCAGGGCGAGGGCGGCATCATGGCGCTCACGGCGTTGGCGCGGCGGGCAGCCGGGGAGCGCGCTAAATTGCGCAGTTTCCTGGTGGTGTGCGGCCTGTGTGGCGCGGCGCTCTTTTATGGCGACAGCATGATCACCCCGGCGATTTCGGTATTGTCGGCCATTGAAGGCCTGGAACTGGCGTTCGACGGCCTGGAAAAATGGGTGGTGCCCATTGCGTTGATCGTGCTGGTGGCGCTGTTTCTGATCCAGAAACACGGCACCGATCGTATCGGCAAGCTGTTCGGCCCGGTGATGGTCACCTGGTTCCTGGTGTTGGGCGGTCTCGGGGTGTACGGCATTCTGCAGCAGCCTGAAGTATTGAATGCGCTGAACCCTGCATGGGGCGTGCGCTTCTTTATGGTTCACCCCGGCATCGGCGTGGCAATTCTTGGCGCGGTGGTGCTGGCCTTGACCGGCGCCGAAGCGTTGTACGCCGACATGGGCCACTTCGGGCGCAAGCCTATCGCCCGTGCCTGGTTCATCCTGGTGCTGCCGGCGCTGGTGCTCAACTATTTCGGCCAGGGCGCGATGCTGCTGGGCGATCCGGAGGCCGCGCGCAACCCGTTTTACCTGCTGGCACCGAGCTGGGCGCTGATCCCGCTGGTGGGCTTGTCCACCCTGGCGACCGTGATCGCGTCCCAGGCAGTCATTTCCGGTGCGTTCTCGTTGACCCGCCAGGCGATCCAGTTGGGTTACATCCCGCGTATGCACATCCAGCACACTTCGAGTGCCGAGCAAGGCCAGATCTACATCGGCGCCGTGAACTGGTCGTTGATGGTGGGCGTGATCCTGCTGGTGCTGGGCTTCGAATCTTCCGGTGCCCTGGCGTCGGCCTACGGCGTAGCGGTGACCGGCACCATGCTGATGACCACCATCCTGGTGTCGGCGGTCATGCTGTTGCTGTGGAAGTGGCCACCAGTGCTGGCGGTGCCGGTGTTGCTCTGCTGCTTGCTGGTGGACGGTCTGTTTTTCGCCGCCAACGTGCCCAAGGTGATCCAGGGCGGCGCGTTCCCGGTACTGGCGGGGATCGTGTTGTTCGTGTTGATGACCACCTGGAAGCGCGGCAAGCAATTGCTGGTCGAGCGCCTCGACGAGGGTGGGCTGCCATTGCCGATTTTTATCAGCAGCATCCGCGTGCAGCCGCCTCATCGCGTGCAGGGCACGGCGGTGTTCCTGACCGCGCGCCCGGATGCGGTGCCCCACGCGCTGTTGCATAACCTGCTGCACAACCAGGTGCTGCATGAGCAGGTGGTGCTGCTGACGGTGGTCTACGAAGACATTCCACGGGTGCCTGCCGCACGGCGTTTCGAGGTGGACTCCTACGGTGAGGGTTTCTTTCGCGTGATCCTGCATTTCGGGTTCACCGATGAGCCGGACGTGCCCGAAGCGCTGAAGCTGTGTCATCTGGATGATCTGGATTTCAGCCCGATGCGCACCACCTATTTCCTCAGCCGCGAGACCGTGATCGCCTCGCGCATCAAGGGCATGGCGCGCTGGCGCGAAACCTTGTTCGCCTTCATGTTGAAGAACGCCAACGGTAACCTGCGCTTCTTCAAGCTGCCGGTAAACCGTGTGATCGAGCTGGGCACCCAGGTCGAAATGTAAGGCGCTGCATAACGGGAGCCGGCAATCGGCTCCCGCTTTCCTTTCTGAACCCTGTGCAATCGATGGTTGTCGACTAGGCTCTAAACACTGTTGAACAGTGCCCATAGAACCCAGAAGAGGTGCGCCATGAGTCAGCTGCTCGAACCCTATACCCTGCGCCAATTGACCCTGCTCAACCGCATCGCGGTCTCGCCGATGTGCCAATACTCCAGCGACGACGGCCTGGCCAATGATTGGCACCTGGTGCATCTCGGCAGCCGAGCCGTGGGGGGCGCGGGGTTGATTTTCACCGAAGCCACCGCCGTGACGGCTGATGGGCGTATCACCGCCCAGGACCTGGGCCTGTGGAACGACGCCCAGATCGAGCCGCTGCGGCGTATCACGCGCTTTATCGCGGCCCAGGGCGCGGTGGCGGGTATTCAACTGGCCCATGCCGGGCGCAAGGCCAGCACCCATCGTCCCTGGATCGGCAAACATGGCAGTGTCAAGCCGGAGGAGGGCGGGTGGGTGCCGGTGGGCCCTTCGCCGATTGCCTTCGACCCCAATCACACCCAGCCCAAGCAATTGGACGAAGGGCAGATCCAGCAAGTAATCGCCGACTTTGTCGCTGCCGCCAAGCGTGCCTTGACCGCAGGTTTTGAAGTGGTGGAAATCCATGCTGCCCATGGCTACCTGCTGCACCAGTTTCTCTCGCCCATCAGCAACCAGCGTCAGGACCACTACGGTGGCTCGTTCGAAAACCGCATTCGCCTGGTGCTGGAGGTGACCAAGGCCGTACGTGCGGCCTGGCCTCAGGAGTTGCCACTGTTTGTGCGGGTATCGGCCACCGATTGGGTGGAGGACGGCTGGAACCCGGATGAAACCGTGGAATTGGCGCGCCGCCTGAAAGACTTGGGTGTTGACCTGATCGATGTGTCCTCCGGCGGCACCGCCGCCAATGCCGAGATCCCCACCGGCCCGGGCTACCAGACGCGCTTCGCCGAGCGCGTGCGCAAGGAATCAGGCATCGCCACTGGCACGGTTGGCATGATTACCGAACCGGCCCAGGCCGAGCACATCCTGCGCACCTGCCAGGCCGACATCATCTTCCTGGCCCGTGAACTGCTGCGCGACCCGTACTGGCCGCTGCATGCCGACGATGACCTGGGCGGGCGCAAGGCTATCTGGCCGGCGCAGTACCAGCGGGCAACCCATCGGGACCAGCCGATCCATGAATCGGATCTGCGCGATTGATCCCGCGCACAGTTAGGTCGAACCCACCCTGATACGGTGGGTTTTTTCTTGCGGTTGCCAGAACTTGCGTCCTGTATCGACCACGGCGTAAGCAAGCGCTGTAGGGTTTTATTACCGAGGCCATTTTTTTAAGTGAATACTCTAAAAAAATCCCACGTGCCACGAGATAGTTTCTAAGCTTAGGGTAAGCCTGGTTCCTAGCCCAGGGAGGTAGGCCGCTTGACCACGAAAGCGTTGTGCTTCGGGGGAGTTTGGAAATGGGCACCAGGAGTATTTGACTGATATCAGGAGTAGTGGTCCATGGCCAAATCCTATGGCGTAGCGGGTGCGATGGCGTCTTTTCTGAGCCGCCGGATGTCATTGCGGGGTCGAAGGTTGAGTTCGGATGAAATGGAGTTGCTGGCCCAGTACCGGGCGCTGACCGAGAGTGATCAGGTGGCGATGCGGTATCTGATTGGCGCGATGAAAAGCGTATCGCGGTTCTAAGCCACCTGCGATCATTCCCACGCTGCGACGTGGGAATGATCAGGCGGTTAATTTCAGGTGTACTTGCGCTGCTCCGGTGCGGGCGGGAAGTACTGATACAGCCAGGTTTCGCTCAGGGTGCGGTCTTGGGTGCGAATAAACAGGCGCAGCTCCACCGGCTCCACACTGTCGCTGGTGGGGTACCAGTCGAACAGGATGCGATAGCCCTTGATGTTATCCAGCACCAGCACGCTGAAATCCTTCACCTCACCATGGGAGCAGGTCACCACCGGCTCGATGCCGGTGCCCGCTGGCAGGCGATCCAGCCCGCCGCCTTTGAAGTCTACGGCGAAACGCCGCGCCCACACCTTCGGGTAATGCTCGCCGGGTGCCCAGCCTTCGGTAAAACCACCCATGCCTGACCGGGTCGCGTCGACCTGCGCCAACGGCGTGCTCACCGGTGGCAGTGCGCTCCAGTACAACTTGTAGCCATAGTTGAGCGAATCACCCGCGGCCACGGGCTTTTTCGGGGTCCAGAAGGCGACGATATTGTCCAGGGTTTCGCCGGTGGTGGGGATCTCCAGCAGGTCGATCGAGCCTTCACCCCACGCGGTGGTAGGTTCAACCCACAGGCTTGGGCGTTTGCTGTACCAGTCGACGGTGTCCTGGTAGCTGGCGAACTCATGGTCGGTCTGCACCAGGCCGAAGCCTTTGGGGTCGGTGTCGGCGAACGCGTTGAATTGCAGCTTGGCCGGGTTGTTCAACGGGCGGCAGATCCACTCGCCATTGCCGCGCCACATGGCCAGGCGGTCCGAGTCGTGGATTTGCGGGTGGATGGTGTCGCACATGCGCCGTTCATGGGTGCCGCAACTGAACATGCTGGTCATGGGTGCGATGCCCAATTGTTCGATGGCGGTGCGTGCATTGATGTGCGCGTCGATTGCCATCACCACCTGTTTGGCCTGGCAGTCGATATCGAAGCGGTAGGCGCCGGTGGCGCTTGGCGAGTCGAGCAGGGCATAGACCACAAAACGGGTGGCATTCTTGTCCGGAGTTTCGAACCAGAACTGCGTGAAATCGGGGAATTCCTCGCGTTTTTTCGCGTAGGTATCAATCGCCAGGCCACGGGCCGACAGGCCATATTGGCCGGTGGAATCCACCGCACGAAAGTAGCTGGCGCCGAGAAACGACAGCACGTCATGGCGGTCCAGCTCCGGCGCCTTGAACAGCTTGAAGCCGGAAAAACCCAGGTCGCCGGTCAGTTGCTGGGTGTCCACCGTGGTTTTTTCATAGTTGAACAGCGAAGGGCGGAAATGCACTTCGCGAGCCTCGCGGGTCTTGGGGTCGACACTGTGCATGCGCACCGGCGTCTTGAAACCCATGCCGACATGGAAGAACTGCACGTCCAGTTGGCCGTTCAACTCTTTCCACAACGAATGGTTACCGTCGTAGCCAATGGCGTTGAAATTCTGCGGGGTCATGGTGGCCAGGGTTGGCGGCAGCACCTGCTTAGTGTCTTGATAGCCACGGGTGGCCAGTTGCTTGGCTTGCGCCTTGAGCGTTTCGAAATCGAACGCCACGGCCTTGCCGTCGGCGGCACGGTTCCCGGCCCAAGCCTGCGCGGCCAGCAGGCCGCTGGCCGACAAACCGGTGTAAGCCGCAATGGCCATGGATGCTTTGAGCAAATTCCTGCGGTGCATAGAGACAACCTGTCGTGAGCAAATCCCGCGCCGTTCCTGGCACGTAGCGGATCAGAAATAACGGTTCGGACATGCCTTCGGCCAAACGCAACGGACAATAAACAGACGCCGGATAGCTTAAGCGGTTCGATGAACAAGGCAAATTGATTGATGGCGGGATGATGGCCTTGCATATGCAACAAGACGTTTCCTGGTTGGCATACCCGCGTTACATCTGGAAGCACTCTAGATCGCGGCTTTTTGGCACTTCGTCTTACGCTGGGGGCCTATTGATCCTATGAACCCAAGTGTCTGGAGGCTACGAATGAATACCCGCGGATTGCTCGATCAGTTGCTCAAGTCTGGCCAGGATATGTTGCAAAACAAGGCTGGCGGCCAACGCAAATCCAACGACAAAAGCGCCCTTGGCGGTTTACTCGGCGGTAGCGGGCTGGGCAGCATGCTCGGCGGTGCCGGCGGCGGCGCCCTGGCGGCCGGAGCCATGGGCTTGCTGCTGGGCAACAAAAAAGCGCGCAAATTCGGCGGCAAGGCCCTGACCTACGGCGGCCTGGCCGCATTGGGTGTGATTGCCTATAAAGCCTACGGCAACTGGCAAGCCCAGCAAGCCAGCGCCCCCCAAGGCGAACCACAAACCATCGACCGCCTGCCTCCGGCCCAGGTTGAACAACACAGCCAGGGCATTCTCAAGGCACTGGTGGCCGCCGCAAAGGCAGACGGCCATGTGGATGAGCGCGAGCGCGCGTTGATCGAAGGCGAATTCACCAAGCTGGACAACGACCAGGAACTGCAACACTGGCTGCACGCCGAACTCAACAAGCCCCTGGACCCCACCGACGTCGCCCGCGCCGCCAGCACCCCGGAAATGGCCGCCGAAATGTACATCGCCAGCGTCATGCTGGTGGATGAGGAAAATTTCATGGAAAAAGCCTACCTGGATGAACTGGCCCGCCAACTGAAACTTGAACCCGGCTTAAAGCTGGAGCTGGAAAAGCAAGTGCGGCTCAACGCAGCTCTGCCCCGCTAACCACGATGCGAAGCGAGCCGCTCTTGATCTTGCTCTTGATCTGCTTTTGATCTCAGGCGCCCCGTTAAACCACGCTGGCCGGAATTCGACAGGGATTTGGGGGGTAAACCGGCAGGGATGCCGGTTTAGCCGCCCCGCGCCATGGATGGCGCGTGGCGGCGGCCCCCCAAATCACTGGCGGATTACGGGCACACCGAGCCTAAGCGAGGTGCCGAGTGGTGGGGCAAGAGCCTTTTGGTTACTTTGGGGCTCTTTTCCAAAGTGACCCGCTGTAAAAGCGGAACCAATAGCGGCCGTCACCTGAATAACGGATATGTACTCGGTCTGATCCAACATCCCAACCAACCCTGAGGCCGCCATCGGGAGCAAGTCGAACCGTCGCACCGCCCCTCCCACATTTGCTCCGGGCCCCTTCAGTTAGATCCCTGTAGCCAAAGATGCTACCCATCCCGCTTACGCATTCTGTGGATCCCCCCTCAAAAGCGTTGATAAACCCGAGCATCCGCTCAGCTATACTCCCCTCCATTTGAATGCCCCTGCGAGGAATTACTGTGAAGAACTGGACCCTGCGCCAAAGGATTTTGGCGAGCTTTGCGGTAATTATCGCCATCATGCTGCTGATGGTGGTGCTCTCCTATTCGCGCCTGCTCAAGATCGAAGCCAGCGAAAACTCCGTGCGCGACGACGCCGTGCCCGGCGTGTTTTTCAGCTCGATGATCCGCAGCGCCTGGGTCGACAGCTACCTGCAAACCCAGGAACTGGTCGGGATCCACGAAAACCAGGGCATTTCCGAGGAAGACAAGCAGGACTACAAGTCATTCGAAGCGCGGCTTGAGCAGCACATGGCCAGTTACGCGGGCACGATCAATATCACCCAGGATCGGACCGAATTCGATGCCTTCGAAAAACTGCACCAGAACTACAACGCCATTCTCGCCCAGGTCCTGGCGGCTCATCAGAGCAACAACCCGGCCGAGGCGCTAAGGCTGTTCAACGAACAACTGACCCCCGCCTGGACCGCAGGCCGCATGAAGCTCAACGACATCATCAATGAGAACAAACAGGTCGCCGACAATGCCACCGCTGCCATCGATGATGCCGTAGCAGCGGCAAAGGTCAGCATGGGCGTCTCGCTGCTGCTGGCGATTCTCGCCGCGGCGCTGTGCGGCCTGTTGCTGATGCGCGCGATCATGGCGCCGATGCAGCGTATCGTGCAGATCCTCGAGGTCATGCGCACCGGCGACCTGAGCAAGCGCCTGAACCTGGAGCGCAAGGACGAATTCAACGCGGTCGAAACCGGCTTCAACGACATGATGACCGAGCTGACTGCCCTGGTGTCCCAGGCGCAGCGTTCGTCGGTGCAGGTCACCACCTCGGTCACCGAGATCGCCGCGACCTCCAAGCAGCAACAGGCCACCGCCACGGAAACCGCAGCCACCACCACGGAAATCGGCGCCACCTCCCGCGAGATTGCGGCCACGTCCAAGGATCTGGTGCGTACCATGACCGAAGTGTCCACCGCCGCCGACCAGGCCTCGGTGGCCGCCGGTTCCGGCCAGCAGGGCCTGGCACGCATGGAAGAGACCATGCACTCGGTGATGGGCGCCGCCGACCTGGTCAACGCCAAGCTGGCGATCCTCAATGAAAAGGCCGGCAACATCAACCAGGTGGTGGTGACCATCGTCAAGGTGGCTGACCAGACCAACCTGTTGTCTCTCAATGCCGCCATCGAAGCGGAGAAAGCCGGTGAATACGGTCGCGGCTTTGCCGTGGTGGCCACCGAAGTGCGCCGCCTGGCCGACCAGACTGCCGTGGCAACCTACGACATCGAGCAAATGGTGCGTGAGATCCAGTCAGCGGTGTCGGCGGGCGTGATGGGCATGGACAAGTTCTCCGAGGAAGTCCGCCGGGGTATGTTCGAAGTGCAGCAAGTGGGCGAGCAACTGTCGCAGATCATCCACCAGGTACAGGCCCTGGCGCCGCGGGTGTTGATGGTCAACGAAGGCATGCAGGCCCAGGCCACCGGCGCCGAACAGATCAACCACGCGCTGGTGCAATTGGGCGATGCCAGCAGCCAGACCGTCGAATCCCTGCGTCAGGCCAGCTTTGCCATTGATGAGCTGAGCCAGGTCGCGGTGGGTCTGCGCAGCGGCGTGTCGCGTTTCAAAGTCTGATGAGCGATCTCGCGGCTAAACGCGTCGCCGTCCCGGCAGCGAAAACGGCGTTGTTCCTGGTGTTTCGCATCGGCAACGAACGCTTTGCCCTAAAGGCCACCGAAGTGGCGGAGGTGCTGCCGCGCCTGCCGCTCAAACCCATCGCCCATGCGCCACTGTGGGTGGCGGGTATCTTTGCGCATCGCGGCGCGCTGGTGCCGGTAATCGATGTCAGTGCCCTGACGTTCGGCACCCCGGCCCAGGCTCGCACCAGCACGCGGCTGGTGCTGGTCAACTACCAGCCGCAACCCTGGAGTGAAGCGCGTGGGCTGGGGCTGATCCTGGAGCAGGCCACCGACACCCTGCGTTGCGACCCCGCCGAGTTCCAGCCTTATGGCGTGGACAACCAGCAGGCGCCCTACCTGGGGCCGGTACGCGAGGATGCACAGGGCTTGATGCAGTGGATTGGCATTGCCGAGCTGCTGAGCGCTGAAGTACGCGCCTTGCTGTTTTGCGCCGAGTTAAGCCTATGAGCAGTGACCCGCGTTTTTCGGCGTTCTTGAAAGAACGCATCGGCCTGGACGTTGCCTCGGTGGGCGAGGCGATCATCGAGCGTGCGGTGCGCCAGCGCTGCCAAGCCTCCCAGGCGCAGTCGACGGAGGCCTACTGGCAGCTCCTGCAACATTCCCACGACGAGCAGCAGGCACTGATCGAAGCGGTGATCGTTCCCGAGACCTGGTTTTTCCGCTACCCCGAGTCCTTTGCGACCTTGGCCCGCCTGGCCCAACTGCGGCTGGTCGAGATCAAGCAGATGCGCGCGCTGCGCATCCTCAGCCTGCCGTGTTCGACTGGCGAAGAGCCCTATTCGATTGCCATGGCCTTGTTGGATGCGGGCCTGGCGCCCCATCAGTTCAAGGTTCAGGGGATGGACGTCAGCCCGCTGTCGGTGGAACGTGCCCGGCGCGGTGTGTACGGCAAGAACTCGTTTCGCGGGGCCGATCTCGAATTTCGCGACCGCCACTTCACAGAAGAAACCGGCGGTTACCGCATCGCCGACCGGGTGCGCGAGCAAGTGCGTCTGCAAGTGGGCAACTTGCTCGACCCGACACTGCTGGCCAACGAGCCGACCTACGATTTTGTGTTCTGCCGCAACCTGTTGATCTACTTCGACCAGCCGACCCAGAAGCAAGTATTTGATGTGCTCAAGGAACTGACTCATGTGGACGGTGTGCTGTTTATCGGCCCGGCCGAGGGCAGCCTGCTGGGGCGCCATGGCATGCGTTCGATTGGCGTGCCGCAATCCTTTGCCTTCAGTCGACACGTAGAGCAGACCCCGCCGCCGGTATTCGTGCCGATGCCCGCGCCAGCACCGCAGCGCAGTGCAGCACCGATACCACTCAAGCCGCGTCCGTTCAGCACGGTCAGCACTCAGGTGCCGCCGGTCAAGGTGCCCCACACCGACGCAGGGGATTTGCTCGGCCAGATCGCGACCCTGGCCAATGAAGGCAAAAGTGCGGAGGCCCGGGCCGCCTGTGAGCGTTATTTAAGCAGCCACCCGCCGGTTGCCCAGGTGTTCTATTGGTTGGGGTTGCTCAGCGATGTGGCCGGCAGCGCCTTGGAAGCCCAGGGGTATTACCGAAAAGCCTTGTACCTGGAACCGCAGCATTCGCAGGCCTTGATGCATCTGGCTGCGTTGCTCGAATCCCAGGGCGACAGTGCGGGAGCGCGCCGGCTACAAGCCCGCGCCGCCCGTAGCGAGCGAGCACACAGTGAGTCCGAACGATGAACAGCCCTGACGCGCTCGACACCGCAGGCCTGGACCTGACGCTGACCGATACCCAAGCCATCGATGACTGCTGGAACCGTATCGGCATTCATGGCGACAGGTCCTGCCCACTGCTGGACGAGCATATTCACTGCCGCAACTGCTCGGTGTATTCCGCCGCCGCCACGCGCCTGCTCGACCGCTATGCCCTGCAGCAGGATGATCAGCGCTCGCAGGCCGCTGCCGAAGCGGGTAGCGAGGTGGTCACCCGTTCGCTGTTGATGTTCCGCCTCGGTGAAGAATGGCTCGGTATCGCCACCCGCTGCCTGGTGGAAGTGGCGCCATTGCAACCGATCCACTCCTTGCCGCACCAGCGTTCCCGTGCGCTGCTGGGGGTGGCCAACGTGCGGGGTGCGCTGGTGGCGTGCCTATCGCTGGTGGAACTGCTGGGCCTGGACAGCACCAGCAGCGGGCCCAGTGGCGGGCGGATCATGCCGCGCATGTTGATCATTGCCGCCCAGGACGGTCCGATCGTCGTGCCGGTGGATGAAGTGGATGGCATTCATGCCATCGATGAGCGCACCTTGAACGCGGCCTCGGCCTCCGGTACCCAGGCCAGCGCACGCTATACCCAAGGTGTGTTGCAGTTCAAAGGCCGCAGCCTGCGCTGGCTGGACGAAGCGCAATTGTTGTCCGCCGTGACCCGGAGCCTCGCATGACCCCCGACCAGATGCGTGATGCCTCGCTGTTGGAGCTGTTCAGCCTGGAGGCCGATGCGCAAACCCAGGTATTGAGCGCCGGCCTGCTGGCCCTGGAGCGCAACCCGACCCAGGCGGATCAACTTGAAGCCTGTATGCGCGCCGCACATTCGCTCAAGGGCGCGGCGCGGATTGTTGGGGTGGATGCCGGGGTCGGCGTGGCCCACGTCATGGAGGATTGCCTGGTCAGCGCCCAGGAAGGTCGTCTGTACCTGCAACCGGAACATATCGATGCGTTGTTGCAAGGCACTGACCTGCTGATGCGTATCGCCACGCCAGGCAACAGCGTGGGGCCGTTGGATATCCAGGCGTACGTGGAGTTGATGGAGCGTCTGCTTGACCCGGCGCAGCCACCCGCTACGCCGGCGCCAAAAGCCGAGCCCGAGCCTGCTCCGGCGCCTATCGTTGAAGCATTGCCGCAAGAGCCAGAGGTTGCACCGCCCGTCAGCAGTGAGCCACCGCGTCAGAACAAGCGCATCACCGAGGGTGGCGAGCGTGTACTGCGGGTTACCGCCGAGCGCTTGAACAGCCTGTTGGACCTGTCGAGCAAGTCCTTGGTGGAAACCCAGCGGCTCAAGCCTCACCTGGCCAGTATGCAACGCCTCAAGCGCATTCAAAGCAACAGCCTGCGCGCCCTCGATACCCTGGACGGTCACCTCAAGCACCTGGATTTGAATCTTGAGACTCAGGAAGCCCTGGCCGATACCCGCCGCTTGTTGAGCGAAGCTCAGGCACTGCTGGCGGATAAAAACGCGGAACTTGACGAGTACGCCTGGCAGGCCGGCCAGCGCGCCCAGGTGCTTTACGACACCGCACTGGCCTGCCGCATGCGACCGTTTGCCGACGTGCTGGCGGGGCAGGTGCGCATGGTGCGTGACCTCGGTCGCAGCCTGGGCAAGCAAGTGCGCCTGGAAATCGAAGGCGAAAAGACCCAGGTCGATCGAGACGTCCTGGAAAAACTTGAAGCACCGCTCACTCATTTACTGCGCAATGCGGTCGACCACGGCATCGAAACGCCCGAGCAGCGGCTGCTGGCGGGCAAACCGGCGGAAGGCCTGATCCGCCTGCGTGCGTCCCATCAAGCCGGGTTGCTGGTACTGGAATTGAGCGACGACGGCAACGGTGTCGATCTGGAGCGCCTGCGCGGCACCATTGTCGAACGTAATCTGTCGCCGGTGGAAACTGCCCTGCGCCTGAGCGAAGAGGAACTGCTGACGTTCCTGTTCCTGCCGGGGTTCAGCTTGCGCGACAAGGTCACCGAGGTGTCCGGTCGTGGCGTTGGCCTGGATGCAGTGCAGCATATGGTTCGCCAACTGCGTGGCGCGGTGGTACTGGAGCAGACGGCGGGGCAGGGCAGTCGCTTCCATCTGGAAGTGCCGTTGACCTTGTCGGTGGTGCGCAGCCTGGTGGTGGACGTGGGCGAAGAAGCCTATGCCTTCCCCCTGGCCCACATTGAACGTATGTGTGACCTGGCTCCCGACGACATTGTGCAACTGGAAGGCCGCCAACACTTCTGGCACGAGGGCCGACATGTGGGCCTGGTTGCCGCCAGCCAGTTGCTGCAGCGCCCACCGGGGCAGAGTCCTTCGCAGACCCTGAAAGTCGTGGTGATCCGCGAGCGCGATGCCGTGTACGGGATTGCCGTGGAGCGCTTTATCGGTGAACGCACCCTGGTGGTGTTGCCGCTGGATGATCGCCTGGGCAAGGTCCAGGATATTTCTGCAGGGGCCTTGCTCGATGACGGCTCGGTGGTACTGATCGTCGATGTCGAAGACATGCTGCGTTCGGTGGATAAATTGCTCAACACCGGCCGCCTGGAACGTATCGCCCGGCGCAGCCAGCAGGCCACCGAAGCACCGCGCAAGCGCGTGCTGGTGGTAGACGACTCGCTGACCGTACGCGAGCTGCAACGCAAATTATTACTCAATCGTGGTTATGAAGTCGCTGTTGCGGTCGATGGCATGGATGGCTGGAACGCATTGCGCTCCGAGGACTTCGACCTGCTTATCACTGATATTGATATGCCTCGCATGGACGGTATTGAATTGGTCACACTTTTGCGTCGTGACAGTCGCCTGCAATCGTTGCCGGTGATGGTGGTTTCCTACAAGGATCGTGAAGAAGACCGACGTCGTGGACTCGACGCGGGCGCCGACTATTATTTAGCCAAAGCCAGTTTCCATGACGACGCCTTGCTCGACGCCGTGGTTGAACTGATTGGAGGCGCCCGGGCATGAGGATTGCGATCGTCAATGACATGCCCCTGGCGATAGAGGCCTTGCGCCGCGCCTTGAGCTTTGAGCCCGCCCACGAGGTGGTGTGGGTGGCCAGCAATGGCCTGGAAGCGGTGCGCCGCTGTGCCGAGCTGACCCCGGACCTGATCCTGATGGACCTGATCATGCCGGTGATGGATGGGGTGGAGGCTACCCGGCAGATCATGGCTGACACGCCTTGCCCTATCGTGATCGTTACTGTCGACCGCCAGGCCAACGTCAGCCGCGTATTCGAAGCCATGGGCCACGGAGCGCTGGATGTGGTGGATACCCCGGCGCTGGGCGTAGGCAACCCCAAGGATGCGGCGGCACCGCTATTGCGCAAGATCCTCAATATCGGTTGGTTGATTGGCCAGCGCGGCACGCGTGTGCGTGCCGAAACCCCACCGCAACGGGGCACAGGCAAGCGTCAACGGCTGGTGGCCATTGGTTCTTCAGCGGGTGGGCCGGCGGCGCTGGAGGTTCTGCTCAAGGGCTTGCCGCGGGATTTTCCCGCCGCCATCGTGCTGGTGCAGCATGTGGACCAGGTCTTCGCCGCCGGCATGGCCGAGTGGCTGAGCAGCGCCTCCGGCCTGCCCGTGCGCCTGGCCTGTGAGGGCGAGCCGCCCCAGGCCGGCGTGGTCTTGCTGGCCGGCACCAACCATCATATTCGCTTGTTGAAAAATGGCACGCTAGCCTATACCGCAGAGCCGGTGAACGAGATTTACCGGCCCTCCATCGACGTGTTTTTCGAAAGCGTCGCCAGTTACTGGACCGGTGACGCCGTCGGCGTACTACTGACCGGCATGGGGCGCGACGGGGCCCAGGGCCTCAAGCTGATGCGCGAACAAGGATATTTGACCATCGCCCAGGATCAGCAGAGCTCGGCGGTGTACGGCATGCCCAAAGCGGCGGCGGCGATTGATGCTGCTGTTGAAATTCGCCCACTGGATAGAATTGCGCCCCGATTGCTGGAGGTCTTTGCAAAATGATCGAAAATCTCCCGCCGTGCTGGCTTGCAGGTAGTAATTCAGGTGACTGCACATGAATGATTTACAGCTCGACGACTTCAAGACCGATGAGAACGCCGCCATGGTGCTGCTGGTCGACGATCAGGCCATGATCGGCGAAGCCGTGCGGCGCGGCCTGTCCCATGAAGAAAACATCGACTTCCACTTTTGCGCCGACCCGCACCAGGCGATTGCCCAGGCGATCCGCATCAAGCCGACGGTGATCCTGCAGGACCTGGTGATGCCCGGCCTCGACGGTCTGACCTTGGTGCGTGAATACCGCAATCACCCGGCGACCGCGAATATCCCGATCATCGTGCTGTCCACCAAGGAAGACCCGCTGATCAAGAGTGCGGCCTTCGCGGCCGGCGCCAACGATTACCTGGTCAAGCTGCCCGACAACATCGAACTGGTGGCGCGTATCCGCTACCACTCGCGGTCCTACATGACGCTGTTGCAGCGTGACGCGGCCTACCGTGCGCTGCGGGTCAGCCAGCAACAGTTGCTGGATACCAACCTGGTGCTGCAACGCCTGATGAACTCCGACGGCCTGACCGGGCTGTCCAACCGCCGCCACTTCGACGAATACCTGGAACTGGAGTGGCGCCGTGCCATGCGCGACCAGACCCAACTGTCGCTGCTGATGATCGACGTGGACTTCTTCAAGACCTACAACGACAGCTTCGGCCACGTCGAAGGCGATGAAGCCTTGCGCAAAGTCGCCGCCGCTATCCGCGACGCCAGCAGCCGCCCTTCGGACTTGCCGGCGCGATACGGCGGCGAAGAGTTCGCGCTGGTACTGCCCAATACCTCGCCGGGCGGCGCACGGTTGGTTGCAGAAAAATTGCGCATGGCGGTGGCGGCCCTGAAAATCCCGCACATTGCCCCGGCAGAAGGGGCGAGCCTGACCATCAGCATTGGCCTGTCGACCTTGACGCCGGTGCAGGGCACGGACTGCCGGCAACTGATCATGGCGGCGGACAAGGGGCTGTATACGGCCAAGCATAATGGGCGTAATCAGGTTGGTATCGAGTGAGTTGAGGCTGTACCCCATTAAAATGTGGGAGGGGCTTCCCTCCCACATTGTGAGCGCGGTATTCGTCCAGATTAAGTGCACATGAACGTGGTTGAACGAAGAAACCCGCCATCTATGTAGCGTCGATGGAAGGGGGATTGCAGAGAGATTATTCTATTTTAAATCCAGGCCTGCCATTAGCCGCACGCCACTCTTTAACTTCTTTTACAATGCCCTCCGGGCTGTCTTCTCTGTCAGCTCTTGGATAGTAGACGAGATCTGATCCGTCAGGATGCTCCGTAAGTCGCTTGAATGCTAATAGCATTTCGTCATCTTCTTCCTCAGTGCGAGCACTCGCATCACAAAGAGAAGTTACAAAACTTAAAAATTCGCTTTCTGTGTACTCGGAAATTGAGGTTTTCATCTTAATTACCCAGTTGAATGGCCGTATTTATTATGGCTCAACCTTAAATCCATGCTTGTTATTGGTGGCTCGCCAGTTTTCAACTCTTTCAGTTATAGCTTCAATTGTACTTTCTGTATCCGATGCGGTGTAATAAATAAGGTCTGTTCCTTCTGGGTGTTCAGTAATTAATTCGAAGTGTTGTAAAAGTTTATCTAGTCGCTCATCGGTTGGAGCGGTATTTTCCTTGAGTATTTCTTTCATGAATAATAAAAATTCATCTTTTGTATACTCGGAAAAACTTTGTTTGAGTTTCATCATTCGGCTCCTTTCTTATGAGGCTCCATGTGGCGTTTAGGGGTTAGTATGCGTAAATTTCAGCATTATGATTCTGACCGCCCATCGGCAGCCGTCTTCGAACTCATTCGAACCGGCAGGTCGATTGTGCTGTTGACTGCCGAGGTTATTGTCGACTCGTTGAGTGAAATAAGAAGTCTGCCATCGTTGTAGAACCGATGGCAGGGGATAGGGCGGCGTTATTCTATTCTGAAACCAGGCTTGCCATTATTCGCACGCCACTCTTTGACTTCTTTTACAATTCCTTCTGGGCTGTCTTCTCTGTCATCTCTTGGGTAGTAGATTAGATCCGCTCCGTCCGGGTGCTCCGTCAGGCGTTCAAACTCGAAAACCATTTCAATGTCTTCTTCTTCGGTGCGAACGCTGCTGTCACAAAGAGAGATTACAAAGTTCAGAAATTCGGTCTCTGTGTATTCGGTGATTAATGTTTTCATCTTTTTAGATGCCTTTTCTATGAATTTCTTTATGGCGTTTTGGAGTGACTATATAGATGTTGTCAATGTCAAAAATCTCGCCGCCTTGAGAAATGAAAATTTTGTGGTGAATTTCGAATTTAACAGATTCCCCCACCCACTCTGATTTGCTTGAAAAGGGAGTTTTCCCATCCAGCATTATCGACAAATTTTGACGTTTGAACTGACTTGCCAGTTCCGAGTCGTTGGCAACCGTTTTCCAGAAGGCTTCGCGAAATGCTCTGAAGTTTTTAAACTCCTGACCTTTAAGCTTGTCGGCAATTTGCGAAGGTATAGGGGAGCCTTCCCCTTGTGAGGCCGCTCCTAGCCAGGAACCGGTTATAGATTGCCCGTTGCCTGTCACAACTCCTGGGTCTTCCCGTCGATCCCTGAAAAACACATAGATGGGAGGTAAGCCAGAGTTGACCGGGAAGACAGTGATGAAGTCGTCAAATCCTGCCTCAGCAGCGGCTGGAAAACTGTCAATCCTTCCTTCAACGGGAGTTACGGTAGCTCCCGTATAGACAGGCGGTTCAGATTGATCAACGGGCAGCGTTGTTGAGCTATCCCCAGGGGCAACGATAGGTGTCCAGATCAACGTTCTTGGTGGAATGTCACTTGTCGTGACGGTGTATACCTTCTGCCCAGGATCATAGGTCGCAGCAACCACCTTGACCTTGGAAGGCACGCTTGTACCGTCGGCAGTGACCACTAATACTTCTGACCGCCCATCGGTAGCCGTCTTCGAACTCATTCGAACCGGCAGGTCGATTGTGCCGTTGACTGCCGAGGTTATCGTCGACTCGTTGAGGTCTGGTACCAAGGTTGAGATCGGTGTACCAAGCGCATAACGCTCTGGAAGTTCTCCATTTGCGAGTTTGGGGGAATAGACCAACGCTGAAACACCGACCATTAAGCCACTCGCGGTACTTGCGACCAACTCCGTCAATGCGGCCACTGCTGACCGAATAGCAGCTTGCAGCGTGATGGTAATCCCTTCTGCTGTTGCGATAGTCCCGACTGAGGTCATGACTATCGCTTGAGTCGCAGAAGCAGTGCCCGACAGTCGATAGGTATTGGTTGCTCGTACCGCTTCAATACGCGCCTGGGCCGTGGCTACCTGCTGCGCACGTCCCGCGAGGTCGCTGATTGCATTGGAGGCGTTGGCAAGAAACCGCGCGGACTCTGAATTCAGCACAAAATCATGGTGGCTGAGCCATCTCACCCCAAGCGCGGTATTCTGCTGCAGATAAATAAGCTGTTTCAGTCCCTCAAGCTCGGGTTTGCTCAGTGGCGGTGTAACCCGTGGGTTGGCTGCGGGATAGTAAATCATCAACCCGTTCCGGTTTATGGCTAACGGTGGGTCAATAGGTTTGATCGCAGCCATCGTTTCTTCGATCATTTTGTCCAGCGTGTTTTTGTAAAGCATGAGGGTCTGGTCGGGTGTCAATCCAACGACAGAACCTGCAAGAGAGGTGAGTTCCACCTGCAAATATTCCGGCAGCAACTGCACCTGAATTTCCAACTCATCGGCAATGGCCTTCAGATACTCATTGTGTAAATTTGCCCAGCCAGGATCATGTTCGGCTAAATTGGCCTCCAACGTTTGCCGGGCCTTTGCCAACCCTGAAAGTTTTTTAGCCAGAATGTCTATGGAGAGCGAGAGAGCCTTGAGTTCTTGCGCGGCTCTCCAAACGTTGTCGTAAAGTGTGTACGTATCGCCCAAATTTCTTATCGGGTCAGAGGATGCAAGCGTTTCACGTAGTTTTGTATAGGTTAAGTTTTCCATCAGATAAAAAGGGCTTTGATCATAGAGCCCATAGATGAGTGGCGCAGTATTGGCGTATTTGGTTTTTTTCGCGTCGATGATTTCAAGTGCGATTTTTTGATCGAGAATGGCTGAGGCTGTCTCTGTGAGTGGCTGTGAAGCTTTCGCGGCTTGCTGTTTCTCTGCGAGTTCGCGTTCAGTTTCAGTCGTTAGCGTTGCGAACCGTGCGCTGTACTCTGCGTCAATCAAGGATTGGTTGTACTTTTGCTCTCCAATGAAATCAGCGGTGGTGCTGGGGAAGTCAAACTGCTTGAAGCGGCTACGGTCTCCTTCACCTCGACGAGGCCCTTCTTGAAGGCCCCAGCCATCTCCACTTCCTGCGTAGCCTCCGCCTTCGCCACCCCAATAAGTGTTTCGTCTCCCGGCGGTAATTATCGTGGGCTTGAGTTCTAAAGGTTGTCCTGGTTGCCACCCTTGCTGTGCCATAGGGTCTCTCCGTTTTTTGTGAGAGTGATCGAGTTTGAAAGTTTGTACGTCCTGAAGACAAAGCTCAGTCGCTTTGATCGAACTTATTTGAGCGGGAAGGAATAAAAAACTGATGGCGTTTTGATTTGATTTTATGTCTGTAGGAGTATTTGTAAGACGGGTCTGAAACTGATGTATTTATATTCTTGTATATTTGTGACTTGAGTCTTGGGGCGATTTGGCTAGAAACCTAATTGTTTGTTTTTGTTCGGGTGGGTTGGATTGTGCTCTTTTAGGCGGGCTCTGATTTTGATGTTCAGATCATTTGTATAAACAGATGAACGGTCATTTTTGAGCGAGTAGTAGGTGTGGTTTTTCTAACGCGGGGTATCGCCCTCCCGCAGGAAACGCTTTGGTGGTCGCGCATCTGTTAGCGAAGCTGGCGTGAGGAGAGGAAGCGCCGCCTTGGCAGAATCGGCCAAGCGGGCTGCCGTTCCCAGCCGTTTGCCGTTATACTCGCCGGCTTTCAAAAGTTCGCCAACGAGTGCTGCCCGCCATGGAAATCAACCCGATCCTTAACACCATCAAGGACCTGTCCGAGCGCTCCGAAACTATTCGGGGGTATCTTTGACTACGATCAAAAGCATGAGCGTCTGACCGAGGTCAACCGCGAGCTTGAAGATCCGAGTGTCTGGAACAAACCTGAATACGCCCAGGAACTGGGGCGCGAGCGCGCTGCGCTGGCGCAGATCGTCGACACCCTCGACGAGCTGAACACCGGTCTGGCCGATTGTCGTGACCTGCTGGACATGGCTGTCGAAGAAAACGACGAAGGCGCAGTGGGCGATGTCGTCGCCGAGCTGGCCCGTCTCGAGGAAAACCTCGCCAAGCTTGAATTCCGCCGCATGTTCAGCCATGAAATGGACCCGAACAACGCCTACCTGGACATCCAGGCCGGTTCCGGCGGCACCGAGGCCCAGGACTGGGCCAACATCCTGCTGCGCATGTACCTGCGCTGGGCCGACAAGCGCGGTTTCGACGCGACCATCATGGAACTGTCCGCCGGTGAAGTCGCCGGTATCAAGGGCGCGACCGTGCATATCAAGGGTGAATACGCCTTTGGCTGGCTGCGTACCGAAATCGGTGTGCACCGCCTGGTGCGCAAGAGCCCCTTCGACTCCGGCAACCGTCGTCACACTTCGTTCTCCGCCGTTTTCGTCTCGCCAGAGATCGACGACAAGGTGGAAATCGAGATCAACCCGGCCGACCTGCGCATCGACACCTACCGTTCCTCCGGTGCCGGTGGTCAGCACGTAAACACCACTGACTCGGCCGTACGTATTACCCACGTACCGACCAACACCGTGGTCAGTTGCCAGAACGAACGTTCCCAGCACGCCAACAAGGATACCGCCATGAAAATGCTGCGGGCCAAGTTGTACGAGCAGGAAATGCAGAAGCGCAACGCCGCTTCCCAGGCGCTGGAAGACACCAAGTCGGATATCGGCTGGGGTCACCAGATCCGTTCGTATGTACTCGATGCGTCGCGGATCAAGGATCTGCGCACCAACATCGAACGCAGCGACTGCGACAAGGTACTCGACGGTGATATCGACGAATACCTGGAAGCCAGCCTGAAATCCGGCCTGTAACACCCCTGTAGGAGCGAGCTTGCTCGCGATCCCCAGCCGAAGGCTGGGGAAAACGTACCTGTGATGGAATTTCAAAAGACATGAGCGACCAACAACTCGACCCGCAAGCCCTGCAACAGGAAGAAAACTCCCTGATCGCCCTGCGCAAGGAAAAGCTTGCTGCCGAGCGCGCCAAGGGTAACGCCTTCCCCAACGACTTCCGCCGCGACAACTACTGCGATGCCTTGCAGAAACAGTACGCGGACAAGACCAAGGAAGAGCTGGCAGAAGCGGCGATCCCGGTCAAGGTGGCAGGTCGCATCATGCTCAACCGTGGCTCGTTCATGGTGATTCAGGACATGACCGGGCGTATCCAGGTCTACGTCAACCGTAAAACCCTCTCGGAAGAAACCCTGGCCTCGGTGAAAACCTGGGACATGGGTGACATCATCGCCGCAGAAGGCACCCTGGCCCGTTCCGGCAAGGGCGACCTGTACGTCGAAATGACCAGCGTGCGCCTGCTGACCAAGTCCTTGCGCCCGCTGCCGGACAAGCACCACGGCCTGACCGACACCGAGCAGCGCTATCGCCAGCGTTACGTTGACCTGATCGTCAACGAAGACGTGCGCCAGACCTTCCGTGTGCGTTCGCAAGTCATTGCCCACATCCGCAGCTTCCTGATGCAGCGTGACTTCCTGGAAGTGGAAACGCCGATGCTGCAAACCATCCCCGGTGGTGCCGCAGCCAAGCCATTTGAAACCCACCACAACGCGCTGGACATGGAAATGTTCCTGCGTATCGCGCCGGAGCTGTACCTCAAGCGCCTGGTGGTCGGCGGGTTTGAGAAGGTGTTCGAGATCAACCGCAACTTCCGTAACGAAGGCGTCTCGACCCGTCACAACCCTGAATTCACCATGTTGGAGTTCTACCAGGCCTACGCCGACTACGAAGACAACATGGACCTGACCGAAGAACTGTTCCGTGAACTGGCGCAGCTTGTTCTGGGGACTACCGACGTGCCGTACGGCGACAAGGTGTTCCACTTCGGCGAGCCGTTCGTGCGTCTTTCGGTGTTCGACTCGATCCTCAAGTACAACCCTGAGCTGACCGCTGACGATCTGAACGACATCGACAAGGCTCGCGCCATCGCCAAGAAAGCCGGTGCCAAGGTGTTGGGCTTTGAAGGCCTGGGCAAATTGCAGGTGATGATTTTCGAAGAGCTGGTCGAGCACAAGCTGGAGCAGCCACACTTCATTACCCAGTACCCGTTCGAAGTGTCGCCGCTGGCGCGTCGCAACGACGACAACCCGAACGTCACTGACCGTTTCGAACTGTTCATCGGCGGCCGCGAAATCGCCAACGCCTACTCCGAGCTTAACGACGCGGAAGATCAGGCCGAGCGCTTCATGGCTCAGGTGGCCGACAAGGACGCCGGCGATGACGAAGCCATGCACTACGACGCCGACTTCGTACGTGCCCTGGAGTACGGCATGCCGCCGACTGCTGGTGAAGGCATCGGCATCGACCGGCTGGTGATGTTGTTGACCAACTCGCCATCGATCCGCGATGTGATCCTGTTCCCGCACATGCGGCCACAAGCGTAACCGTTGCGAAATCCGAAGCCGCCTTTTACAAGGCGGCTTTTTTATGTGGCGTATTCCAGCGTCACTTTTAAAGGAAGAAGTGTGGTGAACCGCGTAATGGCTCAAGAAGGTGCCGCCGGCATTGCTGCTGCCGTGGCTGAAAGCGTTCAGTACCAGGGCCGCAAGGCCAGCCGCCGGGGCAGCGAACAACGCCGCCAGGACATTCTCGATGCGGCCATGCGCATCGTGGTGCGCGAAGGGGTGCGTGCCGTACGCCATCGAGCCGTAGCGGCGGAGGCGGGTGTGCCGTTGTCGGCCACCACCTACTATTTCAAGGATATCGATGACCTGCTCACCGACACCTTCGCCCAATACGTCGAACGCAGCGCGGCCTTCATGGGCAAACTGTGGATGCGTAACGAGGGCTTGTTGCGCGAGATGGTTGCCTATGGCGATGGCAGCCCGCAGTCGCGCGCGCAACTGGCCGATGACATTGCCCGGCTGACCGCCGATTACGTGCTGCGCCAACTGACCAACCGCCGCGAATACCTGATGGCCGAGCAGGCGTTTCGACAGGAGGCCCTGCTGAACCCGCGACTGGCTGAACTGGTGCGCTCCCATCAACAGATTCTGTTGCAGGGCACCGGGCAGTTTTTTCAAGTGTTGGGCTCCCGTGAGCCGCAGCAGGATGCCAAGGTGTTGACGGCTATCATCAGTCGGATGGAATATCAGGGCCTGTTGGGCGGCGCAGAGCCTCTGACCGGTGAAGAGATGCTTGAAATCCTCAAGCGTTACATGCATCTGGTATTGGCCTCGGTCTGACAGCATTCGAGCAAAGCCTGACAACGCTCAACGTTTAAAGAGGAAGACACCGGGTGGACGATTACCAGCAGACGATACGCAGCTTGTCCGATCGCATTGTGCTGGCGCAGACACCGATCCGGGTTCTCGACGCAGTGAAGTGGGACGAGAACATCCGCCAGGGATTCCTCAAGGCCAAGGGCAAGGCCATGCCTGCCGTGGACCGCGATTACTACCTGAACCGGCCCCTGTCTTTCGATTCCAGTGCGGTGAAGCTGGAGTTCCAGAACATCGAGCGCGACATCACCCGCCGCCTGGGGCAGTTCAGCCCGGTGGGGCAGATCATGCGGCGCATGTGCCGCGAATACCGCATGGTGGTGCGTATGCTTGAAGCGCGCGGCACCGAGGACTTTGGCCTGATATCCCAGGAACTGTACGGCGCTGCCTCCGATGCGTTCCACGCTGGCGACCCGACCCTGGCAGACCTGGGGCTGATGCTGTCGGACTACCTGAACAATATCGATGGCCGGGGCGATCTGAAGGACGAAGCCAAGACCCTCACCGCCAAGGATGCGGTGAGCCTGCTGCAAACGCGTCTGAACAAGGTGTTTGGCGAGGCAGAAGAGACTATCCGCGTGTTCGAGTCCGACGGTATCGTCGCGGATGCGGCGGCGGGCGCCGACTATATCAAGATCCGCGCCGACGCGATGTTCAACGACCGCGACGTGCGCGCCCTGGAAGTGCATGAAGGGCTGGTGCATGTGGGCACCACGCTCAATGGCCAGAACCAGCCAATCTGCACGTTCCTGTCCAAGGGCCCGCCGTCGTCCACCGTGACCCAGGAGGGCCTGGCGATCCTGATGGAAATCATCACGTTTGCCTCCTATCCCAGCCGCCTGCGTAAATTGACCAACCGTACCCGCGCCATCCATATGGTGGAGGAGGGCGCCGACTTCCTGCAGGTGTTCGAGTTCTTCCGTGAGCAAGGCTTTGAAATGGCCGAAAGCTATGGCAACGCCAGCCGGGTGTTCCGTGGTTCAGTGCCGACCGGTCTGCCGTTTACCAAGGATTTGTCCTACCTCAAGGGCTTTATCATGGTCTACAACTACATCCAGCTCGCCGTGCGCAAAGGCAAGCTGGAACAAGTGCCGCTGCTGTTCTGTGGCAAGACCACCCTGGAAGACATGCGTACCCTGCGCCAACTGGTCGACGAGGGGTTGGTGGTGCCGCCCAAGTACCTGCCGGAGCAGTTTCGCGATATGAACGCGCTGGCGGCGTGGATGTGTTTTTCCAACTTCCTCAACCACTTGAGCCTGGATCGGATCGAGGCGGATTACTCCAATATCCTTTAGGTATTTCATTGAAGCAACCGGGTCAGCGTGTGGGAGGGGCTTGCCCCCTCCCACCATTGGATCTTCACAAGACTTCAGGTTTCAACTCACCTACGAGGTTTCAACGGATGAGAATCCTCGGCATCTTATGCCTGCTACTCACATTGAACGGCTGCAGCTCCTTGCTGTTCTATCCCGAGCCCGGCCTGCCCTTCACGCCGGAAAAAGCCCGCCTGCAATACCGCGACGTCACTATCACCACTGCTGACGGCCTCAAGCTCCACGCCTGGTGGTTGCCGGCTAAACCCGGCGTACCTCTGAAGGGAACGGTGCTGCACCTGCACGGCAACGGCGGTAATCTCGCCTG
Organism: Pseudomonas synxantha BG33R; assembly: GCF_000263715.2. NCBI lineage: Bacteria > Pseudomonadati > Pseudomonadota > Gammaproteobacteria > Pseudomonadales > Pseudomonadaceae > Pseudomonas > Pseudomonas synxantha. The sequence goes on from NZ_CM001514.1 coordinate 1,448,197, forward strand.
GCACCTGGGCGGCAGTTGGTGGTTGCCGGAGCAAGGCTATCAAGTGCTGTTGCTCGATTATCGCGGCTATGGGCTTTCGCAAGGCAAACCGTCCTTGCCGGCGATCTATCAGGATATCGACGCAGCATTCAGCTGGCTCGACAAAGCTCCTGAAACCCAGGGGCAACCGTTGATTGTGCTCGGCCAAAGCCTGGGCGGCGCGCTGGCGGTGCATTACCTGGCGGCCCATCCGGCGCGTCAACCCCAGATCAAGGCGCTGATACTGGATGGCGTACCCGCCAGTTATCGTGACGTAGGACAATTCGCCCTGAGCACGTCCTGGTTAACCTGGCCGTTGCAGGTGCCCCTGTCGTGGCTGGTGCCCGACGCCGACAGTGCAATCAATGCCATGCCCCAACTGACCGGTGTGCCAAAACTGTTGTTCCACAGCCTGGATGATCCCATCGTGCCGGTAGCCAATGGCATCCGCCTGTATCAAGTGGCCCCTGCGCCAAGGGTGTTGCAACTGACCCGTGGCGGCCATGTACAGACGTTTGCCGACAAGACCTGGCAAACCGTCATGCTGCGTTACCTGGACGACCCGCAGCACTTCAACGGCCTGCGCCGGCTGGGCGAGATTGCGAATTATCCAATTCCTAAAGTTGATTCATCAGAGAGCCCACAATGAGTGAAGAACGCAACATGATCCCGCTGATCCTCACCGGCATCGGCACTATCATCGGTACCGTTGGGTGCTTGTGGTATTACGGCTACCTGCACTTCGCCAAGCCGGAAGATGCGTTGCTGCTCAGCGACTTCACCATGCTCAAAACCGTGCCCGGTGAGGATTACAAGATCTCCCTCACGCCGGCCGCACAAGTGGCGCAGTGTGTCGACGGTGTATTGGTGATGTTTGATACCGAACAGAAGGGCTTGAGCGGCGTGCTGGTGAACAACAAAAAGCAGGCCGTGCGTTGTATGGGGGAGCAAACCCCGCAATTGCAGCAGTGAGCCTGGGTCTCACCGCCTGTGATGAGCACGTTTCTACTACCTGGCGGCGAATCCGGATAAGCCGATTGATTTCGCTGAAAGTTGCGCTTGGCGAAATTACCGGGAACCGTTTTGTGTAAAAAAGCCACAGAGGGCGATGTAACTTACACAGAAGGGGGCGGGGAGTAGTGATCGATATTAATGTGATACGCAACATGCTGGCCATGGCCAGGGCGCATCAGGCGTTGGAGCGGCATGATGCGCAAGAGCAAGCGCGTAACAAATTGACTGGCAACCCGTCAGACGGCCCCGCAAGCGCGAAGATGATAACGCCGCCGGATGAAGACACCGATCGTCCGATCACATTTTCTTAGCCAAAAAAAACCCACCGCGAGGTGGGTTTTTTATCCGGCAACAATCAATCAGTTAGCAACGGAAGACCGTGGCTTGACTGGCTGGTTGTCGTTGGAGATGGTCACTTCAACGCGACGGTTCATGGCACGGCCCGAAACGCTGCCGTTGTCGGCAACTGGATATTCCTTGCCGTAGCCCTGGGTCACGATGCGCGAGATATCCACGCCTTGTTGAGCCAGTGCACGTTGCACGGAAGCTGCACGACGCTCCGACAGGCTCTGGTTGTACGAGTCGGAACCCGTGCTGTCGGTGTAGCCTTCAACGATCACTTTACGATCCGGGTTATCGCGCAGGAACTGCGCCAGCTTGGTGATGTTCACCAGGCCGCTGGATTTCAGGTCGGACTTGTTGGTGGCGAACAGTACGTCACCGAAAGTCACCAGGGTGCCGCGATCGGTTTGCTTGGCGTTCAAGCTGTTTTGCAGTTGCTTGATTTGCGCGTCACGGGCGTCCAGCAGGGCGCGGGCACGTTCGTCGCCGGCATTTTTCAGCTTGGCTTCGGATTCGCGCAGGACGATGGTGTCCTTGGCAACTTCAACACGCTGGTTGGTCAGGTAAGCGAGTTGGTCGACTTTCTTCTCGTCTTCGTTATCGCGGTATGCCTTGTCAGCCTTGTCCAGCCATTCGCTGGCGTCTTTGGTTTCCAAGGCTGCCAGTTTGGTGGCTTGCGGGTTGGTTTGCAGGGCCGAGAAGTTAGTCCGTGCATTTTCCAGGTTCGCGTTCGGCGGGGTGGAGCAGGCCGCCAAGGCAACGCTCATCGCCAGCAGGGCAGGGATCATCAATTGTTTACGCATAGTCGTGTCGTCCTTTCAATTCGATATCAGGTGCGATGCAATCAAGGGGCAGTGGCTTACTTCTGCATGATTGCAGCTGGGCGCATGCCTTCCTTACGCAGTTCTTCAACAGCCTTCTGAGAATCCTTCACAGCCTGTTGAGCCTTGGCAGCCTGGGCTTTACGCTCGGCGACGCGGGCGTCCCACTCGGCTTGTTCAGCCAGCTGACGAGCTTTCTCGTAGTTCTTGTCGTGCATCGCGATTTCAGCTTCTTTGAGCTTGTCCTGAGCCGACTTCATTTCCACGGCTGCAAACTCGGTACCGCCAGCGCTCACGGCGCTGTTAACGGCCGATTGGGTCACAGCGTACTGCTCGGTTGGAGGGTTGCCGGCGCAGCCTGCCAGAACGAAGCTGGTGCCGATTGCCAGCGCGGCCAATTTGAGCCCGCGCAGGTGGTTAAACGAGGATTTGGCGGTGCTGGTGTTCATCGTCTTCAACTCCATTGGATAACTCCTGAAAAACATCAAAATCCATCGTGGCGTATCGGTTGCGGGCCCGGCGGTAAAGCTCATGAGGCCAGTTCAAACGACCGTTCCACAAGTGATGGCTACTGGCTGTGACCCGAGGCTTTTTTCAAAAGTTCAGCGGATATGGCGAATTGCCTGAAAAAATATCTGACTGAGTGGTCAGTGTTCAAAAGATGGAACTTTCGCAGCGCGCAGCGGTACTCCGAGCCTGTAAAAAGCCCGGAATACCTGGGTTTGATTGACGTCAATAAAATGTTTTTCAGTGCTTCTGTTCGTCAGCGCTGGCGGACAAATCATGAAGATAGCGGCGGGACAACGTCAGAAAGCGGGGTGTGAGACCCACGTCTTCATACAGTGGATCCCCCTCTTCATCGGTGGCAATCACTTGGTCGCCCTTGATATAGGGAAAGCTTTCTTCCAGCTCTTCAAGGGCGGCGCCGATCAGCTCGCCGAGCAGTTCTTCGACGTGGCGCTTGGGGTACATCTCGGCAATGGCGGCCAGCCTTGCGGCAGATTCCACATCCAGATGAATCGCGTACTCAGTCTTGGTCAGGCGACCCTTGGCGGTTTCTTCCCAATGCTGGGCCAGTTCTCGAATTTTCATGGCTACCTCAATAAGCCTGCGCTGGCAGGCGGTGATGAGTGACCAGCCGCCTGCGTGAATAACGCGACGGCTCATGCTTGAGACTAGCTTTAAGCCGCAAGGTTTAAAGTCGTTTGCGTTCGGCCTTGTCAGAAACCGACGCCGGCGGCACTCTGGAACACCTGCGCGTCCCGGATTTCTGGCTGGAGATTGGCTGATGAGTGATATCGATGCACGCTTGCGTGAGGATGTTCACCTGCTGGGTGAACTGTTGGGCAACACCATTCGAGAGCAGTACGGCGATGACTTTCTCGACAAGATCGAGCAAATCCGCAAAGGCGCCAAGGCTGACCGCCGCGGCGCCGTCTCGGACAAGGCGGCCGGCGACGAACTGAGTGCCAGCTTGAATCAGTTGCAAGAGGACGAGTTGCTGCCTGTTGCCCGGGCCTTCAACCAGTTCCTCAACCTGGCCAACATTGCCGAACAATATCAACTGATTCATCGGCGCGATGAATCGCAACCAGCGCCTTTTGAGTCCCGGGTGTTGCCGGAGTTGCTGGCGCGCCTGAAAAGCGAAGGGCACAGCCATGAATCCCTGGCCCGGCAGTTGGCACGGTTGGAAATCGAGCTGGTGCTCACCGCCCACCCCACCGAAGTGGCTCGCCGTACCCTGATCCAGAAATACGATGCCATCGCCGCGCAACTGGCCCTCCAGGACCACCGTGACCTTACCAGCGCCGAACGCGAGCAGATCCGCGAACGCTTGCAACGGCTGATCGCCGAAGCCTGGCACACCGAAGAAATCCGCCGCATCCGGCCCACCCCGGTGGACGAAGCCAAGTGGGGCTTTGCGGTGATCGAACATTCGCTGTGGCACGCCATTCCCAATTACCTGCGCAAGGCTGACCAGGCCCTGCACGCTGCTACCGGCTTGCGCCTGCCCCTGGAGGCTGCGCCGATTCGCTTTGCCTCGTGGATGGGCGGCGACCGTGACGGCAACCCCAATGTCACCGCGCCGGTTACCCGCGAGGTGCTGTTGTTGGCGCGCTGGATGGCCGCGGATTTGTACTTGCGCGACATCGATCAGCTGGCCTCCGAGCTGTCGATGCAACAGGCCAGCCCGGCGTTGCAAGCCAAGGTCGGCGACAGCGTCGAACCCTATCGCGCCTTGCTCAAGCAACTGCGCGAACGCCTGCGTGCCACGCGCCAGTGGGCCCACGCTTCGTTGACGGCCAGCACCCCGGCGCCTGCCGAAGTGTTGCAGAACAACCGCGACCTGCTGGACCCGCTGGAGTTGTGCTACCAGTCCCTGCATGAATGCGGTATGGGCGTGATCGCCGATGGGCCGCTGCTCGACTGCTTGCGCCGTGCGGTGACCTTCGGGCTGTTCCTGGTGCGCCTGGATGTGCGTCAGGACTCCAGCCGTCACTCGGCGGCCATGACTGAAATCACTGACTACCTGGGCCTTGGGCGTTATGAGGATTGGGACGAAGACGCACGCATCCGCTTCCTGACCCAGGAACTGGCCAGTCGTCGGCCGTTGCTGCCGGGGTATTTCAAAGCGTCGGCAGACACCGCCGAGGTGCTCAATACCTGCAAGGAAATCGCCGCCGCACCGGCTGCCTCATTGGGCTCGTATGTTATCTCCATGGCGGGTGCCGCCTCGGATGTGCTGGCGGTGCAGTTGCTGTTGAAAGAGTCGGGCGTACAACGACCGATGCGTGTGGTGCCGTTGTTCGAAACGCTGGCTGACCTGGATAACGCCGGGCCGGTGATGGAGCGGCTGTTGCAACTGCCGGGTTATCGCGCGCGGTTGCAGGGGCCTCAGGAAGTGATGATCGGCTACTCCGACTCGGCCAAGGACGCAGGCACTACCGCCGCCGCCTGGGCGCAATACCGAGCGCAGGAGCGTCTGGTGGATATCTGCCGCGAACAGCAGGTGGAACTGCTGTTGTTCCATGGTCGTGGTGGCACCGTTGGTCGTGGCGGCGGCCCGGCCCACGCGGCGATCCTGTCGCAGCCACCGGGCTCGGTGGCAGGGCGTTTCCGCACCACGGAACAAGGCGAGATGATCCGCTTCAAATTCGGCCTGCCGGATATCGCCGAGCAGAACCTCAACCTCTATCTGGCCGCCGTGCTGGAAGCGACACTGCTGCCGCCGCCACCACCGGAGCCTGCCTGGCGTCACTTGATGGACGAATTGGCGGCAGACGGTGTCAGCGCTTACCGCGCCGTGGTGAGAGAAAATCCGCAGTTCGTCGAGTATTTTCGCCAGTCCACGCCGGAGCAGGAGTTGGGCCGTTTGCCCCTGGGCAGCCGCCCGGCCAAGCGTCGCGCAGGTGGGATTGAAAGCTTGCGCGCGATCCCGTGGATCTTCGGCTGGACCCAGACGCGCCTGATGCTGCCTGCCTGGCTCGGCTGGGAGGCGGCATTGAGCAAGGCGCTGGAGCGGGGGGAAGGTGAGTTGCTGGCGCAGATGCGTGAACAGTGGCCGTTTTTCCGCACGCGCATCGACATGCTGGAAATGGTGCTGGCCAAGGCCGATGCCGATATCGCCCGTCTTTATGATGAGCGCCTGGTGCAGCCAGACCTGCTGGCATTGGGTGCGCATTTACGCGACCTATTGTCGCAGGCCTGTAATGTGGTGCTTGGCTTGACCGGCCAGTCGCAGTTGCTGGCCCATAGCCCTGACACCCTGGAGTTCATCCGCCTGCGCAACACCTACCTCGACCCGTTGCACCTGCTGCAGGCCGAGTTGCTGGCGCGGTCCCGTCGGCAAGAGGCGGCGCAAGACAGCCCTCTGGAACAGGCGCTGCTGGTGTCCGTGGCCGGTATTGCCGCCGGTTTGCGCAACACCGGTTGAGGTTTCTTGCGTGTTCTCAACGGCTTGCGGATCAACCACAACGACCGCCCTGAAAAGGGCGGTCGTTGTTTGAGGAGGCGGGTTGCGCTCAGGCACACCATGCCGCTGACGTATGCCGGGTGCGGGTTTCTCCTACTTTTGGCGGCTTGTATGGTGAGGGCCCGCTGTGTATCTTGATCAGCCTTTGGCCGTTTGATCGGCCTGGACCCATATTTTTACGAGATTGGCCCCACGCGGCGAATCCGAGCGTCATCTCTATAAAAAATTGAGGAGCACATCGATGCGCGTCATTCTGCTGGGAGCTCCCGGGGCCGGTAAAGGTACTCAGGCAAAGTTCATCACTGAAAAATTCGGCATTCCACAAATCTCCACCGGCGACATGCTGCGTGCTGCTGTCAAAGCCGGCACCGAGCTGGGCCTGATCGCCAAGAGCGTGATGGACAGCGGCGGCCTGGTCTCCGATGATCTGATCATCAACCTGGTCAAGGAACGTATCAGCCAGGAAGATTGCAAGAACGGCTTCCTGTTCGACGGTTTCCCTCGCACCATTCCCCAGGCTGAAGCCTTGGTGAAGGCGGGTGTTGAGTTGGATGCGGTGGTTGAAATCGCCGTAGAGGACGAAGAAATCGTCCAGCGTATTGCCGGTCGTCGCGTTCACGAGGGTTCGGGCCGCGTTTACCACATCGTCTACAACCCGCCGAAAGTTGCAGGCAAGGACGATGTCACCGGTGAAGACCTGGTGCAGCGTAAAGACGACACCGAAGAAACCGTGCGTCATCGCCTGTCGGTCTATCATTCCCAGACCAAGCCGCTGGTGGACTTCTACCAGAAGCTCTCCGCTGCCCAAGGCAAGCCGAAGTACAGCCATATCCCAGGCGTGGGCTCGGTAGAAGCCATTACCGCCAAGGTGATGCAAGCACTGAGCTGATCCCGCCATCAGCTTTGCGTACAACGGCCCGCTTGCGGGCCGTTGTTGTTTATACTGGCGCACTTTTTTCCCCATTTGGACACCCACACCGATGAGCACCCTGCTGGCCCTGGACACCGCGACTGAAGCTTGCTCCGTTGCCTTGCTGCACGATGGCAAGGTAACGAGCCACTACGAGGTGATCCCGCGCCTGCACGCGCAGAAGTTGCTGCCGATGATCAAGCAGTTGCTCGAAGACGCCGGTACCACCCTGGCTGCCGTGGATGCCATCGCCTTTGGCCGCGGCCCCGGTGCCTTTACCGGTGTGCGTATTGCCATCGGCGTGGTGCAGGGCCTGGCCTTTGCATTGGAGCGTCCGGTATTGCCGGTGTCCAACCTCGCCGTGCTGGCCCAGCGCGCATTGCGTGAACATGGCGCCACGCAAGTGGCGGCGGCAATTGATGCGCGCATGGATGAAGTCTATTGGGGTTGCTACCGCGAAACTGCCGGTGAGATGCGTCTGGTGGGCGTGGAGGCGGTGCAGCCGCCAGAAGCGGCAGGGTTGCCGGCTGATGCCAGCGGTGAGTGGTTCGGTGCCGGCACCGGCTGGGGTTATGGCGAACGCATCGACGTGCATTTGGCAGGGCAGGACGCTGCGATGTTGCCCCATGCCGAAGATCTGCTGGCGTTGGCACGTTTTGCGTTCGAACGCGGCGAGGCGATCCCGGCGGATCAAGCGGCACCGGTTTACCTTCGCGATAAAGTGGCGCAGACAAAGGCCGAGCGCGGGATTATTTGACGTCAAAAATGGGCGCATTCGACTGCAAATTTCGCCAATCGTCAGAATTTGCCGCGGTTTTTAAACCTTTTACAAATTATGTGTTCTAGTTATCACCAGAGCATTTGCGCACTATGGAAAGCGCCGCTAAATTGCCATCATTGATACCGAGTCTGCATGTATGCGTATAGACGGCTTCTCCTCACAGTCCTACCCTCTCAAGCGTAAGCCACGCAAGGCGAACGTGACGGTAGATGATTCGGTCGAGGATTCGCCGGACTTCATCGAAGTCCACTCTGAGTCGCCCTCCCGCGCCGAAAGTGCTGGCGGCGCCCGTACCAGCGGCGTTCCCGCCCGTCAGCAAGACATGGTCTTCCCCCGCTCCATGAGCAAAAGCGTTGCCACTGCCCTGGCCAGTTACCTGACCACCGCCGGCTTTGTCGAATGGGATATGGAAGTGCTGGGTCTCGACATTCATATCTGATGGGTTTGCCTTATTACATTGGTTGCCCGTCCTGGAGTGAAAACGCCTGGCGCGAGTACCTGTACCCGGTGGAGGCGCGTTCCAGCGATTACCTCGGGCTCTATTCTCAAGTCTTCAATGCGGTTGAAGGCAATACCACGTTTTATGCTCGACCTTCGGCCGCTACCGTGCAGCGCTGGGCCGAGATCATGCCGGCTGACTTTCGCTTCACCGCCAAATTCCCAGGGGATATCAGCCATGCGGGTGACTTGCGCGAGCAATTGCCTGCGGCAGAAAGTTTTGTCAGTTTGATGAGCCCTTTGGGTGAGCGCGTTTCACCGCTGTGGCTGCAGCTCTCAAAAGGGTTTACCCCGCAGCGCCTGGCTGAACTGGCCGGTTTCCTCGATGGTATTGATCGGCCATTGGCCGTGGAAGTCCGGCACGAGCAGTTCTTCGCCAAGGGAGACGCCGAGCGTATGCTCAACCGCCTGTTGCGCGATCGTGGCGTCGAGCGCATCTGCCTTGACCCTCGCGCCTTGTTCAGCTGCACGTCAACCTCGGCGGCAGTGCTGCACGCCCAATCCAAAAAGCCAAGGGTGCCACCGCGCCCGGCGGCGCTGACCCGGTTTCCCCAGGTGCGCTTCATCGGGCATCCGGAGCTGGAGGCCAATGACCCGTTCCTGATCCCATGGGTGGAAAAGATCGCCACTTGGATCGAAGAGGGACGCACGCCGTACATATTCCTGCACACCTCGGACAACCGCCTTGCAGCACAACTGGCGTTGCGCTTTCATGCCCAGCTGATGGCGCGCCTGCCCGGCCTGCCGCCGCTGCCCACCCTGCATCGAGAGCCCGTTGCGCAGCAACTGGGGTTACTCTAGGGGGCGTTCTCAATTAGTTTCCCCGTCGGGGAAACTAATTGAGAACGCCCCCTAGACATCCGATTTTTCAAGGATTGAGCCGTGGGTTCGATAAAAGGGCTGGGCCTGCTGTTGCTGCTGGCGGGCGCTTTTGCGCTGGGCGTCTGGCGTGGCTGGGTGCCGATGCCGGCTGAGTGGAACCCCTGGGCACCCCTGGATGTGCGCGCCAGTCCCAACCTGCTCACGCGCTACAAGCTCAGCCGTTTGCAGGATGATCCGGCGCTGTGTGACCAGGTCTTGAAAACCGCCGGCCTGCGGGTCAGCCGTCAGGCGGATACCGCTGCCGATGCGGCGTGCCCGTTGCGCAATGTCCTGCGTGTGCAGGGCTCTGAGGTGGCTCTGAGCAGCAGTTTTCTGGCCAGTTGCCCCCTGGCTGTGGCGTTCGCGTTGTTCGAGCGTCACAGCCTGCAACCGGCGGCCCAGGCAGTGTTCGGTCAGGCGGTGAGTCGGGTCGAGCATTTGGGCAGCTTTGCCTGCCGTAATGTTTACAACCGTGCCGACGGGCGTCTGAGCCAACATGCCTCGGCCAATGCCTTGGATATCGCCGGTTTTCGTCTGGCGGACGGGCGCAGCATCAGCGTGTTGAAGGACTGGCCGGGGGAGGGCGACAGTGCGCGTTTCCTGCGCAGGGTGCGCGATAACGCCTGTGATGATTTCAACGTGGTGCTGAGCCCGGACTACAACGCGGCTCACCGCAACCATTTTCATCTGGATATGGGGCGATGGTGGGTGTGTCGCTGAGGCTTAAGCGGCCAGGCGCAGGTTGTGGGTCACCAGTGGGCGCGCCCAGTAGTAGTCGAAATCCAGCGCCTTCTGTTGCGCCATCAGTTCTTCTTCGGGGTATGGCTCGGCAGCCGGTGGCAACAGGTCCAGTTCGAACTCGGCAATCGGCAAGTGCAGTGTGCGTGGCTCGGGAGTCGGGCCGGGCTCTGGTAGTGGTTGGCCGGCGTTCAGCACAATCGGGCGGACCCAACCGCTGTCGAAATCCTGCTGGCGCTGCTGGGCGACGAGTTCTTCTTCCGGGAAGGGTATCGGCGCCGGTGGCAGCAACTCGGTTTCGAATTCGGCAATCGGCAGGAACAGCGGCTCAGGCGGGGCGATCTCGGTGTCTTTCACGTCACACTCACGCTGGGTGAGGATCTGCGAGAGCATGTCGGCGCCTTCGCCGGGTTCGACCGAAGGGTCGGCAGGTGCAGGCGCCTTGGCGGCCAGTGCCCGCGGCGTTTCACCGAGCTGTTCGGCCAGCGCCCGGGCGAAGAAGTCCTGCCACACATGACTCACCCCGGCCAGCGCTTGAGTATTGCGCAGGCCGTAGTGGTTGTGGGTCGGCAGTACGCCGATGGTTAGGGGAAGAATGTCTGACATTTTTCTCGGTCGACGCTCAGCTCTGGCAAAATACCTGACTGCTGTTTTTATCGGCCGCTGTTTGCCGATCCTTAATATTTTTGAGCGTAGCGATTGATGAACGAACAACCAGCGGCCAGCCGCATCCAGGTCGAGGCGTTGGCCGAAAGTTTCCAGGCCTGCGCCGAGCAGTGGGCTTCGCTGCTGGGCTTGCCTTTACAGGTGGCGGATGCGGATTTTTCCCTGCAAGTGGGCGAGCAGGGCCTGCAATTGCAGCAGCTTGGGCCTGATGCGCCGGGGCCGGTGCGGGTCGACTTTGTCGAAGGCGGCGCGGCGCACCGGCGTTTATATGGCGGTGGCAGCGGGCAAATGATCGCCAAGGCCGTGGGCATCGCCCAAGGCGTACGGCCCAAGGTGCTGGACGCCACGGCCGGGTTGGGCAAGGACGCGTTCGTATTGGCCAGCCTGGGGTGCGAGATGAGCCTGATCGAACGCCAGCCGTTGATCGGTGCCTTGCTCGAAGACGGCCTGGCACGCGCTGCGCAGGATTTTGAAGTGGCACCGATTGTGGCGCGCATGAAGCTGCTCAAGGGCGACTCCATCGATGTGATGCTCAATTGGGAGGGCGAGCCGCCCCAGGTGATCTACCTGGACCCGATGTTTCCACACCGTGAGAAAACCGCCCTGGTGAAGAAGGAAATGCGCCTGTTTCGACCGTTGGTGGGCGATGATCCGGATGCACCGGCCTTGCTCGCTGCCGCCCTGGCTTTGGCCAGCCACCGTGTGGTGGTCAAGCGCCCGCGCAAGGCGCCGTGCATTGACGGGCCCAAACCGAGTCATGCGTTGGATGGCAAATCCAGCCGCTACGACATTTATCCCAAGAAAGCGCTCAAGCCATAAGCTGCAAGCAACAGCACTCATATTCGTGATGCTGCGAGATCCAAATGTGGGAGGGGGCTTGCATCCCGATGGCGGCCTCAGGGCCGACCAGGATGTTGGATTAGACCGAGTACATATCCGTTATTCAGGTGACGGCCGCTATTGGTTCCGCTTTTACAGCGGGTCACTTTGGAAAAGAGCCCCAAAGTAACCAAAAGGCTCTTGCCCCACCACTCGGCACCTCGCTTAGGCTCGGTGTGCCCGTAATCCGCCAGTGATTTGGGGGGCCGCCGCCACGCGCCATCCATGGCGCGGGGCGGCTAAACCGGCATCCCTGCCGGTTTACCCCCCCAAATCCCTGTCGAATTCCGGCCAGCGTGGTTTAACGGGGCGCTTAAGATCAAGATCAAAAGCAGATCAAGATCAAGAGCGGCTCGCTTCGCATCGTGGTTAGTGTCGGTTGTTGCACCCTACGCTGTTGTCGAGACCGGGCTGCGATAGGCCCGCATAAACAACTTCACCACGTCCTGCACATGCTCTTCTGCCTCCTCTGCGCTCAGTTGCCCGCCGCAACCGTACAACAGGCGAAAGTTCGCCGTGCCCTTGAGCAGGCAAAAGAAGTGCTCGGCCGCTTTGAAGGGGGTGTCGATGTGTAAGGCACCGCTCTGGTCGATCTTGCCGAGCAGGCGTTCCATGCCTTGCAACATGCGCATGGGGCCGGCTTCGAAGAAGATCCGCGAGAGCTTCACGTCCTGATTGCCGGTGGTCATCATCAGGCGATGCAGGTTCACCGACTCCTCGCTGTTGATCAGCCGATGAAAGCCCCGTGCGATGTTCAGCAATACCGTCTCTACGGGCATGCCTGCGGGGAGCTCGAAATACATCACCGGCAATTGCTCTTCACATTTGGCCACCACCGCCGCGGTGAACAACGTCTCTTTATCGGTGAAGTGGCTGTAGACGGTGAGTTTCGAGACGCCTGCCGCAAGCGCGACGGCATCCATGCTGGTGTTCGCGTAGCCATTGCCCAGGAACAGGGATTTCGCGGCTTCGAGGATTGCCTGGCGTTTTGCCATGTCCTTGGGACGCCCGGGGCTGGCGGTGTTCACAGGATTGTCGGACATTTTCACCTTTAATACTGGACTGGCGAGTTTGGTATTAATAACATACCGGCCAGTATAATTATTCCAAGCTTCATTTGCGAAAGGTCCTTCAGCATGCGCAGCGCGTTCCTGCCCCTTGCTTTGCCTGTCAGCCTGGTCTTTTTATTGGCCGCCTGCGGCCATGAAGAAGCGACCCAGGCCACCGTCCGCCCCGCCATGGTGGTGCAACCGCAGCCCTCGGCACAGGCAATGGACAGCTACCCCGGTGAAGTACGTGCCCGTTATGAGCCGGACCTGGCCTTTCGCATCGGCGGCAAAGTCAGCAAGCGGCTGGTGGAGGAGGGCGAGCGGGTCAAGGCTAACCAGTCACTGGCTGAACTCGACCCCCAGGATGTGCGCCTGCAACTGGAAGCCAGCCGTGCCCAAGTGGCCGGCGCTGAGGCCAATCTGAACCTGGTGCGCGCTGAGCGCGATCGCTACAAGACCCTGATGGACCGTCAGATGGTCAGCCGCTCGCAGTACGACAACGCCGAAAACCTCTACCGAGCAGGTGAAGCGCGCCTGAAGCAGATCAAGGCCGAGTTCGACGTGTCGAGCAACCAGGCCGGTTATGCCGTGCTGCGCGCGCCCCAGGACGGCGTGGTCGCCAAGCGTGCTGTCGAAGTCGGCCAAGTGGTCTCGGCGGGCCAGACCGTGTTCACCCTGGCCACCGATGGTGAGCGCGAAGTGCTGATCAGCCTGCCCGAGCAAGGCTTCGGCCGCTTCAAGGTCGGCCAGCCGGTGTCGGTAGAGTTGTGGAGCCAGCCCGAACAGCGCTTCGCCGGACGCATCCGTGAACTGTCACCCGCAGCCGACCCGAAATCCCGCACCTTCGCCGCCCGTGTAGCCTTCACCGGCGGTAAAGTGCCGGCCGAACTGGGCCAGAGCGCGCGCGTATTCATACAAGCCGATGGCGTCATTGCTCTCTCGGTACCGCTGTCTGCTCTCAGCGCAGAGAACGGCGCGTCCTTCGTCTGGCGGGTAAAGCCGGACAACACCCTTGAGCGTACGCCGGTGCGCATTGGCGCGTTCGGTGAAAAAAACGTGCCGGTGCTCGAAGGCTTGGCTCCCACCGACTGGGTGGTTGCCGCAGGCGTGCATGTGCTGCATGAGGGCCAGCAAGTGCGCCCTGTGGATCGCTCCAACCGTGTCGTGAATCTGGCGGCCAAGGAGTAATCCCGATGGGTTTCAATCTTTCCGAATGGGCGCTGCGTAATCGCCAGATCGTACTGTTTTTGATGATTCTGCTGGCCGTGGTCGGCACCCTGTCCTACACCAAGCTGGGGCAAAGCGAGGACCCGCCCTTTACCTTCAAGGCCATGGTGATCAAGACCAACTGGCCCGGCGCCACGGCCCAGGAGGTGTCGCGCCAAGTCACCGAACGCATCGAGAAAAAATTGATGGAGACCGGTGAGTACGAGCGCATTGTGTCTTTCTCGCGCCCCGGCGAATCCCAGGTCACTTTCATCGCCCGCGACTCGATGCGTTCGGCGCAAATTCCTGAGTTGTGGTACCAGGTACGCAAGAAAATCAGCGACATCCGCCAAACCTTGCCACCGGATATCCAGGGGCCATTTTTCAACGACGAATTCGGCACCACCTTCGGCAATATCTACGCCCTGACCGGCGATGGTTTTGACTACGCCGTGCTCAAGGACTACGCCGACCGCATCCAGATTCAGCTGCAACGGGTGCCTGATGTGGGCAAGGTCGAGTTGCTTGGCCTGCAGGACGAGAAGATCTGGATCGAACTGTCCAACCTCAAGCTTGCCACCTTGGGTTTGCCGTTGGCCGCAGTACAGCAGGCGTTGCAGGAACAAAATGCCGTATCGACCGCCGGCTTTTTTGAAACCCCGAGCGAGCGTGTGCAGTTGCGCGTGTCGGGCAATTTCAAAACCGTGGAGCAGATTCGCGACTTCCCGATTCGAGTGGGCGATCGCACCTTTCGTATCGGCGATGTTGCCGATATCCATCGGGGCTTCAACGACCCACCGGCACCGCGCATGCGTTATATGGGCGCGGACGCCATCGGCCTGGCCGTGGCCATGCGCGACGGTGGGGATATTCTGGTACTGGGCAAAGCTCTTGAGAGTGAATTCGCACGCCTGCAAAAGAACCTTCCTGCGGGCATGGAGCTGCGCAAGGTGTCGGACCAACCGGCAGCGGTGAAGACCAGCGTCGGCGAATTCGTCCAGGTGCTCGCCGAGGCATTGGCCATTGTATTGCTGGTGAGTTTTTTCTCCCTCGGTGTGCGCACCGGCATGGTGGTCGCCCTGGCGATCCCGCTGGTACTGGCGATGACCTTTGCCAGCATGTATTACCTGGGCATCGGCCTGCACAAGATTTCCCTTGGCGCTCTGGTGCTGGCCCTGGGTTTGCTGGTGGATGACGCGATCATCGCTGTGGAAATGATGGCGATCAAAATGGAGCAGGGCTACGACCGGCTCAAGGCTGCGAGCTTCGCCTGGACCAGCACAGCATTCCCCATGCTCACCGGTACCTTGATCACCGCGGCGGGCTTTTTGCCGATTGCCACTGCGCAGTCGAGCACCGGTGAATACACCCGCTCGATCTTCCAGGTGGTGACCATTGCCTTATTGGCCTCCTGGGTGGCTGCCGTGGTGTTTGTACCGTATCTCGGGGAAAAGCTGCTGCCGGACCTGGCGAAAATTCACGCGGCCAAGCACGGCACCGATGGCCCGGATCCCTACGGCACGCCTTTCTACCAGCGTGTAAGACGTTTGGTGGAGTGGTGTATACGTCGGCGCAAGACGGTCATCGTGTTGACCCTGCTGTTGTTTATCGGCTCGGTCGCGTTGTTCCGCTTTGTACCGCAGCAGTTCTTCCCGGCTTCCGGGCGCCTGGAACTGATGGTCGACCTGAAACTGGCCGAGGGCGCCTCCCTGAGCAACACCGCCGAGCAGGTCAAGCGTCTGGAGGTATTGCTCAAGGCGCACGCGGGTATCGACAACTATGTGGCCTACGTGGGCACCGGCTCGCCGCGGTTCTACCTGCCGCTGGACCAGCAACTGCCGGCCGCCAGCTTCGCGCAGTTCGTGGTGTTGGCCAACACCATCGAGGAGCGTGAAAGCCTGCGCACCTGGCTGATTGAAACGCTCAACGAGCAGTTCCCCGAGCTGCGCTCGCGGGTCACTCGCCTGGAGAATGGCCCGCCCGTGGGCTACCCGGTGCAGTTTCGCGTGACCGGCGAACACATCGAAGAGGTCCGCGCCCTGGCCCGCAAAGTGGCGGCCAAGGTGCGCGAAAACACCCACGTGGTTAACGTGCATCTGGACTGGGAAGAACCGAGCAAAATCGTGTATCTGAATATCGACCAGGACCGGGCGCGCGCCCTTGGCGTGAGTACTGCCAACCTGTCGAAATTCCTGCAGAGTTCCCTGACCGGTTCCAGCGTCAGCCAATACCGGGAGGACAACGAATTGATCGAGATCCTCCTGCGCGGTACCGTCCACGAACGCACCGAGTTATCGCTGCTGCCGAGCCTTGCCGTACCCACCGACAATGGTAAAAGCGTGGCGCTGTCGCAGATCGCCACCCTCGAATACGGTTTCGAAGAAGGCATCATCTGGCACCGCAACCGCCTGCCCACCGTGACCGTGCGTGCCGATATCTACGGCAAGGAACAACCGGCGACCTTGGTGCAGCAGATCCTGCCGACGCTCACAGGTGTGCGTGCCGAACTGCCGGACGGTTACCTGTTGGAAGTGGGTGGCACCGTCGAAGACTCTGCTCGCGGGCAAAACTCGGTGAAGGCCGGCGTGCCGCTGTTCATCGTGGTGGTGCTGACTTTGCTGATGTTGCAATTGCGCAGTTTCTCACGCACGGCGATGGTTTTTCTGACTGCCCCCCTGGGCCTGATCGGTGTGACCTTGTTCCTGCTGGTATTCCGCCAAACCTTTGGCTTCGTCGCCATGCTCGGCACGATCGCGTTGTCGGGAATGATCATGCGTAACTCGGTCATTCTGGTGGACCAGATCGAGCAGGACATCAAGGCCGGGCTGGCGCCGTGGCAGGCGATTATCGAAGCGACCGTGCGACGCTTTCGTCCGATTGTGCTGACGGCCCTGGCGGCGGTGCTGGCGATGATCCCACTGTCGCGCAGCGTGTTTTTCGGGCCCATGGCTGTGGCGATCATGGGCGGGTTGATTGTGGCGACGGCGTTGACGCTGTTGTTTTTGCCGGCGTTGTACGCGGCGTGGTTCAGAGTCAGGAAGGAGGCAGCGTAGCGAGGTGTTTGCTGTTTCCCGTACATGTGTTTTTTTGGGTTTCTCTGCCAGGCCGGTGCCTGGCCATCCCCTGATACCCACCGGGCAGTATTTACATACCGATGCAAACACGCAGTCGCTCAGATGGAACGCTTGCCCTTGTAACTCCACTCAGGCAATGCCTGACGGACAGGCAGAGGACTTGGCACTGCCATGTGGCGGCCAGGCCTTTTCATTGAGTTCATGGAGTTTTACATGTCGTTCTTTAATGTAATTGCGGCTTTCAAAGAGGCTTTTCTCGGGGCCTTGCTGGGTAATCATGCGCCACGCAATGATTTCGCTATCACCCAGTCCTATAGACCTCATCATGGAAGTTCAGGTCATTACCACCGCCCGCATTTTAGCTATGCCCAACCCACCAGGTATCACAACCCGCCATACCTGCATCAACAACCGGTCCACGGGTATCAATCACCCAGCAGACCTTTGTATCCGCTGTTTCGTTAAACCCGTGACAGGCTTGGCCTGAAACAACTGCGCCAAGGCCCGTTACCAGCGGCCTTGGCGCAGTAGGGTCGTAGTGCGGGGTTACAGCGCTCCAAACACCTTCTTTGCCAAACTGGTGGCAGCCGCCGCCGGATTCTTGCGAATCGTCTCTTCCTGCTGCGCAATCATCTTGAACAAACCATCCAGCGCTTGCTCGGTCACGTAGTTTTCGACGTTGGCGCTCTTGGCATCCACGGCGCCGAAGGCCGCGGCCTTGCCGGCCAGGGCGTTGTACTGCTGAGCCACGCCGACCTTGTCGGTAGCGGCCTTGACGATGGGCAGGAACTTGGCGCGGATTTCCTCTCGGCTGCTTTTGTTCAGGTATTGGGTGGCAGAGTCCTGACCACCGCTGAGAATGCCCTTGGCGTCGGTCACGCTCATGTTTTTCACGGCGTTGACCAGAATCGGCTGGGCCTGGGTCACGGCGGTTTCAGCCGCTGCGTTCATGCTGGTTTCCAGCTGCGTGACCTGGTCACCCATGCCGAACATTTTCAGTTTGTCGGCGACTTTGCCGAGCTTGCCTGGCAGGCCGATTTTTACTTCCGGGTTGTTGCTGAAACCACCGGGTTTGCCCAGTTGTTTGACGGCAATCTGCGCACCTTGGGTCAAGGCATCCTTCAGGCCGCCGCTGGCGTCGCCCTGGGACAGGCTGCCAAGGTCGAGGGCCATGGCGTTGGCACCGAACAGCAAGCCGGCACACAGGGCGGTGAGGCGAAGAGATTTGCGGAGCATGGGCGCTTCCTTATGACGTGAATTGATCAGTGTGCGACCGCATCAACCCGCAGGCGCAGCGGCTGTGGATCCTGGCCATTGAGTTGCACGGCGTGCCGCTCTGTAGTGATGAACAGTAGCTTGCCCTCCAGTTCGATGCGAGCGCTGACCGAGTAAGTATGGCCTGGCTTGACCTGGGCCGGGTCATAGCTCAAGTGAAACGGCAGAGGCACCTGGCCTTTGACCGGGCCTTTCTGTTCGGCGAGGGTCACGGCCGGGGCGTCCATGAGGGACACATCTTGCAGGCTGACGCTCAAGGTGGCAGCAGGCGGCAGGGCAATACGTTGCAGATAGAACACTTCGCCGTCGAGGCTGGCTTTCGGGGTTGGGGTCATTGAGTGGCAGGCTCCGAGCAGGGCGGTCAGGCCCAGGAGAATGATCTTTTTCATGGTGCAGCTCCTTTTCAACGGCGCCGGAATCCGCCCGGCGCCTCAGTCAATCTAACGGCTTTGTTCAGGTGTGACTGCTTCTGCTTGCGCCAGCGCTTCGGCTGCGCCGTCTACGCGGTGCAAGGCCACCTGGCGGATCGACAGGCGAATATCGGCCGGCAGCACGCGTTTGGCGGCGCCTTCGGCCAGTTCGCCGAGCAGGTCGTGATAGCCCAGCTTGCCGGCTTCATCGCGACGCAGCACATCTTGCTCCAGCAACGTCTGAATAAAATGTCGGAAAAGACTCTTGTCGAAGAACTCCGGGGCGTTGAGACCGTGCAGGATTGATAGGCGCTGGGCCATGATCGTGCACAGGTCTTCCAGTTCTTCGGCGCTGATGCTGTTCTGGCCGCTGTTGAGCAACAGCGATATCGCCATGTAGAAGCGTTGCAGGGTCTGGGCGATGCTCTTGGACAACAGCGTCAACAGCACAAATTGTCGCGAACTCGGCGCCGGGCGCAGGTACACGGCGTTTTCGAAGCGCAGCAGGCCTTGTTCGACAAACGCGTCCAGCCACTGGTCGACCACGGTGTCCAACTCTTCCAGCGACCAGCGGATAAACAGCTCCGATTGCAGATACGGGTAGAGCGCGCGGGTGTAGCGCAGGATCTGTTCGCGGCTCATCCGCGAGCTGCTCTGGAAGAAGCTCGCCAGCAACGCCGGCAGGGCGAAGATATGCAGCACGTTGTTGCGGTAGTAGGTCATCAGGACGGCGTTCTGCTCGTCCAGGTAGACAATCTTGCCCAAGGCGTCGCTTTGTTCCGACAGCAGCTTCATGTCCTTGACGTGCTTGATCAGCGCCAGGCCATCGCCCTCCGGCAAGGTCGTGTGGGGCGAGTAGGGCACGCGACGCAGCAGCGCCAGGTACAGGTCGAGCTGGCGCGCCATGGCTTGTTCATCCAGGGCCAGGCGTGTGGTCGACAGCAGGGCCAGGGCCACCAGGTTCACCGGGTTGATCGCCGCGGCTTCGTTCAAGTGCCGCGCCACCTGCTCGCCAAGGCGATTGGTGGTTTCGTTGAGCCACGCCGGCTTGTAGTTCGGGCCCAGTTCCTGGGCGCGCCAGTCCGGTTGCTCGGCGTCGAGAAATTCCGCCAGCTTGATCGGCTCACCGAAGTTGACCGCGACCTGGCCGAAACGCTGCTTGAGGGCGCCGACCACTTTGAAAATATCGAAGATCGACTCTTTCTTCTTGCTCGCGCCACGCAATTCGCCGAGGTAGGTGCGGCCTTCGAGCACGCGTTCATAGCCGATATACACCGGCACGAACACGATCGGCATACGCGAGGAGCGCAGGAAGCTGCGCAGGGTAATCGCCAGCATCCCGGTTTTCGGTTGCAGCATGCGCCCCGTGCGCGAGCGGCCGCCTTCGACGAAGTACTCCACCGGGAACCCCTTGGTGAACAGGGTGTGCAGGTATTCGTTGAACACCGAGGTGTACAGCGGGTTGCCCTTGAAGGTGCGGCGCATGAAAAACGCACCGCCACGGCGCAGCAGGCTGCCGATCACTGGCATGTTGAGGTTGATACCGGCCGCGATGTGCGGCGGGGTCAGGCCGTTCTTGAACAGCAGGTACGACAGCAGCAGGTAGTCGATGTGGCTGCGGTGGCAAGGCACATAGATCACCTCGTAGCCTTGGGCAACCTTCTGCACGCCTTCGATGTTATTGACCTTGATACCGTCGTAGATCTTGTTCCAGAACCAGCTCAGCACCACTTCCAGAAAACGGATCGCGGTGTAGGTGTAGTCCGAGGCAATCTCGTTGCCGTAGCGCAGCGCCAGGGCCTTGGCTTTTTCCGCAGAGATTTTTTCTCGTTCGGCTTCATCAACAATGGCCTGGCGCACCAGCGGCATATTCACCAGCCCCTTCACCAGGTTACGGCGGTGGGACAGGTCGGGACCGATCACTGCCGTCTTCAGGTTACGAAAGTGCACGCGCAGGATGCGCTGGGCCATGCGCACGGTGCGTTCGTGGCCTTTATTGTGCTCGATCAATTCACGCAGGTTGATTGGCGCGGAGAATTGCACGCGGGTCTTGCGCCCCAGGATCAGGATGCTCAGCAACCGGCGCAGACGCCCGGTCACCGCCCAACTGTCGGCAAACAGCAGTTTCCACGGGCTGGACTCGCTTGCAGGAGACTGGCCCCAGAACACGCTGACGGGAATGATTTGTGCATTCTCTTCGGCGTGCTCGGTCAGGGTATTGACCAGGCGTGTCAGGGTGGGCGGTGCACCGCGCTTGTCCTGACGGCCGAGCCAATCCGGGTCCGGCGTGAGATAGAAGAACGCCGCGGGCTCCATCAATGGGCCTACCGATACCGGCAGCACCGGGCGCGGCAGGCCGGCCTTGGTGCACTCGGCATCGACCACCGCCAACTCGGTGAGGGAGGGTGATTGCAGGACGTAGAAAACCGGCCGGCTGCGGTCCAGGTTAAGGGTGAGGGACGACTGGTTGATCGTCTCCGAGCGAACCCAGAGGTACAACAGTCGGCGCAAGGTGCCAAACACCAGACGGCGGAACGGGGAGCGGGTCATAGGCGAACTGCTTCAAGTGGAAAAAACCGAGCAGATGCTCGGGCAGGTAGTGTGCCGTATTCACCGAAAATCGGCAAAAAAGCAGCGATGTAAACTTGAGTTGATGGTTTTTGAGCCTGTCTTATACTCGGCAGTTCAATACGTGCGACTCAACAATAAAAAACCAGTGGGAGTGAACAGATGGCAACGCGCGAAACCGGCAATGTGAAGTGGTTCAACGATGCAAAGGGCTACGGCTTTATCCAGCGTGAAGACGGCAAGGACGTGTTTGTGCACTACCGCGCCATTCGCGGTGAAGGCCACCGCTCGTTGGCCGAAGGCCAGCAGGTGGAATACGCAGTGGTCACGGGCGAGAAGGGCTTGCAGGCAGAGGATGTGGTGGGCCTGTGACAACTTTGTTTTGATAACCCAATCAACTGTGGGAGCTGGCTTGCCTGCGATAGCATCACTGTGGTCTGACTGATAGACCAAGGTGTCTGCATCGCAGGCAAGCCAGCTCCCACATTGATTGGGTTAGCAATCCACTGTCAGGCTGTTTTCCAGGTTATCTGCTCTTCACCATCTGCGCTGATGCGAATCCAGGTATCGGCACTTTCCTCGCCTTCTTCCTCAACCCACGTCCCCGGTGCGCAGCGCACTTCAACATTCAATGCGGCAAACGCGGCGCGGGCGCAGGCGATGTCGTCGTCCCACGGGGTCTGGTCGCTTTCCAGGTACAGGCTGTTCCATTTGCCTACAGCCTTGGGTAGCCAGGTAACTGGCACGCTGCCGGCTTTGCACTTGTAGGTCTGGCCTCTCTGGACCCAGTCGGAGCAAGGGCCCAGGGCGGCGCCCAGCCAGGCGGCGATGGCCTTGTGATCGACGTCGGCGTCTTTCAGGTAAATCTCGATATCGGGTTGGCGCATGGATGTTCCTCGTTGCGGGATTCGAAAATCCATTCGCGGGTATTTGTAAAGTCAGCTATTGAAGCACGAAATAATCGTAGCGCATCGACACCGTGACCTGCAGCGGCTCGGCCGCCTCGATCACTTCGGCGCGGCGCTCGGCACTGGCTCGCCAGCCATGAGGCGTCATGGCCAGCAGGTTGGCGCGGTCGGCAGGCTCGGCCAGGCTCAGGGTGAACTCAAGGGTTTCACTGTGCGCCAGGCTCATGCCCTCCGGCACCAGGGCCAAGTGTTTATCGTCGGTGTATTCGCGCACTTCGTCGTACAGGCGCTCGCGCAGTTCCATCAAGTGGCCGCTGGTCGGGCCGACCTTCATCAAGCCGCTGCCGGGGCTGAGCAGGCGCTTGGCTTCTTGCCAGTCCAACGGGCTGAACACGCTCGCGAGGAACTGGCAGCTGGCATCGGCCAAGGGTACTCGGGCCATGCTGGCGATCAACCAGGTCAGCGCCGGGTTGCGCTTGCACGCGCGCTTGACCGCCTCCTTGGATATATCCAGGGCATAGCCATCGGCGTCGGGCAGCGCCTCGGCAATTTGCGCGGTGTAGTAACCCTCGCCACACCCAATGTCGACCCAGCGCTGTGGTGCGCGCTCGGCGGCCAGTGCGGCCAGGCGCTTGGCCACCGGGGCATAGTGCCCGGCGTTGAGGAAGTCGCGGCGTGCCTCGACCATGGCCAGGTTGTCGCCCGGGTCGCGGCTGTTCTTGTGCTGCACCGGCAACAGGTTCAGGTAGCCCTGGCGCGCACGGTCGAAACGGTGCCCGACCGGGCACGCTACGCCATTGTCCACCGCGCTGAGCGGTGCGTTGCAAATGGGGCAGGCAAGCATCAGGCGAGCAACTTGATCAGGGTCTGGTAATAGATTTCGGTCAGCACATCGAGGTCGCTGGCCAGGATGCGTTCGTTGACCTGGTGGATGGTCGCGTTGACCGGGCCCAGCTCGACCACCTGGGTGCCCAGCGTGGCGATAAAGCGCCCATCGGAAGTACCACCACTGGTGGACGCCTTGGTCTCACGCCCGGTGATCGCCTTGATACTGGCAGATACCGCATCCAGCAGCGCGCCCGGCTCCGTGAGGAACGGCAGGCCCGACAGCGCCCAATCCACATGCCAGTCCAGGCCATGTTTATCCAGGATGGCCGCGACCCGCTGTTGCAGGCCCTCGACGGTGGACTCGGTCGAGAAGCGGAAGTTGAACACCGCCGTCAGGTCGCCGGGGATCACGTTGGTGGCGCCGGTACCGGAATTGAGGTTGGAAATCTGGAAGCTGGTCGGCGGGAAGAAGGCGTTGCCGTCATCCCAATGCTCGGCAGCCAACTCGGCCAGGGCCGCCGCAGCCAGGTGGATCGGGTTCTTCGCCAGGTGCGGGTAAGCCACGTGGCCCTGTACGCCGCGTACGGTCAAGGTGGCGCCGAGGGAGCCGCGACGGCCGTTCTTGACCACATCGCCCACCAGGGTGGTGCTCGACGGTTCGCCGACGATACACCAGTCCAGGCGTTCCTTGCGTGCAGCCAGGCGTTCGATTACGGCCTTGGTGCCGTGATGCGCCGGGCCTTCTTCGTCGCTGGTGATCAGGAAGGCGACCGAACCCTTGTGGTCCGGGTAGTCGGTGACAAAGCGTTCCGCCGCCACCAGCATCGCCGCCAGGCTGCCTTTCATGTCTGCCGCGCCACGGCCGCAAAGCATGCCGTTTTCATCGATCAAGGCGTCGAAGGGGTCGTTCTGCCAGGCCTGCACCGGGCCGGTCGGCACCACGTCGGTATGGCCGGCGAAGCACAGCACCGGGCCTTCGTGCTTGCCGTGGGTGGCCCAGAAATTGTCTACGTCTTCGATACGCATCGGTTCAAGCGCAAAACCGGCGTCGCCCAGGCGCTGCATCATCAGCTTCTGGCAATCGGCATCGATCGGCGTGACCGAGGGGCGACGGATCAGGTCGATGGCAAGTTGAAGGGTCGGCGAAAGGTCGGCATGGGCCGTCATGGGGAAACTCCGGAAAGCGTGTGATGGGCGCAGGACGAATGTGGAAATATCGAGCCTGGAGCAACGCAATTCCAATGTGGGAGCTGGCTTGCCTGCGATAGCATCACTGCGGTGTGCCTGTCAGACCGCGGCGTCTGCATCGCAGGCAAGCCAGCTCCCACATAGAATTGGGCCAGGCCAAGTCTCACAAAAGGGCCGTTATCTTATAGCAAAACGGCGGCCAGAGGCCGCCGTTTAGTGCATTGCGCAAGTTTTTACACCGCCGTGGCAGGCTCAGCCTTCGGCGCCGGTTTCGGCAGCGACGACAGAAACGCCATGATCAGCGCAGCCACGTAGGGCAGCGACTGCACCAGCAACATCACGACCCAGAAGCGAATGTCATTGCTTGGCAGGCCCTGCACCAGGTAGATCCCCAGCGCAGCGCCCCACAGCAGCAGCATGATGAACATTTCTTCGCGGGCTTCAGAGATCGCTACCCAGAAGCCATGGTTATCCGCGTTTTTCGGCGTGCGAAAGAACGGAATGCTGGTGGTGAAGAAGCCATACAACACCGCCTTGGCGATGGTATGGGACAACGCCAACCCGGCCAGGGCCGCGCAGAACGCATCTTTCAAGTTCACCCCTACGGCACGACGGTAGAGGAAGATGATCTTGCCGACCTTGAACACGAACAACGCCAACGGCGGGATTGCGAAAATCAGCAACGGCGGGTCGACCCGTGTCGGCACGATGATCATCGCCGCCGACCACAACAGTGCGCCGACGGTAAAGAAGATGTTCATGCCATCCGCTACCCACGGCAACCAGCCCGCGAGGAAGTGGTAGCGCTGGCCGCGAGTCAATTCGGTGTCTTTGCCACGTATCAGGCTGGCGGTGTGACGCTTGATAATCTGGATCGCGCCATAGGCCCAGCGGAAACGCTGTTTCTTGAAGTCGATAAAGGTATCCGGCATCAGGCCCTTGCCGTAGCTGTCGTGGTAGTACGCTGCCGACAAACCTTTCTCGAACACGCGCAGGCCCAGTTCGGCGTCTTCACAGATGCACCAGTCGGCCCAGCCCAGTTCCTCAAGCACCGAGCGACGGGTCATGGTCATGGTGCCGTGCTGGATGATCGCGTCACGGTCGTTGCGGGTAACCATGCCGATATGGAAGAAGCCTTTGTATTCGGCGTAGCAGAGCTTCTTGAAGGTGCTTTCGTTCTGGTCGCGGTAATCCTGGGGCGACTGCACCACGGCGATTTTCGGATCGGCGAAGTGCGGCACCATGTGCTTGAGCCAGTTGGGTGACACGCAGTAGTCCGAGTCGATCACCGCGATCACTTCGGCATCCTTGGCGGTGTGCGGGATCAGATAATTCAACGCGCCCCCCTTGAAACCAGCCAGGGGTGCGACGTGGAAAAACTTGAAGCGCGGGCCCAGGGTTTCGCAGTAGTCGCGCACCGGTTCCCATACCGCCGGGTCCTTGGTGTTGTTGTCGATGATCAGGACTTCGTAGTCCGGATAGTCGAGGGCAGCCAGGGCGTCGAGGGTCTGTTTGACCATCTCCGGTGGCTCGTTGTAGCACGGCACGTGGATCGACACTTTCGGACGGTAGTCCGAATCGCCTTCTACCGGCAGGAATTCACGCCGGCGCTTGTGGGTCCATACCGCTTCCGCCAGTTCGTGGGCTTCGGTCAGCAACACGATAAATACGCCAAGAGCACCGAGGGCCAGCAACACGCCGACTATCAGGCTGAACCAGGTGCTGTATTGCTGGCTGTAGTCGTAGCCGATCCATACCAGCACCGACCCGCACAGAAACGCAATAAAGGTCAGGAAGGTCCGGCCCCGCTGGCGCAGCGCCGAGCCGTCGATCATCAACAGGGTCAGGGACAGCAGTGCAAGCACCACCGAGCCGATGGCCAGCACCCGCCATTGCGGGATAGCAACGACCGGGCCTTCAAAATTGAATTTCTGCTGGCGCGCGGCGTTGAACACGCCCCAGTAAGCACCTGCCGAGCCTTCGTCACTGACTTTCCACGGCTGATCGAAGGCCTCGATCACGAAGTAGTTGTAACCCTGGCGGTTAAGCTTGTTTACCAGCGTGCGCAGGTAAATGGCCTGGTCAGCCGGCGACGATTCATTACCACCGCGCATACGGCCGTTACTCGGCCAGCCAACTTCCGACAGCAGCAGCGGCTTTTTCGGGAAGGCTTTCTTCAGATCCTTGGCACGGTCGAGTACGTACTGGCCGGCCTTGTCCATCGGGATGTACTCCCAGAACGGCAGGATGTGCGCGGCGATCAGGTCGACGTGCTTGGCCAGTTGCGGGTTCTTTTCCCAGATGTGCCATTGCTCGGAAGTGGTCACCGGCACTTTCACGGCAGCGCGCACGCGGTCCAGCAACACAATCAGCGCTTCAGGGGTGATTTCGTCACGGAACAAGGCTTCGTTGCCGACCACCACGCGCACGACACTGCGCGAGTTATTGGCGATCTCGATGGCACGCTGGATTTCACGCTCGTTGCGTTCAAGGTCCGGGCTGATCCAGATCCCCAGGGTCACGCGCAGTCCGAACTCTTCGGCCAGCTTGGGGATTTCGCCCAGGGAGCCATCGACCGAGTAGGTACGGATGTTGTCCGTCAGCTTGCTCATGATCGCAAGGTCCTGACGCATCTGCTCTTCAGTCGGAAACTGATTCTTCTGCGGGTACTGGCCTTGCTGGAACGGCGAGTAGGAAAACCCGGAGATCTGTTCAGGCCAGTTGGGAGCGGTGACCGGGCGGTTGATCAGCGCCCAGAAACCGGTGAACAGCGCGGCGATGGCCAGCACGATCACCAGGTTGAGTCCAAATTTACGCGATGCCATGGTTATGTCGGGTTCCAAAAGGTGCGGAACGAAAAGAGGTGTCGGCCTACGCCGAACGGCGCGCATCCTACACCGGCCTTT
This sequence comes from Pseudomonas synxantha BG33R, assembly GCF_000263715.2. Lineage (NCBI taxonomy): Bacteria > Pseudomonadati > Pseudomonadota > Gammaproteobacteria > Pseudomonadales > Pseudomonadaceae > Pseudomonas > Pseudomonas synxantha. The sequence continues at coordinate 1,475,110 of NZ_CM001514.1, forward strand.
CCCTGAGCGTATAGCAGACAGAGAAAAGCCGGACGTTAGTCTGCGAAAGTCCACCTAAGTTCTTTACTTGTAGCTGGAAGCTTCGAACTTGTCGCGCTGTAGTCCATAATGCGCGCCGGTTTTTGGGGTAATGATCATGAGTACAGAAGATCCGCGGTTTGCAGGCGTCGCCCGTTTGTACGGCATCGAAGGGCTGGAACGCTTGAAAGCGGCCCATGTGGCGATTGTCGGCGTCGGCGGCGTGGGCTCCTGGGCGGCGGAAGCGATCGCCCGTTGCGGGGTGGGCGAGATTTCGCTGTTTGACCTGGACGATGTCTGCGTGAGTAACAGCAACCGCCAGTTGCACGCCCTGGACAGCACCGTGGGCAAGCCCAAGGTCGAAGTGATGGCCGAGCGCCTTCGCGGCATCAACCCGGCGTGCACGGTGCATGCCGTGGCGGACTTCGTTACCCGCGACACCATGGCCGAGTACATCACCCCGAACATCGACTGCGTGATCGACTGCATCGATGCGGTCAACGCCAAGGCGGCGCTGATTGCCTGGTGCAAGCGCCGCAAGATCCAGATCATCACCACCGGCGGCGCTGGCGGGCAGATTGACCCGACGTTGATCCAGGTGTGCGACCTGAACCGCACCTTCAATGACCCGCTGGCCTCGAAGGTGCGCTCCACCCTGCGCCGCGACTACGGTTTCTCGCGCACCGTCACCCGTCATTACAGCGTGCCGTGCGTGTTTTCCACCGAGCAACTGCGCTATCCGAAGCCGGACGGCAGCATCTGTTTGCAGAAGAGTTTTGTTGGCGACGGCGTAAAGCTGGACTGCGCGGGCGGGTTTGGCGCGGTGATGATGGTGACGGCTACCTTCGGGATGGTGGCGGCGACCAAGGCGGTGGACAAGATTGTGGCTGGGGTGCGCAGACCTTCGGAGCGGGTCAAGCCCCTCTGAGTCTCAGAGCTTTACACCGTTCAAAATGTGAGAGGGGGCTTGCTCCCGATGGCGGCCTCAGGGCCGACCAGGATGTTGGATCAGACTGAGTACATATCCGTTATTTGGGCAACGGCCGCTATGGGTTCCGCCCTTACGGCGGCTCACTTTTGAACAGCGCAAAAGTAAGCAAAACGCTCTTGCCCCACCACTCGGCACCTCGCTCAGGCTCGGTGTGCCCGTAATCCGCCATGGATTTGGGGGGTAAACCGGCATCCCTGCCGGTTTACCCCCCAAATCCCTGTCGAATTACGGCCAGCGTGGTTTAACGGGGCGCCTAAGATCAAGATCAAGATCAAGAGCGGCTCGCTTCGCATCGTGGTTACCGTCGGTTGCTATCAAGTTGGAGTGTCAGATTGATAGATCTGGTGGCTGATACGCCGCCAGCGGGAGCAAGCCCCCTCCCACATTCAGTTGTGTGTATGGCTTAGTTCGCGCATACGTTGCAGGACTGCATTCAAGCCGTTGGTGCGCGATGGTGACAGCTGCCGGGACAGACCCAGTTGTGCAAACCAACCCGGCAAATCCACCGCTTGCAGTTCATCAGCCGACAACCCATTGACCCGCGCCAGCAACAGCGCCACCAACCCGCGAATCATTCGCGCCTCGCTGCTGGCAGCAAACTGCCAATGGCCGTCCTGCAAACGCCCCACCAACCACACCAGGCTTTCACAGCCTTGCACCAGGTTGGCGTCGACCTTTTCATCATCCGCCAACGCGGGCAGTCGCTCGCCCCATTGCATCAGCATCCGCGCGCGCTGCTCCCAACCGCCGACAGCCTGGAATGCCTGCAGCGCAGCCATCGCGTCCACTGGCAAGCTCATCGCAACATATCCAGCGCCTGGTCCAACGCTTCAAAGAAGCGCTCCAGGTCATCGGAATCGTTGTACAGCGCCAGGGACACTCGAATGGCGCCGGGTAAGTGCATGGCCTTGAGCAGCGGCATTGCACAATGATGCCCGGCGCGCACGGCAATACCTTGTTCGGTCAGGAGATGGGCGAGGTCAGCATTATGTACGCCGTCCACCACGAAGCTGACCAACGCCACGTGAGGTGACCCCAGGACGCGTACGCCATTGCGAGCTTTCAGCCCGCGCAGCAGGTAGTCGTGCAGTGCCGCTTCATGGGCAGTCACGGCGTGCTGATCCAGTGAGCTCAGGTAATCCAGGGCGGCACCCAGGCCGATCACGCCGGCAATGGGCGGCGTGCCGGCTTCGAACCCCAGGGGGGCTGGGCGGAAGCTGGCGCCTTGATAATCTGCCTGCTGCACCATCTCGCCGCCAAACTGCCAGTGGCGCAGGTGATGCAGGGCAGCGTTGCGACCGAACAGCACGCCGACGCCGTCCGGGCCGTAGAGCTTGTGGCTGGAAAATACGTAGAAATCGCAGCCCAGGGCCTGTACGTCGTGGCGACCATGCACGATGCCTTGGGCGCCATCCACAACAGTCAGGGCAGCGTTTGCCTGGGCCAGCGTCAGTAGCGCTTCCAGCGGCTGCCAGGTGCCCAGCACGTTGGACAACTGGCTCACCGCCAGCAGGCGCGTGCGCGGGCCGATCAATGATGCGGCGGCTTGCAGGTCGATCACACCGTCATCGTCCAGGGGCAATACCACCAGCGTCAGCGCACGCCGTTTGGCCAATTGTTGCCAGGGCAACAGGTTGGCGTGGTGTTCCAGGGCGCTGATGGCTATCTCATCGCCCGCATTGAATAGGTGCTCAAGGCCATAGGCCAAGAGGTTCAGCGCAGAGGTTGCGCCGTGGGTGAACACGACCTGCCCGCTGTCGCCTGCATTCAACCACTGCGCGACCTTGCTGCGACTGTCCTCAAAGGCTTGGGTCGCATGGGCTCCCGGCAAATGCTGGGCGCGGTGCACATTGGCTGCGCCATTGGCGTAGTAATGGCTGATGGCATCCAGCAGGGCCTGGGGTTTTTGCGCGGTGGCGGCGCTGTCCAGATAGGTCTGGTCTTGCCTTTGCAGGGTGGCGATGGCCGGGAAATCGGCGCGCCAGGGGGAGGGCACAAGCATGGTGATCAAGACTCGTATAAGCGAACCGCACCCGAAGGTGCGGCCCGCTAGTGTCATCGAGTGGCTGCTTAGTTGTGAGCGTGCAGCGCTTCGTTCAGTTCGATGGCCGATTTGTGGGTTTTGCACTCCACGGCACCGGTCTCGGAATTGCGACGGAACAGCAGATCCGGTTGACCGGCCAACTCGCGCGCCTTGACCACCTTGACCAACTGGTTCTGCTCGTCAAGCACCGCAACCTTGGTGCCGGCGGTGATGTACAGGCCCGACTCCACGGTGTTGCGGTCGCCCAACGGGATACCGGTGCCGGCGTTGGCGCCGATCAGGCAGTCTTCGCCTACCTTGATCACGATATTGCCGCCGCCCGACAGGGTGCCCATGGTAGAGCAGCCGCCGCCCAGGTCCGAACCCTTGCCGACGAACACGCCTGCCGATACACGGCCTTCGATCATGCCCGGGCCTTCGGTGCCGGCGTTGAAGTTGACGAAGCCTTCGTGCATCACGGTAGTGCCTTCGCCCACGTAGGCGCCCAGGCGGATACGCGCAGCGTCAGCGATGCGTACGCCGGCCGGTACCACGTAGTCGGTCATTTTCGGGAACTTGTCCACCGAGAACACTTCCAGCAGCTCGCCACGCAGACGCGCTTCGAGCTGGCGCTCGGCGAGTTCGGCGATGTCGATGGCGCCCTGGCTGGTCCAGGCCACGTTCGGCAACTGCGGGAACACGCCTGCCAGGTTCAGGCCGTGAGGCTTGACCAGGCGATGGGACAGCAAGTGCAGCTTGAGGTAGGCCTCTGGCGTGGAGGTCAGCGCGGCGTCTTCGGCCAGGAGTGTGGCAACCAGTGGGGTGTGGCTTTCAGCCAGGCGATTCAGCAGCGCGGCTTGGGTGGCGTCGACGTTCTTGAGTGCATCTGCCAGTTGCAGCGCCTGGCTGATGGTGAACGTGATCGCCTGGTTGCCCTCGGTGTAACCCAGGATCGGCGCAATGGCGGCAACGATCTCGGCTGACGGGTTGAGCAACGGTTGTGCGTAAAACACTTCCAGCCAAGCACCTTGGCGGTTCTGAGTGCCGACGCCGAAGCCCAGGCTGAACAGGGAATTGGACATGCTGTTACCTCTACAAAAATGGAAGGCTGGCCTACTTGAGGGCCGCCGAATAACTATCTGGCTTGAAGCCAATCAGGGTTCTGTCACCGAGATCAAGCACCGGGCGCTTGATCATCGAGGGTTGTGCGAGCATCAGTTCAATGGCTTTCGACTGATCGAGATCGGCTTTGCGTTCGTCTTCGAGTTTGCGAAAGGTGGTGCCCGCACGGTTCAAAACCACCTGCCAACCGTGCTCGTTGCACCATTGGGTCAAGTGTTCGCGGTCGATACCGGCCGTTTTGTAGTCATGGAACTCGTAGCTCAGCGCGTGCTCATCGAGCCAGGTGCGCGCCTTTTTCATGGTGTCGCAGGCTTTGATGCCGTAAAGCTGTAAGTGCTTGATTCCATTGGGCATAAAATCCTCCCCAAAACTTCCCCAATATCGCCCAAAAATTCAGCCGTCGATTATGCCACGTCGATCCACTCAGCGCCTCGGCTGTCGCGGTACAGATCGGTCATTGTGGCCGAACGGTGACCGAGTAGTTTCTGGGCGTCACGGCCTTCGAGTTCGTGAAGTCGTGCGGCGAGGGATCGCTGTTCGTGAAAGGACGGTGGCTGGCGGCCGAAAGTTATGCCCAGCTTCACGCCGGCTTTGTCGCGCGCTTCAGCGAAGGCAGAGCTCAGCGTGTCCAGAACCAACGGCTGGCCCGCCTTTGCCCGGCCCGAAGCTTGTGCATGGTGCACCAGGTGTTGTGACAGAACGCGGTCGCGGCATTGCTTTATTACGGTAGACAGATCCAGTCCTACTGACTCGAGGCGAAGCGCGGTGCTGATCCGCAGCCTGGCCCCGGTCTTGGACTGAACGACATGCAGGAAGCCGTCGTGCACGTCCTTGAAAAGCATTGATGCAATATCGTCACGCCGCTGGCCGGTGAGCACCGCCAGCTCCATTGCCCTGCGAAGCCACGGTTTCGTGGCTTCCTCGTAGATCGCCTTCCACAGTTCCAGCGTCAGCCGTTCGCGCTTGATGTTCACCCGCGCCGCCTTGGTCACCTCGACCGGGTTGGCGTCTGCCCACCCCCGCGCCTGCGCCTCGGCGAACACGTCTCGCAACAGCGAACGCATTGCCCTGGCCATCTGCGCCTTTCCCTCTTTGGCCATGCCCGTCAGGTAATCGGCCACATCCATCGTTGTGATGTCCTTAATCCCCTTCGAGCCGAAGACTGCCGTCAGGCGGTTTAGCCGCATACCCACGTTTTTATTGCTGCTTGCCGACAGCTTCCGCTCGGCGAACAGCTCGCGGTATTCGTCCAGCCATTCCGAGAACAATTTGCCAGGCGCTGGCGCCGGAGTGCTGATGCGCTCAGCCAGCGTTGGTTTGATGGCGTCTGCGTGGTTGGCGGCGACGGCCTCTCGTATGGCCGCCTCCTTGTCCTTGCCCAGGCCGAATACGCGACCACTGATTGGGTCGCGGTAGGTGTAATAAGTGACGCCGTTGCGGGCGTCGGTCTTGCGGTAGAGATTGGGTGGGAGGTCCTTTGACCCGGTGTTACGCGGCCTGGGCGCCATGGCGGGCTCTCTCTATTCTGCTGATCAGGCTACCCCCTGTGATTCGGGCGGGCTGCTGCTCAGGGTCCTGATAATGTGCGTCCGATTCTACATAGTAGTTGCGGCCGTGCTTTACGGGTACAGGGTTGATTCGGCCCTCCCGTGCCCATTTGCGCAGGGTGTTGGGACTTGGTGGCGTTTTGAACTCGGCCGCCGCCCATTCATCTAGGGTGACTTTGCTCATGGATTCCTCCCGCCGGCAGTGGGCCGAGCTGTCTTGATGATGTGGATTGCCAGGCCGAAGGTGGTCAGCAGCCAGGTGCATGTGCCGGTGAAGGCGTAGATCAGTGCCTCGGTGGTGCCGGTGTACAGCAGGTCGAGTCCGAGCCAGCCGAACCAGCCGATGGTTCCTACCAGGTACAGCAAAGCGCCCAGCAGTATCAGGGTGAGTTTCATAGCGAACATGGGTTGTCCTTGCCGCGCTGGGCGGCAGAAGGTGGGCTGGGTTATTCGTCTTCGTAGTCAGGATCTTCATCATCGCCATGGCTGACGCTGATGGGCAGTTTGCCAAGGCGATCCATTGCCAGGACGAGCCCGATGCGCAAGCCCTTGGCCATATCTTTTGTCAGGGTGATGTCGACTGGATCATCGGTGCCCAGGGAAAGGGTCGTGCCTTCTTTGGAGTTGTCCGTAAGGATCTGCAGTTGATCGGTCTGCCGTTTATGCCAGGCAAGCAGCGCTTCGATCATTTCGCCGACATCCTGCGGTGCGCCTACTGAGCCCTCCAGCGCGCCTTTGACGAGTTTCTCCAGCTCCAATTTTTCATCTTTGGCGCGCTCGAGCTGGTCGTCGGCGGCGAACGGCCCGCCCACCATCGACCAGCTGCTGGCGAATACCTGGGCTTGTTCCATGATGGCTTTAACAGTTTTCTCAGACATGCGAATACCTCGCCCGCCGCTCACCGGCAGGCATGTAGGGGGATTGGGGTTAGGAGGTTGCTTTCAGGTAGCCGGTAATACGCTCGCGCCAGGTCAGGCGACGCGGCAGGTATTCGGTGTCATCGATCGCAACGACAACGTATGCACACCTGTCGAATGGCGCCTCACGCTGCTCCTTTAGCCAGCACGCTTCTTTGTTGGCATCCACCAGAGTGATCGACTGAAGTTCGTGCACTGTGAAGCCATTGCTGTGGACGTGCCAGCCATGGACGATGGCGATAAACCGGCTCATGGCCTCGGCCCCTTGTAGATGAAGACGTCGGCGAACCAGAGGGTGGCGATCATGGCTTTGCCTCCGCTCGCGATTTGTGCAGCTGCTGGATTCGGTAGTCTTCGGCGGTTCGGGAGCAGCCGCCACCCTGACAACCGTGCTCATGACAATCAGTCTTGTCGCAGATGGCGCGCATGCCGGTACCGCCGCAGTAGGAGCAGCTATCGCCGAAATGAGTCGGGCATGGATACACCTCGCCGGGCGCTCCATGCCGCTGAAGGCGAATCGGCAGCATCCCGGTGCCAGCGTCCGGTACGCTTCGCGGTGTGGCGATCATGGCGTCACCGCCAGCTTCTGCCATTCCTTGTAGTTGTCGGCGTACTCCCAGCAGTAAGTGGCCGGCCAGGCGCCTCGCGTGCCTTCCTTTACGATGTTGTAGTTCCAGCCCCCTTTGGTTGGTGTGGTCTTAATCCAAACGTGCTGCGGTCCGCCCAGGAACCACCCGTGGTACTGGGTAACTGCCTCAGTCATAAATTCGGTGAAGTCGTGGTGGCCTTTGCTCATAACGATGTAGGTGTCACTGCCTACGCTCTCCACGTCGAGCGGATACTTTTGTTCAGGCATACCGGTTCCTTGCCGCTATAGCGGCTGACTTTGAAGGGGGAGGGGTTACTTGCGGAGTATTCGGACTGCGGCGTCGTATTCGAGCGGATCCACGTTTGGGTACTCCTGAACGATTTCCATCAGGCGCTCGCGCTCTGGCGGTATCGATGGTGTTTTGCCTTCTGCTGGCTTGAAGAACTTGGCGATATCCCTTTCAAGATCCGCCCAGCCTCCGCCCTCGATCACTGCGCGGGCGCGTCTGAGCAGGTCGATTGCCTCATCATTCCGCTCATCAGCTGCGGTCAGGCGCTGTTGCAGGGCGTCACGCTCGGCGACAACGCGGTCGTAGGCCCAGTCCTTCGCAACACAGGTATCGTCCTGGTGCCAGCCTTCCTGAACCAACCTGCTTGGGTCGATCCAATATCGCTCGACTTCGCTCATACAGCCTCCCTCGTTACCAGATCATGGGCATTCACAACCGTCATGCCGAGGCGTTCGGCGATCAGGACTTCCAGGCGAGCACCCTTTGAATGCTCCCAGCCGGGCAGGGTGGCCACGGTGTCGCAGTCCATCAGGGCGGCAATGTCGCGGCGCATGCAGTCGTTCCAGGTGCCGCCATCGGGGTTGATCTCGGCGGGGTTGGTGACTGTGTGGCCGCTGGCGCGGAGGCTGGCGGTCATGCTGTGGAAGGTGGGGAAGTTCAGCCCGGGCAAGCCGCTCATAGGACCACTGAGATAGATGCGCTTCATGCTGCCTCCTTCGGCGTGTAGGTCAGCGTGCCGTCGAGGATCGCTTCCTTGATTGTGTTGAACTCCCAGGAGTAGTACTGGGATTCAACGTAGACACGCATGCCTTTGCGATAATCGTGCTTCTTGCGGCGGACGAACGCCTCGGCGGCGTCCTTGGTGAAGTGGGCGCTGATGTACTCCCACGCTTCGTGCCAGCCAGTCACGCTGTGTTCTTTCAGCTCTCCCAGCACGTACCACTGGTCTGACTCGTCAGCCTTCATGAATTGGCAGCTCGACCAATCCTGCATGGCCTTGTTGAGCGCTGCGCGCGCGTCATGATCCTGGTCTTCCCAGAACTCTTCCGGCGAAAACCATTCGCCCTCGTTGCAGTGGTCGAGCAGCACGCGGTTGTCGCTGTAGTCGGTGTCGATGCCATAGACGATGCGTCTTGCCTGAACAATGAAGATCGCGTCGGCGGTGCAGTGATCGTGCACCCCGGCGCCGACACAGTCATAGCGCAGGCGTTTTACGAAATCGGCCCAGGTCTCAGCGTCGAGGGTGCTGGCCGTGGCCAAGCTGCGCGCCGACTCGGCCGGTATGTTTTCTGTAGGCATGGGGAGTCCTTGCCGGGCCATTCCCGGGGTGTGGTGCTACGATGGCCCCTTCCTCTAAATGGGCAGGACCATGACAAAGCACGATATTTACGATGAGATCGAAGGCTTTCAGGTTTGGAACTACATGGAGTGCGACAAGGACGAGGAAGGCCGGGAGACCTGGCGTATCAACGTCGAGGTGAAGCGCGGTGGTGAGGTGGTAGTGCCGGTTGTTGCGGGTGACCGAACCTATGTTGACCGTGGCCTGGCGCAGGTGGCTGGGCGTGAGGTTGGGGCCAGGCTGATTGCTGAACGCGTTTAAGCAGCAACGGCCTGACGCTCAGCGATTCGCCACGGGTCGTTGGCCCGTGCCAGTGCAGCCATCGGCGGCGGGCTGACGCTGTTGCCGCACATGTGCACCTGCTGGGTCTTGGTGAACGGCTTGCCGTCGGCGCCGTGGTTGATGATGTAGTCGGCCGGGAAGCCTTGAGCCTTGTACAGCTCGGACGGCTTCAGCATCCGCAGGCAGATGTCGACGATTACGTAGGGGGTTCCCTTGACCATCACGGTGACCATGGCCAGGCGGTCCTTGGTGGTGATCGTTGGCGCGGGCGAGTCGCAGGCACTGATGTTCTCGGTGCCGTAGTAGCTGATAAGGAACGCGGCGACCCGAAGGGCACCGGCTTCGTGTTCTGGCGACAAAGTGAGCGACACCAGCGAGCTCTTGCCACCACCGCCTGCCGTGATGGTCGGCGCCGGATCTTCCAGGCCCTGGCCAACACTGCCGCCGAATGCCCGCTCCATGAATGCGCTGACCAGACCGTGGTGCTGGCCGCCGGCGCTGACGGTGTGCAGCGGGTCGTTCACGTCCCGTGCATCGCAGTTGCCGCGAAGGTGCACCAAGTGGGCAGTGGTCAGTGCGTGGTGTTGGCCGGTGGTCACGGTGGGAACAGGGCAGTCAAGGTCCGTTGGCGCGTGGCCGGTGGTGTTCGTCACCAGAGTGGCCGTCACCAACTGCTGCTGGCTGCCGGTGTTGGTCACCGTGGTCATGGGCTCATCCATGCCTTTGGCGTGGGTGGTGTTGAATCCGCCGTTGGCCTGGATCATCACCGCGGTGCTGACGGACTGGCCGCCGCCGCTGGCAGTAACGGTGCCGATCGGACCGTAGATGTCGTTCACCCCGTGGGAGCGACGCTTGTTTGCGCCAGAGCCCTCGCCGTGCCCAGCCTGGACGATGCAAGCTGAAGCCAGCGCGCGGTGGTTCTGGGTCATCAGCGTGCCCACCGGCTGGTCCATGCCCACCGGCTTGCCTGAGTACTCAGGGCCACCGGCCCCAACCATCAACGGGCTGATCAGCGTCAGCTCGCCGCGATTGGCGCAGGTCACCGTCGGCAGCGGATCGAGTGGGTCATTGATTCTGTCGCTGCCCTGGTGCGTTGCCGGGGCGATGATCGGACTGACCATCGAGAAGGCGCCGCCCTTCGGGTAGGAGGTGACGGTGCGCAGCGGCTCGTCGGCAGACTGCACTGCCTCGCCGGACCAATTGGCAATCGGCACAATGAACGGCGAGGCGCTATCGATGACGAACTTCTTCATGCCCTTGGCAACGCGGCGCAGGGTGGCCGGGGCCAGGTCTTTCTTGCGGCCGAAGATGCTTTTGCCTAGGTCGGTGAAGTCGATGCAGTCGGCGGCTGTTTTCCACTTCTGCTGGCCTTTGATGGGGTTCTTGGCGTGGGTCGCCTCCGGCCACACGATTGGCTGACCGTCGCACCGGGCGATCATAAACAGGCGCTCCCTGCTGGTCGGCGCGCCGAAGTCGCACGCCTTGATCACCTTCCACTCAACTACATAGCCCATGCCTTCCAGCAAGGCGACGAAGCGGCGCCAGGTGCGGCCACGCTGCTTTGGGTCTGGGATCAGGAACTGCTGACCAACCGGCACCACCTCGCCAGGTGCCGCGATATTGCCGTCAAGCTTCACCACTCGTCCGGTGACCTTGTCGCGCTTGGCGATCAAGCGGCCCCACTGCAGGATCTGCTTCACGTTCTCCAGGCTGATCACCCTGGGCCGCTTCATGCCTGCCCATTTGAGCCCGATCCATGAAAGGTTGCGGATCTCGCGCTTGCGCGGCTGTCCGCCTGCCGCTTGGCTGTGGTGCGTGCAGTCCGGTGACATGTGGAACCAGCCGACGGCCTTGCCCCCGCACTCGGTGTCCGGATCACCCTCGAACACGTCGGTGGTGAAGTGCTTGGCGCCTGGGTGATTCACGGTGTGCATGCTGATCGCTTGCGGGCTGTGGTTCTTCGCGACGTTTACCGCGCGGCCCAGGCCCATTTCCAGTCCGGTACCGGCGCCGCCACCACCACAGAAGAAGTCGACAACGATCTCATCGTCCTGAGGGTTGAAGCCGAGCCCGTATTGGGTTTTGAAATCGAAGGGGTGTTTCTTCTGTTGTGCGGACATAGGGGATCCTCGCCTGTGGCGTGATTCATGAGGGATTCAGGAGGGAGTGGTGTCTACAGCGAAACTTCGCCTGTATCGATCTTGCGAAGCTCCATCACCTCAATGCGGTTGGTGCCATCGGTGATCACCCAGCAAGGCAGCTCAAGGTTGCGGAAGGTGCCGTGGTAGTTCCGGTAAGCGCCAAGGGCTGCCTTCCGGAAGCAATCCGCGACGACTTTGCCGATAGGCATTGGCTGCCCCCCCCCTAGCAGACAGAGCTCGAACACAACAGCATTTTGAATTCGCTTTGCCGCCGCGCGAATGGTGTTCGGTGCCAGATGGAATTCCTTGGCAACCTCAACGACGTGCTTATAAACCAGGGCGTCGTGGATTCGCTGATCGCGCTCGCCGTTGCGCAGGCCAGCGTAGATGACTGCTTGCATGGGTTATCTCCAAGCGTGCGCCTGCCTCGCCGGCTGGCGTGATTCGTGAATAGGGTTGATGATCTGCACTCAGCAAAAACCTGACGGTGACTGCGATGAGCACGAAAACCGACGTGGAAGCGATACGCCTGATCGGCGCTGAGGTTGTGCGGCTACTCAGCCTCCCCGAAGAAAGGCTTGAAGCCGAGGTACGCCTGGGGCTCAAGCTGATCGCTGACCTGGCGCGGTGGCGCGACCTGGCCGGCCTATCTGCTGCGGGGCCGGCTGGCGTGATTCGTTGATATGGGGTATTACGGGTGACCGGCATGGAGCCGGATAAAGGAGAAGTCAGATGTTTATGAAAGAATCTTCAAATGAGCATGGAGTCAGGGTCGTTGTTAGCTCTGCCAACCTCGCAGGCGGCTGGGACATAATCGCAGTGTCGGCCAATGGGCGTGAAGTGCCGCCAACTCGCCGTGGAGAGTTTGAGACTGCCGAAGAAGCAGAAAAAGCGGCCTACGAGAGAGGCGCTAAATTCCTGGAGCAAAATCCGCCAGCCCCCCGTTACTAGGCGACAGAATCTCGTCACCCGGGTCCCGCCTTGCCTCATTCAAGCTTTGATTGTGAAATTCACGCGCTACGTTTTCGCTAATCACGATGTCGTGGCGCGGATAACTCAAGAACTCTGCCAACTTGTCGTCGTCCATCAAGTCCATCTTCATGATGGCAATCTGCAAGACCTCGCTGATGATCGGCGTCTTGCCCCTGGCGCAGATACGCTCTATGGCCTGCTCGATGCCCGGCCTGACCTTGTGCCGCAATTCCTTCTCGGCGACCGCCAGCCGTTTCTGCGCTGCTTTGGCTGATCGTTCCTGAACAGTCTTGGCCATGGCCTACCTCTTCTATTCCGCTGGCCGGCAGTGCGAGCCAGGTTTGACGTTTGCGTTGCTGGGTGCGGGCTATGCGGCGCATGAACGGGAGCCCAGGCGAGCTTTGGGATAGTCGATCTCGTACTCTTTCAGAATCCGATCCAGCGTTTTGCATGATATTGCGAGCTTTCCGCACACTTGGCGCCGCGTGATGCCCTGCGCCTTGAACTCCTTGATTCGCTCAACGAATGTTGCATCGCGCTCGGCGAGAAACTTTTTTCGGTCCGGACCGTTATAGCCACCGTGCGTGGACCGCTTGTACTCAAAGCCGAAATCCTTAGCCAGAGCCTTCAGCGTTTTGCTCGTCATGCCCAGGGCAAACGATACTTCGGTCTGTGTATGGGTAGGTGCCAAAGCCTTTGCCTGTTCGGCTTGCTTGGCGCGCCTGTCATTCCTGGCGTCCAGTGGTGCAAAGGGAAGCGGCTCTGCTTCAACCCGGCGCCGAAGAAACGGCTTAGGCGTCGGCGGCATCTTGTTGCTGTACGTGATGGGCTTCGGGATATAGCCGCTGGCGGGGCCTTCTTCGATCTTGCCGCCGGCCGCCAGAAACTGCTCGGTCAGGGAGTTCAGCTCCTTCGATGCCGGCCGAAGTCGTTCTACTTCGTTCTGTAGGATGCTGATCATGCTGCGATCCCCAATACTTGGTTCATGCGGTCTTCGAGGATCTCGTAGAAGGTTTTCACCCGCTCCGAGAGTTTGCGGATCAGCGCTTCGTCCCGGTAGGCGCGCTTTATGAACAGCGGCATGCCTGGCCAGTAGCAAACAAAGTCGATCCACTCGCGTTCCGAGACCCACAGGCCGCCCTGGCACTGGGCGACGTGTTCCTTGGGGATCTCGCCGGAGAGGATCACCTCAACCTGGAACTTCGGGAGTTTGGTTTTGATTTCGGTCAGGCCCTTGGCGCCCACCAGCGAGTCAGGCGAATAGCCGGCGCCGTGGTTAAGGATGATTGCCACCTGGTTGGTTTCGACCTCCTCGCGCTGCTCGTACAGCTTGCGGGCCACACCCTCCAGCTCGTGTCCGCGCTCGGTGTGGCGGTTACCCATGAATGGGTCTGCAGCTTCACCGGTGATGCGTTCGCCGATCAGCGTGTTCATGTAGGTGAAGGCGCCAACGCCGAAACCGGCCTCGCCTTTGCCGTTGGTAAGCAGACATTCCAGCTCGGAGCAAGTGACGATGCCCAGGCGCAGGGCAAGCCATTCCGGCGAACCCTGCTCAACCTCAGTGATTATCTGCATCAGTGTTCTCCTGAGCCGCTGCGTTTTGTGCGGCTGACTTGGTGAGCATTCCCAGCACCTGATCGAATACCGCTTTCTCAACGGAGGCCGGTGCGCCATGGATCTTCTTAAATGCTTCCTTGGCCTTGTCACTGCACTTTTCCAGTAAGGTCGCCAACTGCGTGGCCTGGGCAGAGGTAACGCGCGGCGTGATCTGGGCGGCTGGGCCGTTTCCGTCATCATCTTCGCCAGTGGTCGTGATGTTCAGCAGCAGTCCTGCGGTATAGCGCTTTCCGTAGCTGACGCTGGAAGCCACGGCCTGTACGCCGTTTTTGCTGCCAGTCGCATCCACGGGCAGGACAATTGAGGTAACCTCACGGTGCCCAGCGCGGTGACTGAGAACACCCTCAACCTCAATGCCTCGATCGTTACGAGGCGTTCGGAAGGTAATGGCGAACCCGTGCTTCGCCATTACAGGTTTTATCATTTCGTTTACGTCCTCCCAGAGCGCGTAGGTGCTCTGGATGCGTCCGTTTTTATCCTTAATCCCGCCTCGCTCGCCGATGACGGGCATCTCCTCCTGCATCTGTGCCAATGCTTCGTCGTACAGCTGCTTTGCACTGTGCGCCTGCATGCGCTCGTGCATTTCCATCAGGCGTTCAAGCTTGTTGATGTCACAGGAAGGATCGGAAGCCGCACGACTGATGACAGCCATGATGCTGGTGTCCATTGCGGCCGGAGCGGCTACCTGTCGGCGCGACTCCGGCATGATGATGTCAGTGGACATGCTTGATACCTCAGAATTGAATGGATACGTTCGGCACTTCGCCGCGGGCAATCTTTAGGACGATGGCCTTGGCCAGCTCTTCGCTGATGTTCATGCCGATCAGGGCCTGCTTAGCCTCGCCCAGGATCTTCGACTTGTGTGCTACGTCAGCCTGGCGCTCCTGCTGCTGGCGCAGGATTTCATCTGCCGCTGCGTTCGCCCGGGCAACCTCATCCAGTCGCGCCTGCTCCACGGCTTCCTCTTGGCGGCGAATGGCCGCAAGGCGCTCTTGCTCGGCGCGCTGTTCGGCGGCAACACGGCTTGCTTCTGCCTGTGCCGCTGCTGTGCGCGCTTGTTCGGCCTGCAGTTCCAGTTGCAGGCGTTGGCGTTCGGCGGCTGCCTCGGCGTCCAGTGCGGCTTGTGCTGCGGCACGCTGAGTGGCTGCGGCCTGATCCAGCAGTTCTTGTTCTCGTCGGGCTGCAGCATCACGTTCAGCCTGTGCCCGCTGCTCTGCTTCGATACGAGCCTGCTCAGCAGCAACACGGGCAATCTCTGCATCGCGCTCTTGCTGTTCGCGCACCGCCTTCTCTGCGTTGAACTGTGCAATCGCTGCAAGCTCGGCTTCGTGGTTCTGGCGAACGGTCAGCGCGGCGCGCAGCTTTGCCAGGGTTGATTCTTTGGCGCGGGCGGCTTCGGTCTCGAACTCTTCCCAGTGGTCACCCATCTGGACAGCTTCGACTGAGGTGATTGATTCCAGTAGGACGGATGCGCTGATGTCCGTCAGATCTACACAGAAGTCATGGATGGCCTGCACTGCATCGACGTGCTTATCTTTGCGGGTCTGCTCGGCGGCTTCCCAGTCGCTCAACGGCTTTCGCGTCTCATCACGCAGGGCATCCATGGCGTCGACAAACTCGCGCAGCTCGGCCTCGACTACCTTCGGCATTTCCTTTAGGCGGCGCAGGTATTCGCGGCCCGGCTTCTCGACGGCAACCTTGGACTTGCTAACCTTGGCGGCCAGGGAGGCGATACGGTCGCGGCCTTTGGCGGTGGTCAGGTCAGGCACTTGCGAGCTGACTTCTTCCTTCACGGCTTGCAGGAAAGGCTTCAGGCCGTCTTTCACGTAGATCACTGGGGCATTGGCTTCGCTGATGTCGTCAATGGTGACGGCAACTTGATTTGCAGACATGGGGGATTCATTCCGCCATGCAGGCGGCTTTATGAATTGGAGTTATTTAGTGATCGTCCCGGCGTATGCGCTTAGCAGCATCCAGGTCGTAAAGAATGCGAGTGCTATGGCAGACCCGCGCCAGAAGCAGTAGCGCTTGGCTCTTTGGTAACTGGTCATGGCTTTACACCTAAGTGCTTGAGCAGGTTGAACACGCCACGACCTGGGCGACCACCGCCGCGAGGAATGTACTTGCCAGTGCCGGGCCAGAAGTCGGCCACCTTGCCGTCATGGCTGACGATCAGGTGTGCGCCCATGTTCTTGGCTTCGAACTGAATGCCGCGTTCCGCCAAGATGACAGCGCTCTTTTCGCGGTTGTCAGCCCGGCGAGCTTCGCTTTCGCCTTTCCAGCCCAGCGCCTCAGTGCGTTCGATATCCCTCACATCGCCACCTTGCAAGTCCAGCGGCCCGCACACTTGCAAGGCTGCTCGATCCATTTCACGTCTACCAGAAACAAGAAACCCTGACGAATCAGGGCTTCCACGACTTCTTCGAATGATCCGGCTTCGATGCTCATAGCCCAGCCCTCGCTCGGATATCGTTAAGGAACGCTTCGGCCTGGGTCTGATAAAGCCGGTTGTAGCGTTCCTTGTAGTGAGAGAACGCACCGTCATCTATGGCGCCCAGGGCGTAAGCCATTTCCATGGCCATGCTGGTTTCGGCGAACAACTGAGCCGAGGTGTCACCGTTGCGGATGCAGTCGAAGCGGGCGTCGATCATGCCCACGGCTATAACGTTTGCTCTGCTCATGCTGCTAGGCTCCCATAGCGGCGCTTGCGGGCGTCAATCTCATACCACAGCGCCTTTTCAATCATCGGGACAAACTCGTCACTCTCGGCGAGTACCGAAAGCTCCATCTGGAACACGTCCATGGGAATGCCGTCGGCGTCGTACATGGTCCCGGACAACACGTTGAACGCCACTTCCCGGCTGCCATTCCGGTACTCGGTTGGCAGAGCTTCCTCAAGCCACGTCACCTCCACCTGGAGGACGTACCCTTCAACTATTACTTCGTAAGTCATGGTCGCCTCCAATTGGCGGTGTTTGGCTTCCAAATACCTCCAGGGGGGCTAGAGGCATTTGTGAAACCAGATGGCTACCTGAATCAGCAGGGAGCCATCTGTACCCGGTCACTCTGCTGGAGTCGGGCCGGGGTGGTTCGTTAAGGTTCCGGTTACGCGTCCGGTGCCATGGCTGCCTTGCGCCTAAGCGCTGCCCGACATGGCCGACTTGATGCAGGTGGCCTCATTGCGAGGAGTGTTGCTTCGTCCGCATCGGGCTGACACTCCGTGATCACGGCTACGCTTCCGAGTGGTTACGGCAGGCTCCGTGCAAAGTGTCAGTCCGATGCGGTCTCACTCTATGGCCGTCGCGGCTACTCAGTGAGAGGCACTCGGGCAGTTAACGACAGGCTGTCGTGGCGCTGGTTGTCTGATTCATGCGGCACTACGTTCAGCTTCGCGCTTAAGGATTGCTTCGTGCCGTTCGGTCATAAGCTTCAGCACCTGTTCACGAGTGAACTTGTCGCCGATCGCCGAAAACGTCTCCAGCGCAACGCCGGCAATCGTTCCTTCAACATCTGAGATCATGTTGGGCATCCAGATTTTTACTTTTGCGTAGTCGCTGCGTTTGCTTCTGGCCATCGTGTTGCCCTCCGGGTTGATTTTCCGGATGACCCTGTCGCCAAGGTCATCGAGGAAATCTGTTGTCTCCACCACGCGCATCGCCCGATTCATATCTCTGGCCGGCGTCACACATTTCGTGGACGGTGTTCTTCGCCGACCGGCTTGCGTGGTTTCGCGTACTCACATCTGGTGAGCACGGCCAGTTCCAGAGCTGGCTTGGAGATCGAATTTATTGCTCGCGCTGTGCCCATTGCTGGGGATCGATCTGCGAGGTTCCCGTGCTGTTAAAGAGCGGCGGGCTTTGAGGCCCTGGCGAGTTCCTGTTGGGTGACTCGATGGATTGAACATTACCTGTGGGTAACTATTCAAGTCAATACCTATGGGTAATCTTTTTGGCAATAAAAAACCCGCGCAAGGCGGGCTTTGACTTCAGCTAGAGCGAAGCAATATTTATGCGTCGGCGAGAATCAGCTTCGCAAAAGGCATGGCTGCCTCAGACTCCCCGATTGATCCATCCGCAAGTATGTAATCAACGCCCACTTTCCCGGCCGCAAATTCCAGCTCGGTAGTGTATGCACTGAAGGTGTCTTCCTGCTGATCAGTCAGCTTTCGATCAGGCGTCCAAAGCCCAAGGACCAGCTTGTCAGTTGAATGCCCTATGCCGATATCTCTCAAGGCCAGGAGTTGATTTATTTTTCTGTGCGCGGCATCGCGCTGCTGGGAGTTCGACGTTACGGTCATATCAAGAGATGTCAGATTGATCGCCAGGTGCGTACCAACATAAGAGATCGGAATTCGAGCTTTTCCACCATATAGTGCCATTCTCGGGTTGAATCTGACCTTCATGCCTTCGCGAGACGCTAGAACGATTTGCCGGATTGTTTCCTGAAACTTTGCTAGGGAGCGATCAGTACCCTCGCTGCCATTAGCATCATTTCCTTTCGCACTGAAAAGGGAGCTGTGCATGAGAGCGGACTTGAGAATCGCCTCTAGAGAAACGTTCTTGGTGGGCGTGATCTTGCCCTTGTGCACGCCGTTCATGTCCGGCTGCCAAGACCTAAGGTCGCCGCCAGTCAGGAGAAAAGCCTGTAATTCGGAATTGACGCTGCCTGCCAAATTCATTAAGTGCTTCCCATACCTGCCGAAAACCTTTTCGAGAGGCTCAGCCGAGAGCGTGCATATAACGCGCGGCGCAGATCCGTCATCAGGCACGATCGCAACGCCAGAGGTAATCCGCTCGCCTGAGAAGCTAATTGGCTCCAGCAACACAGCCATCCAGCGAGCGCTTACAAGCTTCCGCTTACTGCTGTCGCTTAGGAAGGCCTCTGCGGCATCAAAGACAGATGCCCCAACTGGAGACGATTGCATAATAGGGGTACCGTGTGTTGGATTCGTCCGCGCAAGAAATCAATAATTTCCTGCCTGTCCGTGGCTGGATCAATTTTGGCAAAGTGTCCATCTTTGTCCAGATCATCCAGACAAAGCGCTGCACATTTGTTTACCACCGAATGTGCTTTTTCCAAAATTCTGTTTCTGACTGACTCGTCCCATCCTGAGACGCTATTGTCGACCAAAAGATTCCTGACTTCTACAGATGGATCGTCCAGCCCCCACAATTCCCACCAACTCCCCGTCAGCGCACGACCATGATCTATCAGCCAGAATTCCTGACGGCCAGGGGAGTAGATGATATTCCCTAAATTTCGGTCGTCGTTCGCAATCAGCTCGTCAAGAGCAATAGTCCCATCAAGATCGAATTGCTTTTCGACGGCCTTACTAAATGCTTGCGAAGGATTTCGCATAGCGCGTTCCAGGCTGTAGCTTCTGTTGCTTGCCTGCTGACTCGCAAAGCAGACCATCGTGCCTCTATTCGAAAAGCTGGATTGATACTCTTCTGTAAGATCAGAGGTGTCCAGCAGCACAATGAAGGGTCTTGGTATTCTCATACCAAGCGCCCTACCGACCTGGGAGGTTGTCAGCTCGGCAATTATCTTTCGAGGGTCAAGACTTAGTTTGACATAGCCGGTGATCGTGTTGCCGTCGGCGTCAAGCATCTCTGCTTTGTAGGTTTCGCCGTCATTACCTTCGCCGATCCGCCCAAGTATCGTAGTTACCTCGGCACGACCTATAGGCTCAAGGCTATTCTTTGCTGAGCTGTTCAAATCTGGCTGCAATCCCTTCAAGTAATACAAGGTCCGCCTCTTTAAGGCGTCCGGCTAGCGCAGCCTTTTCAATTCGCTTTAAAGCGTCAAGGCTACGAGGCGTCACTTTGCCTTTGAGGTTTCTCAAGGCATCCATTTTTGAGCTGTCGATCGCTTGTGATGTGCCGTTGCTGTCTTTCAGCCCGGATGGACTGTCCATCGCATAGCGAGGCAAATCCAAAACATCCTCGATGTGCCTGGCGAATTCCTCGCCAATTTTTTTCCGGTTTTCTGGGGCAATAGTCAAAGACAAGCAGCGAGCTATATAGCTAGGGCTTTTACCAAGCTCGTCCGCTATTCGTGCCTTTGTTCCGCCAAACCTTTCATTCATCAACGACTGAAGGTTGGCTCTCCGAATCTCTGAAATATCCATTTGCGGATCATCACCATCTGTTACCAAAAGGTAAATTCCCCATGGGTATTGCTTTGATGATTACCTGTGGGTAATAATCCTCATATCCAGAAGGAGGTTCCCCATGCGGACCAAAAATCAAAGCCTGCTCGCCTGGCTAAAAACGGCGACAGACGAACAGGTCGAAGGCACCGGTACGACTCGGGCTTACCTCCGGCTTATTGCCTATGGGCACAAAACAGCATCAGCAGAAATTGCTGCGCGCACTGAATCGGCCACATCCGGTTTGGTCACGAGGCGAGATCTGCGCCCGGAAGACTGGCGACAGATTTGGCCAGAACTTTCTGCCGCTTAAACAAATTCATCAGCCACCAAGGAGCCCATCAATGGCCTATGACGATCCATCCCACAAACGCAGTGAAGTAATCAAATCCCGGTTCAAGCCCGAAGACGTCCGCTATTTGCGGATGGAGGCAAAGCGCGCAGGCATGCAGCTCGCTACGTATGTGCATGAGCTTTCGATGGTTGCGCGCCGCCTCGGCGCAGCGGAACTGATCCGGGAAATGAACCTTGGTTCCAATGATAAGACGGCCTAAAGGCCCTATGGAGGGCCAATGCCTGAAAGAACCTTCGACATGCTGGAGAAGGGGGCTCAGGACGAGGTTCGGCAGTTAAGTGCCGAGCTTGGATGGAGTCTCGAATACGCGACGCATGAATACCTGGAAGCAGGTCGATCGCTCGCGTTCCAGACCCAGCTGGAGCAGATGAAGCGCAAAGCGCCTCTGCTTTCACTGGTGGAACACAAAAAGGGCCTCGATAGGGGCTGACCAAATTTTAGGCAATAAAAAGCCGGGGTAGTGACCCGGCCTTTTGAACAACTTGATAGGCGGATTATATGCAAATCGAATCACAAAGCAATACCGCTGGAATTAATGCGCCACGTTTTCTGCAATCGAAAAACGTGGCGCGGACAATGTCTAGCATTGAACTCCGGGAAATGATCAACGACGCTCGGGTTCTCGCTGGCGAGCCAAAAGTTCGTAATGACCACTTCCTGTCTCGTGTTGAGGATGAGCTGGGTGATGAGCTTGAGGGGGTGCAAAAATATTTCACCCCCCACCACGGCAACCAAGTCGCCACTTATGACCTGACTCTTGATCAATGCATGCTGGTCGGTATGCGCGAGTCGAAGGCTGTACGTCGATCAGTCCTGAAGAAGCTGAAAGGGTTTGAAGGCGCACGCGTCATCGCGACGCTTCCGGACTTCTCTAATCCGGCCGCCGCCGCCCGTGCCTGGGCTGAGCAGTTTGAGTTGCAGCATCAGGCCAATCAGGCCCTGGCCATTGCTGCGCCCAAAGCAGAGTTCGTAGACAAGTACGTCGAGTCCACGGGACTGAAGGGCTTCCGCCAGACAGCCAAGCTGCTGGGGGCCAATGAGGCCCGCTTTCGCGAGTTCCTGCTCGACAAGAAGATCATGTACCGCATGGGCGGGGAGTGGCAGGCCTACAGCGGGCACATCCACGCCGGCCGCTTCGACGTGAAGACCGGCACCAGCGACAGCGGCCACGCATTTAACCAAACCAAATTCACTCCCAAGGGTGTCACCTGGGTGGCCGGCCTGTGGGCTCAGTACAAACTGGAGGCCCAATGATGGCTGCGCTCCCTTACATGCAGTTCTACGTCGCCGACTACCTGGCCGACACCACTCACCTGACTGCTGAGGAGCATGGAGCCTACATGCTGCTGTTGTTCAGCTACTGGCAGACGGGCAAGCCTCTTCGCATTGATCGCCTCGCTACAGTCGCGCGGATTCCCAACGACCGTTGGGCTTCCGTTGCCGAGACGTTGAGCGAGTTCTTCCACGTCACCGAAACGCACTGGGTGCAGTTCCGTGTCGAAGCTGATTTGGAGGCGGTCAACAGCAAAGTGGTTACCGCTTCGAACGCTGGGAAGGCATCGGCGCGTGCAAAGGCCCTCAAAAAGCAACAAGAACTCAACGAACGTTCAACGGGCGTTGACGATCCGTTGCAACGAAACGTCAACCATATAGATACAGATACAGATACATATACAGATAAGAACACTAAAAGCTCTTCGCCTGCGGCTGATGACCTGTTCCCAAAGTTCTGGAAGCTCTACCCGAACAAAAAGGGCAAGGCAGCCGCCGAAAAGGCCTGGAAGAAACTTAAGGTCACTGACGACCTGTTCAACCTGATCGCCCAGGGCTTAGCCAAACAATGCGCCTCTCAAGCCTGGACCAAGGATGGTGGGCAATTCATCCCGCACCCGTCCACCTGGCTTAACGGCAAGCGCTGGGAAGACGAGGTGAAGCCCGCCAGCAACGTTCACCCGTTCCCACAATCGCGCCACACCGGTTTCGCTGAACGCGACTACACAATCGGCCTGATCCAGCGTGAGGACGGCTCCTATGCGCTCTGAGAAGGTTGTGGCGCTTCCTGAAGGCGCGCCACCGATCCGCACCCAGCCGGCGGAATGCGAAAAGCACGGCAACTTCGACCAGAAGGTCACCGTTCTGCTGGGCCGTGAGCTGAAGGGCGGCTGCCCTGAATGCATGCGTGCCATCGCAGAAGAGCGTGAAGCCAGCGAGAAGGCGAACAAGGCCTACGAGCTGCGGATTGCCCTGGCTCGCAAGTTGGGCGATGCGTTGATCCCGAAACGCTTCCTCACTCGCACGCTGGATAACTACCAAGTCGAGCATGACCAACAGCGCAAGGCGTTGAAGTTCTGCCGCCACTACGTCGCCACGTTCGACCAGATCCGCGAAGTAGGGCGCTGCATGGTGCTGATCGGCAAGCCTGGTACCGGCAAGACCCACCTCGGCGTGGCCATCGCCAACGAGCTGCTGCACAAGACCTCCCGGTCTGCGGTGTATCGCACGGTTGGGGCAGTCCTGCAGGCCATCCGTGGCACGTACGACCGACACAGCGAGCGCACCGAGGGAGACATCCTGGCCAGCCTGATCAATCCCGACCTGCTGGTGCTGGACGAGATCGGCGTGAGCAAGGAGCAGCCGAGCGACTTCGAGCTGACCACCCTGTTCGCAATCATCAACGGCCGGTACGAGCGCGAGGCGCCGACGGTGATCATATCCAACCTGGAAGCGAATGACCTGGGCCGAGCCATGGGCGACCGCTGCGTCGACCGGTTGCGGGAGGGCGGGCTGATCGTTGTTCCGTTCGATTGGGAATCACAGCGCGGCAAGGAGGGCTTTTGATGAAAGATCACATCGACAAAGCTGGGATTCGCTGCGTCATCACGATGCTTGTGATGCTCCTGTTCATCACAATCATTTGGGGTCCGCTCAATACGATCTGGATCGGCCCTTGGATTTATGAGGGCGCGCCACTCGGTTCTTTGGCCTGGCGCAAGGCTTGGGTATTGAACGGCTGGATCCTTTTCTCTCCCATCGCAATTGCCTTTGGGTACTGCCTTTTCACGATGACCCGCGCAATTCGAAAAGACGACTCCGAGCGTGAAGCGAAGAGGGTATCGCGATGAGACGTATATGGGCCGTGTTGCAAGGCGCCGCTATCGCGCTGCTCTTCTTCGCTGTGGTCGTCCTTTTTGGGTATTTGATAGCGCCGGCCCCGAGCCTTGCTCAAGTGTGCGCGAAAACAAACGAGCGTGGCTCATCCGCATGGGTGGCCTGTGTCGATCGCAAGGTTCAGGAGCAACGGCCATGACCCCAGCCCAAACCCAAACAGTCCAGCAGCTACGCGACGAAGGCTTCCTGGTCTCCAGCAAGAACAACGAGATCGTCAGGCTCACCCGTGGTGCCGACAAGCGAATCGTAATGGCCGACGGCATACAGAAGCGTGCCCACCACACGCATTACCAGGAGGCGGTATGAGCGACTACAGCGAATTGGAGCGGGTTGCCGAGGCTGCAAACGCAGTGAACGGCGATGTTGCAGTCGATATAGCGATCAGCAGCGAGTGCGGCCCGAATCAGGCCGAGATTGATTCTGTTACGGCATTTTTTGGCGCCGCGACTCCCGCCACCATTCTGGCCCTGATCGCCGAGAACAAAACCCTTAACGCGCAGGTGGAGACTTTCCAGTCAGATGCCAATAGCTGGCAATCAGGATATGACGAAGGGCGACGCATGGGCACAAAGCATATGTACGCCGAGGTTGACCGGCTCAAGGCCGAGCTGGACTGCCCATTCCGATTGGCTCGCCACTCCAAGCGATTGGTGGAGCAACTCCGCGCCGAAGTCGCCGGCCTCAAGACCGGCTACGAAGCCTACGAGCGGGTGAATGCTGAGTTGAAGGCTGAGTGCGAGGCGCTGCGCAAGGATGCGGATCGTTTTCGCCGTATGCGAGCAATGACCCTGGCGCAGATTGAGGACACTCAGGATGAATTCGACGCCGAGTTTGACCGCCAGCTCGACGCCGCCATGGGCAATGGAGAGCAGTCATGACCACCTTCGGCGTATTCGTACTGGGCCTGCTGATCGGTGGTGCCCTGGTGTTCTACCTCGAAAGCCTGGAGAAGCGGCCATGACCAATCTCCAGATCCGCAATGAATCAGACCGCACCAGGGCCATGGGCTACATCGCCGGATTGGACCTGGCCAGGCCCAAGAAGTTGGCCATCACCGACGTGGACCGCAGCGGGGAGCAAAACAAGGCCCTACACGCGGCCCTGTCCGATATCGCCGCCCAGGTAGAGCACGCAGGGAAGAAGTGGGACGTCCTGATCTGGAAACGCCTCCTCACCGCCGCCTGGCTGCGCGAGTCGGGCGATCAACCGCAGATGATCCCGGCGGTCGATGGCAACGGGTTCGACGTCATCTACGAACGCACCAGCAAGCTCAACGTGAAGCAGTGCGGCGAGTTGATTGAGTGGGTTATGGCATTTGGCGCCGAGCATGGCGTGCGCTGGACACAGAAGGACAACTGGGGAGGCAGATACTGATGGATTACGTAGACGTTTACGGGGCCATCCTTGTCCTGTCGATTATCGCCGGCGTGGTGCTGGACCATCGCCGCAAGCGCTCGGTGGAAGAGTTTGAGCTTAAGCGCAGGGACCGAAAGGCCCAAGTTGAACGGGCCGCGAGGAAAGCACTATGACCATCGAACGGAAGCCGGCCAAGCCCAAGAAATGCCGCGTTGCTACCTGCAGGGCCTCATTCGTGCCTTCGCGCATGGGCCAGGCGGTATGCAGTCCAACCTGCGCGATGATCGACGCGCCCAGGCATGAGCCGAAGGCGCGTAAGGCTCTGGCCGAGATCGAGCGCAAGGACATCAAGGTCCGAAAAGAGGCCCTGAAAAGTCGCGGTGATTACGCCAAGGAGGCCCAGGCCGCCATAAACCGCTACGTCCGCCTGCGCGATGTGCGTCTCGGCTGTATCAGTTGCGACAAACCGGCGAGCTGGGGTGGTCAATGGCACTGCTCGCACTTCCGCAGCGTCGGCGCCGCAGCACACCTGCGCTTCAACCTCTGGAACATGAACAAGTCTTGCTCCCAATGCAATGCCCACCTGAGCGGAAACATCATGGTTTACCGACCACGCCTGGTGGAGAAGATCGGAGCGGAAAAGGTGGCGTGGCTGGAGTGCAATCAGGGACTGGTCCGCCATGAAATCCCGTACTTGAAGCGCTTGAAGGCGGTGTTCACAAAGAAAGCAAAGCGTCTTGAAAAGCGATACGAGGATGCCGGTTTATGTGCAGCGATGTGATTCTTTTACGAAAATTCACTGAAGTCCGCCACGGCGGCCGTAGATCTATCGGCGTATTTCAGTGCCGCGACTGCCGCGGCGAGTTTGAAACGCGGACGGATCGGGCAAAGGTCATGACCGGGCTTTGCATCCCTTGCGCTAACAAGCGTGGCGGACAGAAGCGCTCAACCCACGGGCTCAACAACAGAAACAGCCGGCTGCATGTGACTTGGTCAAACATGAAACGGCGATGCCTAAGCCCAAAGGGAGCCGAGGTACAGAAGTACGAGGGTGTCACCCTTTGCGATAAGTGGATGAGCTTTGAGCCATTCATGCAGTGGTCGCTCGCCAATGGCTACACCGATGAGCTGACTCTTGACCGAATCGATTCCTCGAAGGGGTATGAGCCGGGGAACTGCCGGTACGCCGATTACAACGTGCAGGCGGCAAATCGTCGTCTGACCGATAAGAACACCAGCGGCCATGTCGGGGTTTCTTGGGATCGAGGCAAGTGGTCAGCAAAGGTCCAGTGGCAGAGAAAGCAAATACACCTCGGCCGCTTCAAGGAAATCAAGGAAGCAGTTAAAGCGCGCAACGATTACTTGGTAGCTCATGACTTGCCGCACTTGAGGGCCTAGAGACATGGAAGACATCAAGATCATCAAGGCCGAATACCGGGCAAAGACCAGAGAACTGAAGAGGGCTGCAGCATGAACTATCAAAACGTCATTTCAGCAGTCGTCCGTGCTCTGGCAGCGGAAACCATCAACAGCGCTGGCGGCTGCAATGTCGAGCCTCGGGTTCAGACCAGCAAGCTCAAAGGCGAGATCACCGGCAAGGACGCGGCACTGCTCGCCGACTGCATCGTTCACAAGCTGCTGCACGCCCAGCTCGCCCCGCGCCATTGGAATGCACTGGTTGCCAAGTACAGCACCCACCGCGGGCGCAAAATCGATTCAATCGGCCGCCTGGTCGCGGTTGTGCCTACGCCGGCGCCGCTGCGATTCACCCAGCAGGCCGTGCTGGTCTGGGCGGTACCGCAGCAGTCGAAGGGTGTCCAGCGCGCCGTGGTCGAGGTCAAGGCGCCAAAGCACCGGGAAAACAAGGAGGATGGCCAGTGGGATTGGCGCAACAAGGCGGCGGACGCCGATATAGCCCGCGCCAACAAACACGCCAGGTCTGTCGCCGAGTCGAAGCCGGGTGAGATGATCGTCCTGGCCGAGTCGAACTACGACATGACGAATTGGGATGCCCAGGGGCTGACAGAGCGAACCTACCAGCGCTGGAACAAGGCGATCAAGGAGGGTTTGGAGTCGCTTGTGAACGAGGCTCTGGTAGAGGCGCAGCACATGCTTGAAGCGGTTGGAGTGCTGGAAAGCGAGGCGGCATGAAATAGTCCCTCAAAAGGGCTTGCAATATCATGTCGCCATGTCGCATTATTCACCCATCCTGTCATTCCTGCGTGTGTAGGACTGACTAACAAGAACCCGGCCACTGCGCCGGGTTTTTTATTGCCTAAGTTTCCCCAAGCCCTCAGAGCCTCTGACTTGTCACGCTGATGAGGGACCTATTCAGGGCCTCTGTACATGCAGGGGCTTTTCTCGTTGTGAGGCACAGCAAATGTCCGGCTCTATTCAATCCAAAAACTACGTGCCGGGCGTTTCCGGTTGGAAGCTTGACCAGGCCACCGGCACCTTCGAGATCAACGGCTTGCCGGAAGAGCGATCGAATACGGTCATCAAAGACGGAAAGCTGGTAATCAGTACAAACGGTTCACCCCGAGTCGTTCTGGACAATCTTCCTGATCTGCGTGATGTCCAAGAGCTAAAGCCATTCATCGTAGTGGACGGTGTGACCTACATCCGCCAGGGCTTCGTCGATGATGCCTCGGTCACGAAAGCACTCATCACACAGGAATGTACGGCGCGTATAGCCGCCGATTCCGTTATGAGCGCCAGGATATCGGCGCTCGAAGCCCAAATTTCGCAGCTTCGCTAAAGCTAACTAACGGTCCGCAATCCGCGGGCCTTTCCAGTTTTCGGCTCCACCACACCCATTGCTCCGAGCTGGGAGTGCTGTGTGAGCCGATTCAATTGCAAGGCCGACAACGGCCAACCTATACCGATGGAGTGAAGATGGATCCTACTGACCTCGGCCCAGGCACAGCTACCT